>NZ_BAAHAW010000028.1:0-134497 GCF_054777235.1 Humibacter antri | reverse complement strand
GGGTTCCGTCGGGTTTGGTGGCGAGTAGGTCGGTCTTGCCGTCGTGGTTGAAGTCGCCGGCGATGATCGGCGAGGTGCGTGTCGTGCTCTGGCTCGATGCGATGCCTGCGAGTTGCGTGAGGTTGCCGTTGAAGACGTCCTGATCTCCGGGAAAGACACCGCTGTCGGCCCATTGCCAGAAGGCGTAGTTCGACCAACTCCCCGGCAGGGTGCCTGGAGACCCGGATGTCGTGTATCGAGCGATGAAAAGAGGGTTGCCTGAGAACGCCGAACTATTGCCCGTGCACTGTGTCCACCAATCCGTCGTCGAGTAGATCGCGGGCAGACGACCCGTTCGGGCAAGAACCGTGTTCGAGAAATCTTGTATCCACGCGACCATCGCCGCCTGGGACATCCCATAACAGGTGGCACCGTACGGGTTGTACTCGATGTCGAGAAGCGGGGGAAGGGTGTGCCCGTCTGGGCTCCAACCGCCACCGTTGGAGACGAAATAGTTCGCTTGGGCGGCACCCGAGGAAGTGTTCGGGGTTGCGAAGTGGTACGCCCCGTGCATCAGCCCCGCAGCATAGGAGTCGCTGTACTGTTCGCTGAATTGGCTGCTCGTGTAATCGGTGCTTTCCGTCGCCTTGACATAAGCGAATCTCGCCCCATTGGCGAATGCGGTCTGCCAATCCGTCAGAGTGAGGGTCTGCCACCCGCTCACGTCGAGACCCGGCGTACCTGAAGGCTGACCGGCGACAAGCGGCTGCGCGAAGAGTCTCGTCCCGGATCGCGTGCGCGGGATCGTCGCCTTCGGAATCGTCGAACCCATCGCGTGATCGTGGGTGGCGTTCATCACCGCCAATGACGGATCGGCGCCGCCGGGGTGCGTGGACGAGCTACTCGGCGGGGTGGAACTGCTGGTTGGCGGGGTGGAACTGCTGGTTGGCGTTGGCGTTGGGGTAGGCGTAGCGGTCGCCGTTCCAGTAGGTTCGAGCGCCGGGTGCGCCTGGACCGCCCCGGCCATGCCCGTGAGCGGAACGCTCACGCAGATGGCCGCGATCGCGGCGGTCACGACGAAGAGCATACGGCGCGAGCCGCGCAAGTTGCCCAATTAGTCCCCCCTGGGGTGCCGATCGCCCGCGGCACTCCGTCCACACTACGACGCACATGTGCCCGGGGACGTTAGCGCCACGTGCGCCGCGAAATCGCGGCGGTAGGAGAATGCAGCGTGACCTTTCTTTGTTCAGCGCGAACCGCGAGCCGTCTTGTCGTGCTCGACCAAGCAGACTCCACGAACGACGAGCTCGCTGCTCTCGTGCGCGAGGGCTCCCGCTCGGAGTGGCCCGAGTTCAGTGTCGTGGTCACCGACAATCAGACCGCCGGGCGGGGCCGCCTCGGTCGCGAGTGGTCGGCTCCCGCTGGAACGATGCTCGCGATCTCCGTCTTGCTGCGGCCCGCGCGGGCCGGGATCTTGGGTGCAGAGGCGAAGGGCTGGCTACCGCTCCTGGCGGGGCTGGCGATGACGGAGGCGCTCGAGTCGCTGGGTGCGCGCACCGAACTGAAGTGGCCGAACGACGTGCTCATCGACGGACGCAAGGTGTGCGGAATCCTTGCAGAGGCGCAACCGGGCGACACGGTCATCGTGGGCGCGGGAGTGAACCTTACGATCACCGCCGAGGATCTCCCCGTGCCGACGGCCACCTCGATGCTGATCGCGGGAGCCGAGACTGGTATGGACAGCGTGCTGGCCGCGTACCTGAAGGTGTTTCGTGAGCTCTACGATCGTTTCGCGACGGCGACGGGCGATGCAGATGCGTCGGGTCTGCGGTCGGCGGTGGCGGCAGCCTGCTCGACGCTCGGCCGCGCAGTCCGTGTGCAGCTCCCGGGCGGCGCAGACCTGATCGGCATCGCCGATGAACTCGATGTCGGCGGGCGCCTCGTGGTCGATTCCAGCGGGCGCCGCACGGCGGTCTCAGCGGGAGATGTGACCCACCTGCGGTATTAATGGGCCTATGGCGCTGACCGACGGATACGGAGTACCGCCAGCGGAGCGTGTGGTGGCCCGGCTGCGCCAGCATGTCCGCAGGATGTTCTGGCCGTCGGTAGCCTTGATCATCGTCTGCGGTGCTGCGGCATACTTCGGGTCTGCGTTCGGCGGATGGATCCGTCTTGCAGTCTGGGTCGCGGCCCTGCTCATCGCCATCTTCCTGTTCCTGCTGCCGTTGGGCGGCTGGCTCACGACTCGTTACACGGTCACGACGCGTCGATTGATCGTGCGCACCGGACTGTTCGTGCGGGAGCGCCGCGAACTGCTGCACAGTCGGGGCTACACGGTCACGCTTCGCACCTCATGGCCGCAGAGCATCTTCCGAAGCGGCACGATCGTGATCGGCGTGATGGACCAGAAGACGGTTGCGCGGCTGCGAGACGTTCCGCATGCCGAAGTCGTGACCGAGGCGCTGCACGACCTGATGGAGAACAGTCAGCGCTTGTACTCATCCGGATGGACGACGGGATCGTTGCCGATGGAGCAGACCGAGCAGCCCAACTGAACGGCCGGCAACGATGCGGGCCTCAGCCCCGGCCCAACACTATTCAAGTGCGGCCTCGGCGGTCACGCCGGGGCTTACGCATCCGCGGCGGTCTTCGCGGATGCTGTCGCGGCGTCGGAACGAGCGGCAGCGCGCCGCGGTGAGTACACCCAGAACTTGTACAGCAAGTAGCGGACCACCGTGCCGAGCACAAGGCCGACGACATTGTTCGCGATGTTGTCGGACAGTAGCGAGTGGAACCCGAGCACGTATCGCGAAACGACGATGCAGAACAGCGGAACGAGCATTCCGATAAGGCTTGCCGCGAGGAACTCCAGACCCTCACGGGCCGTATTGCGCTGGCGATCGCCTGAGAACGCCCAGTATCTATTACCCAGCCAGTTCACGACTATGGCGGCGAGGGTGGCGACGATCGTCGCCAGCAGCGGGCCGTGCGGCATGGTCGCCGGGTTGAACACGGTCAGCCACAACCCGTTGAACACGGCGAAGTTGACGACGACACCGACGCCGCCAACTGCCCCGAACTTGATCAATTGCAGCAATTGAGGAAGCCAGCGCGACTTGAGCGTGGCCTCGTGCCCTTGGGTGTCGGGGCTGCTTTCATCGATCTGAGTCATGCTGAGACGCTTCCTGCCCCGGTCGATTGTTCGTCTTCACGCCCGACCTTGCGGGTCGGACGAATGCACGCTGAGCGTAACGAAGACACTTGTGAGCGACCTAGCACTTGGCGAGGGACCGTGAGTAGGTGTACAGAGTGGTTGTTCAGGACGGAGAGCGGAACAGCTACCGGCACCGCTTCTCGCCTGCCGTGCCGGATATCGCGCGTGCGCGCTCACCGGCTCCATCGGCTCGGCAGAGCGAGCAAGCTCGCTCTGCTCTCACCTCAGTCGCCGATAAGATTTCACGGTGGCGAAGACAGTCGGGGTGATCGGTGGTGGACAGCTCGCACGGATGATGATTCCGGCGGCGCTCGAACTCGGAATAGGCATCCGAGTGTTGGCCGAAACGGCCGGTATGTCGGCCGCGATCGCGGCGTCGGCCGTTGGTGACTATCGGGATCTCGACACGGTGCTGGAGTTCGCGCGCACGGTGGATGTCGTCACGTTCGACCACGAGCATGTCCCGCAGCCGGTGCTCCGTGCGCTGGTCGAGGAGGGCATCCCGGTGCACCCTGGTCCCAATGCGTTGCAGTACGCCCAGGACAAGCTGCTCATGCGACAGAAGCTCTCGGAGCTCGGGCTCCCGGTTCCGGATTGGGCGGCAGTGGAGAACCCCGAGCAGCTCGACGGCTTTCTGAAGGATCACGGCGGGAGGGCCGTCGTGAAGACGGCACGTGGCGGTTACGACGGCAAGGGAGTTCGCGTGATCGGCGGCGCGACCGAGGCCGACGACTGGCTCACCGCGCTCGCTGAAGACGGAAACGGCGGTTCCCTGCTGGTCGAGGAACTCGTCGATTTCCGTCGGGAGCTGGCTCAGCAGGTGGCGCGTCGGCCTTCGGGCGATATCGTCGCGTGGCCGGTCGTGGAGACCGTGCAGCGTGACGGAATCTGTGCGGAGGTGGTCGCTCCGGCTCCCGGTGCTGCCGGCCGAGTCGCTGAACTCAGCGAAGACATCGCCTTCCGCATCGCCGAAGGCCTCGGGGTCACGGGTGCCATGGCGGTCGAACTCTTCGAGACGCGCGACGGCCGAGTGCTCGTCAACGAGCTCGCCATGCGGCCGCACAACAGCGGCCACTGGACGATCGACGGTTCGACCACCAGTCAGTTCGAGCAGCACCTGCGTGCCGTGCTCGACCTCCCGCTGGGCGCCACCGGCACCGTGCGGCCATGGTCGATGATGATCAACGTGCTCGGTGGCCCAACCGGTGCGACCATGCCGGACCGGTATGCGGATGCCATGCGCGAGCATCCCACCGCGAAGTTCCACAGCTATCAGAAGGATTCGCGACCGGGTCGCAAGGTCGGACACGTCACGGTGTGCGGAGACGACCTCGACGAGGTCGCGTACCAGGCGCGTGGCGCAGCGGCATTCTTCGAAGGCTGACACCTAGCCTGGATTTCATGCCCGGCATTAACTCCACTGAGCCTCCCGTCGTCTCGATCGTGATGGGGTCCGACTCGGACTGGCCCACGATGAAGGCCGCCGGGGAGGCGCTTACGGAGTTCGGTGTGCCGTACGAGGTCGAGGTCGTGTCCGCGCACCGCACACCGGAGAAGATGATCGCGTTCGGGAAGGATGCCGCCGCCCGCGGCATCAAGGTGATCGTCGCGGGAGCGGGCGGTGCCGCGGCTCTTCCCGGGATGCTGGCCTCCGTGACCACGCTTCCCGTCGTCGGCGTTCCCGTTCCGCTCGCCAAGCTGGACGGACTCGACTCATTGCTCTCGATCGTGCAGATGCCGGCCGGTATCCCGGTCGCCACCGTCGCGATCGGTGGGGCGAAGAACGCGGGCATACTCGCGGCGCGCATCCTGGGCATCGGTGACGACGCTCTCGCCCAGCGGCTCGCCGACTACGCCGCAGGCCTCATCGACCTCGTGGAACAGAAGAACGCCGAACTGCACCGCGCGCTATGACGATCGCGAACCCGATCCGATATCCGAATGCGGGCTCCCGAGACCTGATGACGCGCAGGGGTTGGTGGCTCGTCGCGCTCAATCTGCTCATGCCGGGCAGTGCCCAAGTGCTTGCCGGCAATCGCAAGCTGGGGCGA
This sequence comes from Humibacter antri, assembly GCF_054777235.1. Classification (NCBI taxonomy): domain Bacteria; kingdom Bacillati; phylum Actinomycetota; class Actinomycetes; order Micrococcales; family Microbacteriaceae; genus Humibacter; species Humibacter antri. The sequence goes on along the minus strand of NZ_BAAHAW010000028.1, from coordinate 129,253 downwards.
TTCGGGCTCATCGCCACTCTCATTCTGTGGCTGGCGGCCCTCGCGATCTTCATCGTGTACCTCGTGCGGCCGACGGCGATGGTCGGGTTCTTCACGCAGACGTTCGCGCTTTGGGCAGTGCAGGTCCTGCTCGCTCTGTATGCGATTCTCTGGGTGGTGCTCACGCTTGACACGTTGCGGCTAGTCCGTTTGGTGAGGGCTCACCCGCCGGCGCGAGCGGGCATCGCTGCATTCGCCGTGCTGCTTCTTGTTGCGGTCTCGGGAAGCGCAGCATATGGCGCGGTGCTCGCGGGATCCGCGCGAGGCGCCCTTTCCGGAATATTCTCGGCGGCGGCATCCGAACCACCGGCACACGGCCGGTACAACATCATGCTGCTCGGCGGGGACGCCGGACCCGGTAGAGACGGCATGCGGCCGGACAGCATGTCAGTGCTCAGCATCGACTCGAACACAGGACAGGCCGTCTCCATCGGCGTTCCGCGCGACCTCGACCCGGTGCCGTTCAGAGACGGCTCGCCGATGCAGAAGATCTACCCCGACGGTTACGGGTACAACGGCAACTGCGATGTCGACGTCTGCCAGCTGAACTCCATCTACACCGAGGTCGAGCTCTACAAGGCGAAGCTGTACCCCAACGCCACCAAGCGGAACAGTCAGCCGGGTATCGAGGCGATGCGCGACGCGTTGGAGGGCGTGACCGGGCTCAAGATCCAGTACTACGTGCTCATCGACATGGAGGGCTTCGCGCAGCTGGTGGATGCGCTCGGCGGTGTGCAGATCGATGTGAAGGAGAAGCTGCCGATCGGTGGTGACGCACAGGGCAACGGCGTGACCGGATGGGTGTACCCGGGCGATCAGCACATGAACGGGTACACGGCCCAGTGGTATGCGCGCTCACGTGAATCGACGAGCGACTACGACCGCATGGCCAGGCAGCGCATCCTCGAGGATGCCATCCTCAAGCAGTTCACGCCGGTCAACGTTGTGACGAAGTTTCAAGACATCGCCAAGGCGGGGCAGCAGGTGATGAAGACCGATATTCCGCAGTCGATGCTCGGGTACTTCGTGGATCTGGGCATGAAGACGCGGCAGCTTCCGGTGCAGAACCTCGAGCTGGTGCCGCCGACGATCGATCCGAGCGACCCGAACTACGACCAGATACGCGCTCTCGTGCAGAAGGCAGTAGTGCCGCCGACGGCTACACCGAAGCCATAGTGCATGCCTTACCGATCGTGAACGGATAGGGTCCTCACGTGAACGAAGCGACATCGGCTGCTGTCCGCACCGAAGCGCATCTCGCGTTCGGGACCCTTTCATCGTGACGCAGCCAGACGGGCGAGCATCGAGTGGCACATCGCTCGCGCGGAGGTTGTTCGGCTTCACCACCATCCCCCTGGTTGCGTTCGTGGCGCCTCTTCTCGTGCTGCCGATCGTCGCTCGAGTAGGCGGAGTGGATGGATGGGCGAGCGTCGGGATCGGTCAATCGCTCGGCGCATTCGGCGTGTACACGACGAGCTTCGGCTGGAACGCGATCGGCGCCGCTCGGGTCGCTCTTGAAAAGGACGAGAACCGTCGAAAGCTGGTCTTCGCCCAAAGCCTCTGGACGCGCGGAGTCGCCTTCGCGGTCACGTCCATCGTGCTCGGATCGATCGCATTCGCGATCTCGGCAGACGGATATCGGTGGGTCGGCGCTCTGGTGGCTGTGGCCACGGCATTGGGCGGTATGACCGTCTCCTGGTACGGGGTCGGCGTCTCCAAGCCGTCGCTGGTCATGAGGTACGAGACCATCCCGATCACAGTCGCCATGATTCTTGCGGCCGTCGCTATCCTTCTGACTGGCCAGATCATCCTCTACCCCGTGTTCATGGGACTTGCGACGATGATCGGAATCTACCTCATGTGCCGCTCGCTCTTCAGAGAGAGCTCATTCCCCCCAGCGGCGACGCTCGGCCTGGGCGGTGTGTTCCGGCGCAACGCCGGCCCCGCGGTCATCGACGCGTCCGGTGGAGCATACTCGTCCGCTCCGGTGCCGATCGCCCGAGCGACGACCGGGCTCGCCGGGGTGGCAGGGCTCGTGTCGGCGGACCGGGTCTATCGGTTCGGGTTGACGGCGGTCGTCGTCGTCGGTAACGCATTGCAGGGCTGGGTGCTCGAGTGTGCGCCGGCGGAGGGCCGGTATCGGCGTCAGATCGCGAGTATCGCGGCGCACCTCGGGCTTGGACTCGTCGGGGGCGGCGTATTGGCGATCGGCGGCCCCTGGATCGCCATGCTGCTCTTCGGCGGCTCCGTGGTTCCGTCCGAGCCGGTCTTCTTCTGGTATGGGGTGGCGTATTTGAGCATCTCGGTCGCAACGCCGTTCATACGCAACCTGTTGATACCGGGGAACAAGACGGGTGTCGTCGTGATCGCCACCGTCTTGTCGGCGTTGATCGGCATCGGGGCGATGGTCGTGTTGGGCCTCGTGCTGGGCCTTGTCGGCGTGGCCATGGCACTGGCGATCAGCGAACTCGTCGTGACCTGCATCTTGGCGGTACCCGCTTTCCAACTCCTCAGGGATGAACGTTCGCAGTTCGTGCGACGGGGTGGGCGCTGAACCTCTCAATCACGCCTACCGTTTCGAGCCTCGTACGACCGCTGTGCCCGTTCGGAATGCAGCAGGCGCAGGCCATGCAATCAGAGGGTGCCGAGCCGGTGGCCTATGATGAACGGGTTCCGCCTCAACCCCGACCGTGTGAAAGCGAGACTCAATTCGTGTCCGAATCCAACAAGCTGACCGGCGCCTTCCGACGCGGGCTGGATCTGGGCGACCGGGTCGACGTCACGACTCTCCAGTACCGTGCGATTCCGGAGTGGGACTCCATCGGTCACATGGCGCTGATCGCTGAAATCGAGGGCGAGTACGACGTGATGTTCACCACTGAGCAAGTGATTGCCTTGTCGAGCTACGACAGGGCGATCGAGTTGCTCAGGGAGCACGGTGTCGACGAACTCTGAACGCAGGTCAGTCCTCGTCACAGGTTCGACACGTGGCATCGGCTTCGAAGTCGCGCGCCGGTTTCATGCGTCTGGCTGGGTCGTGGGCGTCAACGGCCGTGATCCCGAGGCTGTCGCATCCGCAGCAGTGAGGTTAGGCGAGGATGCAGTCCCGTGCGCCTTCGACGTCACGGATCCTGACGCGACGGTACGCGCCATCGGGGCATTCGCTCGCGGTGCCGGCGGGCTGGATGCGGTCGTCGCTTGTGCGGGCATCATGAAGGATGCGCCGCTGGGTATGATCACGAAACCCCTGGTGTCGGACGTGCTCGGGACGAACATCGCCGGCGCCATCTATACGACGCAGGCGGCCTCGCGGGTCATGGCGAGGAAGCGCACCGGCTCGATCGTCCTGTTCGGGTCCATCGCGGGCGAGGACGGTGCCGGCGGGCAGGTTGTCTACAGCGCTTCGAAGGCGGCCGTGTCAGGCATTGCGCGTAGTGCGGCCAAGGAACTCGGGCCACGCGGCATCCGCGTCAACGCGGTGATCCCGGGCATCATCGACACGGACCTCATCGAGTCGTTGTCCGACGAGGCCCGCTCGGACTTGGTGGCGGTGACTCCTCTCGGGCGCCTTGGCCGAGTAGACGATGTCGCCGGGGCGGTGAGTTTCCTCTGCACAGAAGATGCGAAGTTCATCACGGGACAGACGTTGCGCATCGACGGAGGGATCAGGCTGGCATGACCGTGGACAATCTCCTGAGCGGACCGGCATCGGCGACCGCTCTGATCGATGGCGACTCGTCGCTGACGTACCAGTCACTACGCGACTCAGCACAGGCAATGCGGCGCGTCGCCCGCGGCATCGTCATGTTGCGCATCGAGAACACGTTGCCCGCCATCGAAACCTATGCGGCCTGCGTCGACGGGGGACATCCCGTGCTGTTGATCGACCGCGACGCGACGCACGAGTACGTCGAGGATCTCGCCGCGCGCTACCGTCCTGCGGCCATCGCGAACGTGCCGTTCGACGTTCACGGCTTCTCGCGCACCGAGGCCCCGCACGCCCCGATCGACTGGCAGGCGGCCGATGGGCAGGCGGCGGACGCGCATCCGGATCTCGCACTGCTGCTGACCACCTCGGGATCGACCGGGAGCCCGAAGCTGGTACGCCTGAGCAGGACGGCGGTGCTGAGCAACGCAGAGTCCATTGCCGACGGTCTCGGAATCGGCGAAACGGAGCGGGCGATCACGTCCCTCCCGCCGTCATACACGTACGGGCTCTCGGTGATCAACAGTCACCTGATACGGGGTGCGAGCCTCATCCTCACCAACGAGTCCGTCGTGGCTCAGCCGTTCTGGCGTGAAGTGACACAGTTCGGGGCCACGAGCTTCGCCGGCGTACCGACTACGTATCGCATGCTGAAGCAGATGCGGTGGGATGCCGCACAATACCCATCTCTGCGATACCTCACGCAGGCGGGCGGCCGACTGTCGGACGAGTTGCGTGAACACTTCCTGGACATGACCGAACGACTTGGAGCCAAGTTCTTCGTGATGTACGGACAGACCGAGGCCACCGCGCGCATGACCATCACTCGGCCCGAACTGCTTCGCATGGAGATCTCAACGGCCGGTGAGCCTGTTTCCGGCGGGAGTCTCTCCATCGTGAACGCGGACGAGCACGGCGAGGGCGAGGTCGTCTATTCCGGGCCGAACGTGATGATGGGCTACGCGGAGAACGTGAGCGACCTTTCGCGCGGGGATGACCTCGGCGGTGTGCTGGCCACGGGTGATCTCGGATATCTGTGCGACGGCGCCCTCTTCATCACAGGACGCAGCAAACGAATCGTGAAGATCTTCGGAGTGCGCGTCTCTCTTGACGACATCGACCGTTGGCTCGCTTCCCGCGTCAACGGAACCGCGGTGCAGGGGGAGGATCGCGTTGATGTCTTCGTTCAGGCGCCACTCGAAGACCCGGAATCCCTTCGCTCCGAGCTGTCGAGTTACATCCGTGTGCATCCGTCGGGTGTCCGTGTGCACACGGTCGATGAGATCCCGTTGCTGTCCAGCGGCAAGATCAACTATCAAGCGCTGAGATCGGCGGTGCGGACTTGACGATCGAGTCTCTCATCGAGGCGCCTCAGTTCTCCTTCACGCGGGGTGACCGGGAGTCGCGACTCCTTCCGCTTGTTAAAGACACGCTTCAGTTCCACCGACGTGCAAACGCACCATTCGGGGCGCTCATCGACAGCGGGGGGTTCCCGAACCCGGCGACCGGAGGCATTGCCGGGCTGCCCTACTTGCCGGTTCGCGCTTTCAAGGAGCTCGATCTGGCCAGCGTTCCCCGTGCAGAAATCGTGAAGGTGCTGACCTCCAGTGGGACCACAGGACAGGCGGTCAGTCGTATCAATCTGGACGTCGAGAACGCCAATCGCCAGCAGCGCGCGCTGAGCGCCGTCATGCAGACCGTTCTTGGCCCGGAACGGCTCCCGATGCTGATCGTCGACACGAAATCCGTCATCAGTTCGCGGTCCTCGTTCTCGGCCCGTGCGGCCGGAGTGATCGGCATGATGACGTTCGGTCGAAGTCACACCTGGCTGCTCGATGACGAGATGGATCTGGATCGGGAGCTGCTCAAGTCGTTCCTCGACAAGCACAAGGGACAGCCGTTCCTGATCTTCGGATTCACCTTCATGGTCTGGCAGTACCTGCTGAAGGCGCTGGCTGACGGCGAGGTCGACTTCTCGCAGGGGGTCCTCATCCACTCCGGCGGATGGAAGAAGCTGGAGAGCGCAGCGGTCGACAACGATTCGTTCAAGCGCGAGTGGCATTCCCGCACCGGCCTGCAACGCGTCCGCAGTTTCTACGGCATGGTGGAACAGATCGGATCGACCTTCATCGAGGGCGATGACGGGTGGATGTACTGCCCGAATTTCGCCGATGTGGTGATCCGCCGACCGTCCGATTGGTCCGTGGCGGACCCGGGCGAGCCGGGCGTCATCGAAGTGGTGTCGGCCCTGCCGACGTCTTACCCGGGCAATGTGCTGCTGACGGAGGATCTCGGTGTGTCCGCCGAGGAGTCGCTCGACGGTGATTGGAAGGGCACGCGGTTCAAGATCCTCGGTCGCCTGCCCAAGGCCGAGCTGCGCGGATGCTCCGACACGCATGCCGCGAACCAAGGAGCCCCGTAATTGCCACAGCTGGAAATGCTCTTCCCTGCAGCGGGGATGACCGAACTCGAGAATGTCGTCCCGCTGTTGCGCCAACGCGCGCGCGTCACACGGGCACCCTTCGACGACTCGGTCGTCGAGTTCTTGGACGGCTTGTCGAGAGCGTTGTTCGGATTGGCGCGAGCTGACCCGGCGCTTGCCCCACTTGCGTTCTTCCTACGGCGGGCGAACTCCTTGCGGCTTCGCGATCATGCCATGGCGCGGGTCCCAGGCGGTGCGATCGCCGTCCCGCAAGGAGCCGTATTCCACGTCCCGCCGACCAACGTCGACACGCTGTTCCTCTACACGCTGGGCATCGCGTTGCTCGCCGGCAACGCCAACGTCGTTCGGATTTCGGAGAACGCCGGCCCGTCCACGGACAAGATCATCCAACTTGTGATCTCGCATCTGCAAGCGAACGCCGATTTGGCCGAGTCAGTGACGATCGTGCGATTCGGGCACGATTCGGCTGTGCTCCAAGCATGCACCGACGTTGCGGACATCCGGATGATCTGGGGCGGTGACGCCTCGATCGGTGCAGTACGGCGCGCATCCCTGCGGCCCCACGCATCCGAACTCACCTTCCCGGACCGTATCAGTTTCTGCGCCATCGATTCCCGGGCCTATCTCGACGCTTCGGACGAGGTACGTCGGAGGCTCGCCGAGGCTCTCTACAACGACACGTACTGGTTCGATCAGATGGCGTGCTCGTCACCTGTGCAGATCGTAATCGTCGGAGGCGCCGAGGGGACCGACCGCGAGATCACACATGACGTTCTCGAGCGAGTCGACGCCGTCGCCAGGTCACGCTATGCCACGGTCGATGGGCAGGCCATCAACAAGATGGTCGCCGCGATGAAGGCATTCGCGGACGGTGCACGCGCCATGGACTGGGTGTCCAACGACAGTGTCGCTCTGGGATCGGCCACCCTCCGCGACGCGGAGGAGATTCGGCCTGGTGGAGGCTTCTTCACGACGCAGCGCGTGGAGTCCCTGAAGGAACTGGTGCCGCAAATCGAGCGTCGCGTGCAGACACTGTCGACGTTCGGAATTGCGCGTGACGAGTTGGTGACATTCGTTCGTGCACTCAACGGCCGTGGCATCGACCGCATCGTGCCGATCGGTCAGGCGCTGGACTTCGATGCGGTCTGGGATGGGAAGGACCTCGCCCTGGGCATGCTGCGATTCGTCATGGTGACGACGTCGGCCGAAGCGTGAGGCCGAGGGTACGGAACGGCCGCGCGCACGCTCTCAGTGCGGACGCGACAACGTCGCTCGATCGACGCTAGGCCCTCGTCGTCCCTAGAAAGTGATCGAGCACGTAGTCGGCGATCGCAATGGAACTGGTGGCCGCCGGCGACGGTGCGTTGCGCAGAAGTGTCACAGCTCCCACCTGATCAACCGCAAAGTCGTCGAGCAGTTCACCCGTGCGACCCCATGCTTGCGCCCGCACGCCCGCGGCTGATTTGCGGGTGAGATCCGTCGACTTCAACTCGGGAATGAACCTCTGGGCCTTGCGGAAGTAGCGCGACTTGATCAGCGATGCCGAGATCTCGTCCACGCCCATCTTCCAGTGCTCTCGCGCCAGGGGCAATGCGCCGGGCCAGCGCAGTGACTCCCACGTGTCCTTCATCGACAGGGTGAGCCAGTTGTAGCCCTCGCGGGCGAGCGCGGGCACCGCGTTGGGCCCCACGTGCACGTTGTCATAAACGCCACGGGTGAAATGCACTCCGAGGAAGGGGAATCGGGGGTCCGGGACCGGATAGATCATTCCTGCGACCAGGTTGGTGCGGTGTGGAGCAAGTTCCCAGTACTCGCCCCTGAACGGGAGGATCTTCGGCGACGGGTCTGCTCCGACGAATCGAGCCACCACATCGGATTGCAGGCCTGCGCACACAACGACACGGTCGAAGACGTCGTCCGATAGCGAAGAGACCAGCCGGACGCGCCCATTCTCGTTGGCGATCGCTTTCACCTCGTGCCCGAGCTTGACCTGCCCGCCCGCAGCGCGGACGTCCTGAGCCATGGCCTCGGTCACCGAGGCATAGTCGACGACCGCCGTGTGCGGCGAATGCACGGCGGCGACCCCGGCAACGTGAGGCTCTATCTCACGGAGTTCTGCGCGATCGTCCAGTCTCGCCAGGTCAGGCACACCGTTCTCGATCGAGCGTCGCTCGATCTCTGCCAGGGCAGGCAACTCGGATTCGTCGACGGCGACCACGAGCTTGCCGACCTCACGATAAGGGAGCCCCTTCTCCGCACAGAACTCGCGCATCGACGTTCGCCCCATCGCACACAGCGTCGCCTTCAGCGACCCGGGCTTGTAGTACAGGCCGGCGTGTACGACACCGGAATTGTGACCGGTCTGGTGCTGGGCGAGCCGTCCCTCCTTCTCCAGGACGACGACCTCGTCACCCCGTGCGCACAGGGCGCGAGCCAGCGCGATGCCAACGATCCCGCCCCCGATGACGCCGATTCTGCCCCGCATGGTTGCCTTCACCCTTCCCTTGCGCGAACTGGCGGACCAAGACGCTCAATCACCGGCAGTCCCATTCTTCCGGTTGCGATCGGCTCGGCGTCTACGACGCCCCAGTACTGCCAGGAGCACCCAGAGCGCGACGCCCAGCGTTGCGGCAGCGACGCCGATGAGGAGTCCGGGTGGTGTCCACGTCAGCGACAGCGTTCCTGAGCTGATGTTCGCGGGTACTTCCACATAGGCCAATCCTGCAGCGGTCGTTCGTACTTCGACCGGGTGCCCGGCGATCTGCGCAGAGTAGCCCGGCCAAGCAAGACGAGCGAATACGATTCGTCGGTCTCCTCCGCTTCCAGCCCTGAACTCCACGGATTCGCCCCACTGGCCCTGCATCGAATCCCGTGTCACGTCGACCCCGTCACCGACATACGAGACTCGGCCTTCACCGAACGGCACCGGCGCGTCGCGTTTGAAAACGTACGCGCTTGCAGTCTTCTCAGCGAGGGACCAGCCAGACGGAGCGTGCAGGTTACGCACGAAGCCGCGCTGTACCACGACCGTCTCAGCGCGGAGCTGATCAGCGAGTGTCACATCGAAGCCGCGTGCCTTCGCAAACAGCGCGTTCCATGCGTTCGGGCAGGTCATGCCGTTGTACTGCATGCACAATGCTTGATCGAGCTTGGTGAATCCGATCCCCGAATATGCGTTGGGAGACTCCACGCCCGCCACCGCCGGCATGTCGCCCGGGAGGAAGTCGCGCCAGACGCCGTTCGGCCCTGGTTTGATTCCAGGGCCACCGAACTGTGTCACGAAAACGGTCATTCCCTGGTAGCGGCCCTGGACGCGCGACTGAATCTCAGATCTTGACTGGGTGAAGTCGTAATTCGTGACATTGCCATTCGCCGGAGTCACCATGACCTGTGCGCCGAGGAACAGTAACGTTCCCACACTCAGCACCGTGTACAGCCGTGTCGGGGTCTTCGCCCAGAACCAGGCCACCGCGAGCAGGCCGAACGTAGCCAATGCGCAAATGCCGATCCACTTCCACAGCTGCGGGAGGTCGCTGAAGGCCATCCACGCCCCTGCACTCACGGCGACGACGGTCAGCGTGACGCGCAGGCCGACCCGATCCCGATGGAGTCCGCGGCCCAGGAGCACCACGAAGAAGACCATCATGGCAAGGTAGGCGAATGGCAGAAGGCGACCTGGCCAGCGGAACATGCCGAGCTGAGACGGCCCGAGAATGAAAAGCAGGAAGAAGCCCGCGAATGCGAGTATGCCGACCAGCGGCCGCCACTCCTCGCGAGACGCGCGCCACCGCAGCCAGGGAAGCAGGGGGAGGAAGAACCATGCGAGGTAAACGCCTGGCATGGTCATCGGGCGCCCGAACATCATGATCCACGGTTTGTAGACGGGCATGCTCAGGCCGAGCAGGTTACTGAGATTCGGTGATAGCGACTCGTCGTTGTAGATGCCTGAATCGGCGCGGAATCCGACCTGGCTCGTCAGCGCGAAGGTGACGTACACGATGACGCACAGCAGGGCGACCACGGCGCCGATGCCGAGAATCCACCAGATGTCACGCCAGTGTCGTGCGAGCGCCGCCTCGACGGCGACGGCTCCGCCGACGACAGCGAGCGCGACCACCGAGTACGGGTTACCAGTGGACACGAGTACATAACCGCAGACGATTGCGATCGCAGTTGCGCCGGGACGGAATCCGGAACGGTAGGCACGCCGCATCGCCCACCATGCCCACGGAAGGAACGCTTCCCCCGCAGTGGCGTTGATCCACGCCGTTCCGTCGACGAACAGCTCCCAGCCCGCTATCGTCACGGACGCGCCCGCCAACGCGGCCCACCATCGGCGAGCACCATACTCGCGGGCGAGGACATAGATGCCGAGCGCTTCGATGACGAAAAGGCACCACTTGGCGATGCCGATCGCGACCGCCAGGTTGTCGATGGGGTGTGTCACCACCATCAGACCCAGCATGACGGGGTTCCACATGCCCGTGGCGGCCTCGGCGAGAAAGTTTCCGCCGCGCCACATTCCGAGTTCAAGGAACGGAAGCTGCCCCGAGAGGACGTCGGAACCGATCCGCTGCCATACTCCGACTGCGGCGCCTACCGTGTCATCCCAGTAGTAGAACGTGTGATTCCTCAGGAGCGGCAGGAGGAAGCCGATCGACACGATGACGACCATCGAAGCGCCAGGCATCCAGCGCAAGCGGGCCCGTGAGGGTGCTGAACCACTGAGTCGGTTCACGTCTGCGTCGGCAGCATCATTCTCAGGCGGCACATCGTCCTGGGTCACCGTCGCAGCCACTACGCAATCCTTCCATGTCTGGATGTATCGGGCATCCGGCTCCTCAGGCGCCGGGTCGAGGGCCGACCCGGCCCCACGGGATGAGAACGGATCGCTCGGAATACAAGACCATCACATTGAACGGCCGGGTCAGTCGATGCCCGGCTCTTCGTGGTACGAGCCACGACGGCGTCGCACGTAGACGGCGATCAGAACGGCAACGAGGGCGGTCAAAAGATCGGCGCCCACGAACATCAGACGGGATACTGCCGCATATGCGGTGGCTGCCCCGGCGCCCACCAGAGGCGAGATGGCGGTGAAGATGATGAACTCGCGCACACCTATGCCCGACGGAAGAAGAAATGCCACCAGCCCGGCGATCATAGCGATCCCCATCGTGCCGATGCAGAGTGCAAGGGGACTGATGGTCAGTCCCTGCCAGGTGTCGGCGAGAAGCCAGAGGTGAACGCCATAGCAGATGTAGGCGAGAAAGGCGAACGCCAATGACCTCGCGACGGCGCGGATGCGGATCGGATGATCGGGGATCGGGCGTCGTAGAAGCCGGAAGCCGAGATTGGCGACCGCAGTGAGGATACGTGGGTGCAGAAGCAGGAGCGCCACGGGGAGGACCAGATACAGCCACGGAAGCCAGTGCAGCGCAGGATGCTCGGCCATCAAGGGAAAGACGGCCAACGATCCGGCGAGCAGCGCGGCCACCATGATGACGGCGAGATTGAAGACGGTGGCGGCGAAAACGCGCGTCCGGGACAGTCCCGCCTGGCGTCCCAATTCGATCTGGAGCACGTAGGCCCACACTGATCCTGGAAGGTACTTTCCGAGGGAACCGACCAAGGAGATCTGCGCACCGCGCCCGATACCGATCGGAGGACCGAGTTCGTCGACGAACGCTATCCAACTCAGAACTGAGAAGTAGATCCCCGCGAGGATCGCGATGAAGGCGAGGACGACTCGCGGCCATTGCATGTGCGTCACGGTGCCGAGAACGACGTTCCAATTGATCCACAGCTGCCACACTGTCGCTGCGACGACCGCGACGATCAAGACGACCCTGAGTACCGAAAGAACGATCTTCCTGGTGCTCTTGTGCGCAGGAACGGTCGGCAACCCGCCCGACCGCGGATCGCTCGGTTCGGCGATGACGTGCTCCGGCTGTTGCTCCGCTCCCGTCATGCGTCCATGCCGATCGCGTTCTCCATCGGCTTGCGCTCTCCATGTGCGAGCCACCACTCGACGGCCGCTGCAGAGACGTGCCATCCGTTCGCGACGATATCGGCGTCCGTGCCTGCTTCAAGGGTCTGGTGCCATCGGTCGATCTCGGTGGCGGATGCGTTCAATTTCCGCAGCACGTACTCGTTGACTCCATGCACTCGACCAGGTGAACCATATGCTTTCGCGAAGGGCGGGACGTCGCGAGTGACAGGCGTTCCCATTCCCACCATGGCGCCTGGCCCGACGATGCGGCGTTGGTGCACTGTCGCTCCCATGCCGATGTTCGCGTGCGCGCCGATCTCCACATGTCCGCCGATCCTGACCCCGGCCGAGATCGTCACATCGGGCCCCACTGCAACGTCGTGAGCCAGATACGCGGAGTTCAGGATCCAGGTCCGAGCGGCCACGGTGGTAGGGCGGCGCGAGCCTTGGTGGATGACGACGTTCTCGCGAAGAACGACGTCTTCCGCGATCTCCACACCTTCGTATCCGGCTTCATCCGCCCAGCCGACCCGTTGCGGCAGAGAAGAGATCTCCGGCGGACCCCCGATCTGGGCACCGGGGCCGATCCACGAACGGTCTCCGATCGAGGCCGGACCGAGAATCACCGCGTGCGGTCCGATCGTGACACCGTCACCGAGCATGACGGAGTCGCCGATGACCGCCGTCGGATGGATCTTGTTCATGGAAACACGCTCGGATAAGAGATGAACGGGACTCGCTTTCCTTCGAAGGGCTCGCGGCCTGTCCCCGGTGGCGCCCGCGCACGGGCAAGGTCAATGGTGCACCGGCATGGTACCGCACGCGAACTGGACTCGTGATGAGCGTGGCATGCGATCCACTCGGTAGGATGGCGGCTGGCAATCGCGCGTCCCGTCAACTTCGTGAGGTGTCCTCGTTGATCCCAATTTCCACGGTCAAGCTCGATCGGTCCGTCGAGGAGCGCGTACTGGGCGTGATCCGCTCCGGAACAATCGCGCAGGGTCCCGTCGTCGCGGAGTTCGAGGAGAGGTTCGCAGCGCTGGTCGGCGCAGAACATGCTGTCGCTGTGAACAACGGCACCACTGCACTCGTTGCCGCCATCAAGGCATTGGAGCTGCAGCCAGGCGACGAGGTGATCACCTCACCGTTCACATTCATCGCGACCATCAACGCCATACTCGAAGCCGGGGCGAGCGTTCGTTTCGGCGACATCCGACTCGAGGACTTCGGTCTGGATCCAACGAGCGTGGAGCCGTTGATCAACTCACGCACGCGGGCGATCGTCCCGGTCCACCTCTACGGTCAGGGCGCGGACATGGTCGAGCTCGTCCGAACAGCCGAAAGGCACGGGCTACGGATCGTCGAGGATGCCGCGCAGGCGCACGGGGCCACCGTTGACGGACGCGGTGTCGGCACGTTCGGCCTCGGATGCTTTTCGTTCTATGCGACCAAGAACCTTACGACGGGTGAGGGCGGGATGATCACCACATCTGACGATTCGTTGGCGGCTCGGCTTCGAGTGATGCGCAATCAGGGCATGCGGCAGCGCTACGAATACGTGATGGCCGGCCACAACTATCGGCTCACCGACCTTCAGGCGGCCGTGGTCATCCCTCAGCTGGACTCGTACGCGCAGCAGGTTGCTACGCGTCGGCGCAACGCCACGGATTTGACCGCCATGTTGACAGACATTCGGGGGCTCGCGCTTCCGCGGACCATGCCAGGGCGCGAGCACGTCTGGCACCAGTACACCGTGCTACTCCCCGAGGGGACCGATCGAGATGCAGTCTCATCGGGCCTTGCTCAGAAGGGTGTCGGATCGGGTGTCTACTATCCGAAATTGGTGACGGATTACGCCGCTTACCATGGACGCTCGGACGTGCATATCGGGGAGACTCCCGTTGCGGCGGAGGCGTCACAGCGTTGCCTCTCGCTTCCTGTTCATCACCACTTGACGGAAGCGGATGTGGCCACCGTCGGCGCTGCCGTCCGTGAGGTTCTTGGCTGATGGCCGCGAAACTCACTTTCGCCTTGGTCGGTGCAGGGTCGATGGGACGCAATCATGCCCGGGTGATCAATGAGAGCCCGGATGCGTCCCTGGTCGCGATCGCCGACCCGTTCCGCGAAACAGCCGAACCGGTCGCCCGATCATATGGTGCGAAGTGGGTGGCCGGAGTCGACGATCTTCCCGATGTCGACGCGGTCGTCGTTGCCGCGTCGACCGAGTTCCACTACGACATCGCTGCCCAGATTCTTCGCAATGGCAAGCCGCTCCTCATCGAGAAGCCGGTTTGTCCCTCCCTTGACCAGACGGCCGAGATCCTCGATCTGGCCGAGCGCGCAGACGTGCCGATCGTGTGCGGCCTGCTAGAGCGGTTCAACCCGGCGGTCGTGTTGGCGCGGAAGATGATCGAGGATCCCGTATATGTCCGTGCCGAGCGCCACAGCCCGTATGCGCCTCGTATCAAGACCGGGGTGGCCTGGGATCTGCTCGTGCATGACCTCGACCTCGTCATTCAGCTTTTCGGCGAAGGCGATCCCGAGTCGACTCAGGTTCAACTCGCACGGGTGCATCCGCTTTCGCTTCCCGGCGCCGAAGACGTGGTCGAAGCGAATCTGAAGTTCAGTTCCGGTGTCGCATCCGTCTCGGCGAGCAGGATCGCGCAGAAGAAGGTTCGCTCGCTCACCGTTCAGACGCTGAACACGATGTACGAGATCGACCTGCTTCGGCGCACGCTGACGCTCTTCCGGCACGCGATCGTCGAGGAGCGGGAGTCAGGAGGCGCCGGCTTCCGCCAATCGACCGAGATGGAGATTCCCGAAGTCACCGGTGGTGAACCATTGGCGATGCAGTTCGCGTACTTCCAGAAACTCATCCGAGGCGGGGGTGACATGGTCGCAGAGCGAGAGTCGATCATCCCAGCGCACCGTATCGTGGCTCAGGCACTCGCGGGCAGAGTCTGAGCCACGGCACGGCGCCCACCGGTGGGAGCCCCTTGAGCGTAGGTGTCGATCAGCGGCGCACCGGCCCGAATCGCGGGCGGGGATTGGCCTCATCACCCGGGACGACCTCGGCGACGATGCGTGCCGGGTTACCGGAGACGACGGTCCTCGAAGGCACGTCTGCGGTCACCACCGAGTTCGGCTGAATGATCACCTCATCGCCGACTGTGACACCGGCGAACACCACGACGTTGCTGCCAACGAAGACGCGGCTTCCGATCACGGTCGGCTCCCGCTCGATCTCGTTGAAGGCTCGGCCCGAGAGGCAACGGTGGGCCGATGAATGCGTGTAGATCTTGGCGCCCGGGCCGATATCGCAACCTTCACCGATGGTGAGCCCGCCAGAACCGTCGATGACGGTAAAGGGGCCGATCCAGGTGCCTTCACCGATCTGGGGGTCGCCGATGATCCAACAGAACGGATGGTAGGGGTTCTCCGGGAATGGAGAGTCCATCAGCGCGATGCCTCGTAACGAATGAGATCCGTCATTCCCTCCCGCACGGGAATCTCCGCTTCGAAACCGATCAACTCTCTGGCTCGCGACACGTCGGCGCGACGACGGCTGACCAGTACATCGCGGGGGCTGAACTCCGGCTCCACGTCTGCCCCGATGGCCTCGATGAGTATGTTGGCCAGATCCCGAACACTCGTCTCGATACCCGTGCCTACGTTGACCGCTGCATTCCCCTTCTCCGCCTCAGCGGCGAGGACCACGGCGCGGGCGACATCCTTCACGTGGATGAAGTCCATCGACTGATCGCCCTTTCCGTCGATGATGGGCGGCTCGCCGTTGCGCAGACGATTCACGAAGTGGTTGATGACCGAAGTGTAGTAGGCGGTCGTCTTCTGCCCGGGGCCGTAGACGTTGAAGAAGCGGAGAGCGATCCAACTGAGGTCACTTCGACGGCCGTAGTAGGCGAGTAGGTCCTCGCCAGTGCGCTTACCGATGCAATAGGGCGTGAGCGGATGCAGCTCGTCATCCTCGTGCATCGGAAGCTTCTTGGGATCTCCGTATACCGACGCACTTGACGCATAGACGACACGAGCCACGCCGTGCTCCGCGGCGCTGGAGAAGACGTTGTGTGATCCGACCATGTTGATGTCGACAGAGCTGTACGGGTCGGCGACGCTCTTGTGGATCGAGTCCGCCGCGAGATGGATCACTCGGTCCGCACCCTTCATTGCAGCGGTGACTGCCGCACCCGACCGGATGTCTTGGTCGACGACGTCGACGAGCCCGGTCTTTGCCAGTTCGTTCGCACGGTCCCGGTCACCCCGCCACATGCTGTCGAAGATCCGGATTCTCCAGTCACGCTCGAGTAGCTGTTCGACGACGTGGAGGCCGATGAAGCCTGCGCCACCCGCGACGAAGATCGTTCCCTTTTCCGACATGACGATGAGTTCTCCTTGGTTTGAGGGGTTCCGAGGGTGGGTGGTTCGCGGCGTCAGGGCTTCAACGACGCGGAGGAAACGACATCGCGCAGAACCGTTGCGACGTGCTCGACGTCGTCATCGCTCAGATTCGCGTGCATCGGTATCGCAAGGTGACGCGCGAACAGATCGGCGGAGACTGGGAGCGGCTTCTGCTCGCCATAGAGAGGCTGAACGTGACTCGCATACGTCCCGAAGTTGCATCCGACCCCGCGATCGCGGAGCGCAAGAGCGACTGCGCCCCGATCGAGCCCGTGCGCGATCGTCACAACGTACGACTGCCACGTGTGCGTGCGATCAGCAAGCTCGACAGGAAGCTGGACCTGATCGAGGTCCCCGAGGAGTTCGTTGTACAGGCTGGCGATGCGGGCACGCGCAGCAAGCAGTTCCGGCATTCGCCGGAGTTGCACGCGCATGATCGCGGCCTGCACGTCGGATAGCCGATAGTTGTAGCCGAGTTCGTCGAAGGAAGGTACGGGAAGCGCGCTCTCCCCGGCCCGAGCGATCGCCGGCGAGATTCCGTAGGTGTGCAACTTCCGGGCATGCTCGACGAGTTCTCCGCGACGCGAAACCAGAGCGCCACCCTCGCCGGCGGTTATCCCTTTGCGCCCGTGGAAACTGAAGGCTGCGACGTCCGCGATGCCGCCAACGGGGCGCCCTTTGTACGTTGCACCTGACGCACATGCGGCATCTTCAAGGAGCCAGAGCCCGTGTCGGTCGGCGATCGTGCGGAGTTCGTCGAAGTCCGCAGGCTGGCCGAACGGATCAACCGCGATTATGCCTACGGTGCGTTCCGTGATCGCGTCTTCCACCTGGTCGACATCGATCGACCAGATGTCGGGACGGACGTCGACGAACCGAGGATTGGCTCCCGCCCACAGTACGGAGTGGCCCGTGGCGGGAAATGTGTAGTCCGCAACGATCACCTCGTCACCAGGCTTCACCCCGAGCACCAGCTGAGCGAGATGGAGTGCGGACCCGCAGTTGCTTGTGGTGAGCGCTGCCGACGCATTCAGCGATTGCGCGAACTCACGCTCGAACGCCACACATTGAGGGCCGGCGCCTGACAGCCAACCCGATGCGAAAACCTCCGCGACCGCTTCGAGTTCTTGCTCACCCACAGTGGGTTGGCCCAGCGCAACCTGACGCGTCATTCCTTCTACTTCCTGAGTCGTGGGTATCAGTCTAGTGGCGGAGTTTCGTTCGTCTGATCGATCGCCGGCCGCTGCGGCGCGAGACACGGATGCGGTTGTGTTTGCGATCAGATCGCCACTTATCCGTGCTGCAGACACGACCGGACTTGCCGGCACAGAGTCGCTCAGTCCTGGCTCTCGTCGGTCGTACGATCCTCGACGGAGCGCACGATATAGACGGGGCGACGGCGCGAATCGTCCCCGGCACGCCACACGTACTCGCCGAGCACGCTGATGGCCCCGAGATTCACTCCACCGACCGCAAGGACCAATCCGGCGATCAGCGCCACACCGGCACCGCCGTTCGCTGGTGTGAACAAGAGAACCAGGGCGGTCAGCAGGGCCAATAGGCCAAGCAGTCCGAAGACGATCCCAACGGCGGTCAGCCATTGCAGCGGAGCGTGCGAGAACTCGACGAATGAGTCGACGACCAGCTTCAGCTTGCGCCTGAGCGTCCACTTGCTCACACCGTGCGGGCGCGGGATCTGCTCGAAGTAGACGCTTCGTTGGTCGAAGCCGACCCATGCGAGCATCGCCATCACGTTGCGATTCAGCTCGGGCATCTTGTTGAAGACATCGAGAGCTGCCCGCGACACCAACACGATCGAGGGGCCTTCTTTCGGGAGGCTCGGCACATCGCTGGTCGCCTGGTAGATCTTCGAGAAATTCGTTGCGAACGAGTCGCTCAGGCCCTTGCTCGTCGCTCGAATGGACCGCAGACCCCAGACGATGTCAGCACCCGCGCGCCACTCGGCTACCATCTCGGCGACCGCTGACAACGGCTCCTGTCGATCGGCGCTCAACGTGATGGCCGCATCTCCGGACGCGTAGGCGAATCCCGCTGAGATTGCGGCGTGCGACCCGAAGTTGCGAGAGAACCGCACGATCTTGACAGCGTCACGAGCGTCGAACGCATTTGACAATGCACTAGCGGTACCGTCTTGAGAACCGTCGTCGATGACCACGAGTTCGATCGCCAGTTCCGGCAGCGCTTCACAGACCTCGTGGTAGAAGTCGGCGATCTCGCTCGCGAAATCGGCCTCCTCGTACGCAGGCATTACAAGGCTGAGCTTCGGATGATGGGCGGCCATGATGGCGGATTCCTGTCGATGTTTTCGGCTGCGAATGCTTCTCGCAGCCCTTGTTTCACGGCGAACCCCCCGAGAGTACCAGCCACGCAGTGCGGTTCCGAGGCGATGAGGTCGGGTGCAGAAGGGGCCGGAGCTCCTCTCGCATCGTCGACGGGAATCACTCCGAGGTAGGGGTCTTCGGGTACCGCAGGGTGACGCGCCGAGGCCCCCGATCGCGAAGGCTGGCGTGGTGCCGTCGAGAGGCGGCAGACGAGGGGAGAGAACCATCGAAAGCGTGAACGCCTTCATAGCAGCCGTCGTCTCCACGCCGTGGATTCCGATCGTGATCGTGCTGGCCGTACTCATCGACGCGTTCTTCCCGCCGGTGCCGAGCGAATCGATCGTGATCGCGGCCGCGGCCGCTGCCGTGTCGATGGGGCAGCCGAACATCGCGCTCGTCGTCGCGTGCGCCGCGGCGGGTGCGATCGCCGGCGACAACCTCACGTTCGCCATCGGCCGCAAGGTCGGCCTGGGTCGCTACGCCTGGATGCGTCGGCCTCGCCTGCGCGCCGCCCTCGATTCGGCGGGTCGCGGCATCGCCAGACGGCCGGCTGTCTTTCTGATGTCGGCCCGGTACATCCCCGTCGGCCGTGTCGCGGTCAATCTGGTGACGGGTGCATCCGGTTTTCCGAGACGGAAGTTCTTCCTGCTCTCTGTGCTCGCCGGCGTGAGCTGGGCCGCGTATTCCGTGGCGATCGGGCTTCTCGCCGGGCACCTGCTGCACGGGAATGCCCTGCTCGGTATGCTCGTCGGGATCGCAGGAGGCCTCGCATCCGGGGTGATCGTCGACCGGGTGATGCGACTCGTCATGCGGCGGGATGCCAGAGCCCGCGAAGCCGGGGTCGACCCGGAGCCGGCTGAAAGCGAGTCACGGGAATCCGACTACATCGGAGCGGAATGAACGATTCGCCTGATCCGGGCACGCAACGCCTGTCGGTCGGCCGCATCGCACTCTGGGCGGTCGTGATCTCGGGGGCCGTCGCCGTGCTCTCGATCAGTGCGCCCCTTTCGGCCGCGGCGTTCGGAGTTCCTGTCGCAATCGCGCTCGTGCTGGGGCTGGCCCAGGCGGCAGCCATGGTGTTCGCATTGACGATGCCGCTCGTGGCCGCCACGCTCAGCGTCGCCTCGGTTCTCACGTTCGCCCTCGTCACCCCTCCGGGTGGGCCCTGGCCTGTGATGGTGACCTCGATCGTCGCCCACTCCTGCGTCGTCCTCCTGATCAGTAGAAGCCGCTGGCTCACAGGGCTCGCAGCTCTCGTCGCGGCGGGACTCGGCACGACGGTCATCGCCCTGGCCCGCCAGGTGCCGGCCGGATCCGTCGGGGCGACCACGGCCGACCTGGTCGTCTTCGTCTCGGTTGCGGGTGTGGCGTGGCTGATCGGCCTTCTTCTGGGTAAGTGGTCGACGGTGCGTCGCCAGCTCGCGCGCGAGCAGGCCGTCTCGGCGGCAGAGCTCGCACGTCGCCAAGCGGCCGAGGAGCGCGCCCGACTCGCGCGGGAGCTGCATGACGTGGTGGCGCACGGCATGAGTGCCATCCAGGTGCAGGCATCCTCTGCGCGTTACAGGATCGCGTCGCTTCCTGCAGATGCCGCTGAAGAATTCGACGGCATAGCGGCGCTGGCGCGAACCTCCATGAGCGAGATGAGGGCGCTCCTCGCGGTTCTGCGCAGCGACGGAGCGGAAGCCGAATCGGTGCCGCAGCCTACGGCGGCCGACGTTCCGCAACTCGTCGAGTCTGCGGGGAGAACGGGCTCGCGGATTCAGCTGGACGCGCCGCTCCTGCGAGGGAGCACCGCCGACCTCGACCCCGTGCTCTCGCTCACCATCTACCGCATCGTTCAGGAGTCCCTGAGCAACGTGACACGGCATGCAACTGGCGCGGACGTCATGATCACGCTGGAGCGGCTTCGCGACACCGTGCACGTGGAGGTGCGCAACGGCGCTGGAGCGGAGGCGCGGGGGAGCGACGTGGTCGCGGATGCCGGGGGTCACGGAATCCGCGGCATGCGCGAGCGAGTGGCCCTGCACGGTGGCACGCTAGAGGCTGTGCCCACGGACGACGGCGGCTTCGTCGTGCGTGCGTTCCTCTCCGTTTCCCGACCGTGAAGGATCCGCCCATGACCATCAACGTGCTCGTCGTCGACGACCAGGCGATGGTGCGTGCCGGCTTCTCGGCGATTCTCGACGCACAGGACGGCATCCACGTACTGGGGCAGGCCGCGGACGGCGCCGAAGCGGTGCGTCTGGCCAGGAGCCTGCGCCCGGATGTCGTGCTGATGGACATCCGCATGCCGAATCTGAACGGCATCGAGGCGACTCGCGAGCTGGTCAACCCCAGCCGTGGCGAGCCCCACGTTCCCCGTGTGCTGGTGCTCACCACATTCGACGCGGACGACTACGTGTACGACGCGCTGGCTGCGGGGGCGAGCGGATTCCTGCTCAAGGACGCGCTGCCGGAAGAGCTCGTGCAGGCGGTGAGGGTCGTCGCCGCAGGCGACGCGCTGCTCGCGCCGAGTGTGACCCGGCGGCTGCTGGAGCGCTTCGCTGCGCAACGACCGGCCGCGCCGCGCCGGGCGCAGGCGCTCGCCGATCTCACCGAGCGCGAGCGGGAGATCCTGGTGCTCATCGGTGGTGGACTCTCGAACGGTGAGATCGCGTCGGAGCTGTTCATCGCCGAGCAGACCGTGAAGACCCACGTGAGCCGCATCTTCACGAAACTCGGCGTGCGGGATCGCGTGCAGGCGGTCATCCTCGCCTTCGACAGCGGGCTGATCGAACCCGCGTCCTGAGCGGCCCGCTTCGCCCGGACGGTACCGCGGTAGGGGAGCGAGATGGCTCCCCTGGGTGACGCGGTGCCCGAAGCCTTCTCCGTACCGTCTGCTGGACGGCCCAGCCCGGCCGCTCAGATGAGGAGAAGCCCGTGTCCGTCGATGTACAGCCTTCGGTGCGATCAGCACGACAATCACCGCGACGCGCGCGGGACGGTGCCGTGGATCTCGCGCGAGCGTGGTGCCTCACCATGGTCGTGGCGCTGCACGCGCTCATGGTCGGAGTATGGGTCGGCCCTCACGGCCCCGTTCTGCAGAACGCGCTCGAGGGCTGGGCCGGCTTCGCACCGTTCACCTGGGTGGTGCAGATCATGCCGTTGTTCTTCGTGCTCGGCGGGTTCTCCGCCTTCACGCAGTGGACCGCGCTGAGCGCTCGCGGTGTGGCGGCACCTGAATACGTCGGCATCCGGATGCGCAGGCTGCTGCGCCCTGCTGTCGCTGCGATCGGCGCGATGGTGGTCGTTCTGTCCGTGCTGAGCATCCTGCACGTGCCGACGGAGATCGTGGCGGTCGCCGGGTTCCGGCTCAGCCAACCCCTGTGGTTCCTCGGCGTGTATGCCCTCACCACTTCTCTCGTGCCGTTGATGGTCGCCGTGCATCGCCGTGCGCCGATCGCCACGGTGTGCACGCTCGCACTCGCGGTGATCGCCGTCGATATCGTCAGAGCCGCCACGGGCGCGGCTGGCGTCGGCTATCTCAACCTCGGGTTCGTGTGGCTGCTGGTGCAGCAACTCGGATTCTGGCTGGCGGACGGACGCATGCCGCGCTCCAGGACGCGCCTCTGGATGCTCGCCGCCGGATCGTTCGGGCTCCTCACGATCCTCTGCGGAACGGGGGCGTACTCGTTCGACCTGCTGGCCGATCTCAATCCTCCGTGCGGTGCGCTCGTGCTTCTCGGCGTCGGCCAGCTGGCGCTCTTCTGCCTCCTACGCCCGGCTTTACGGACGGTGCACGACGCGCGCGTCGTGCATGCGGTCAGCGCGTGGATCAACGCCCGCGCGATGACGATCTACCTCTGGCACATGCTGGTGCTCGTGCTGCTGGCCGGTGCGCTCCTTCTCATGGGCGAGCACCTGCCGGTTGCGCTGGATGCCGCGTGGTGGACGACGCGGCCGATCTGGCTCGTCTGCGTGGTCGCGGCTGTTGCGCTGGTGACGCGCGCCGCCGGCCGCTGGGAAGTGAAGGCCGCCCCGACTCTGGGCGCAGAGCGCACGACAAGCGTGCTGGCGGCATCCGCATCGTCCGTGCTGGCGGCCGGAGGCGTCGTGATCCTTCTCACTACGGGTATCACCGTGGTCGGAGGGGTCGTCGGCCTCGTCCTGATCGCCGCCGCTCTCATCGCGGTCACGCCACGGCCGGAACGCGTCGACGCGCCTATGCCGAGGCTCAGCCCCGTTGCGGCGCCAACTGGGGAATGAGCTCGTCCAGCACCTCGATGGTGTGCTTCCAACCGGTGACCGCGAGCGTCGGCACGCCGAGGGCGAGCACGGGATAGTCGTTGCCGTCGGGATCGAGGCGGTCCCCGATGAAGAGCATGTCGGTCAATCGGATGCCGGTCAGCTCGGAGAGCCGTCCGATCCCGTATGCCTTGTCGATGCCGCGCCTGGTGATATCGACGGATGTCGAACCGCCCGAGCGCACCTCGAGGTCCGGCAGCAGTTCCTGCACGGCGGCCCGGAGGGTGTTCTTCTTCTCGCCCGTTGGATCCCAGGCGGCTTTCGCCTCGACCGGGGCGGACTGGCCCAGGGCGGAGAACGTGATCTGCGACCCCCGGTCCTCGAGGATCGGCCCCCACGTCTGCTCCTCCCAATAGCCGAGCCGCCGGGCTTCCGACTCGACTGCGTCCAGCGCCTGCGTCTTCTCGTCGTCGCTGAGATCTTGCGCGTAGACCTTCGCCCATGCGCCTTTCTGGAACCGGTAGTACTGGGTGCCGCAGGTCGGCATCAGGTGCAGCCGCTCGAGAGCGGCGGGGGAAGCATCCGTCAGCCTGTCGATCACCTGTTTCGAGAACTGCCCGAACTGCCCGCCGGAGATGACGCACACCGGCACGACGTCGAGCAGTGCGGTGAGGCGCTGCGCCATCGTCGGGTCGAGCGGCGACTTGGATGCCGCGAGCGTGTCGTCGAGGTCGAAGGCGACGAGACGGGGTCGGTAGGTGATCGAAGGCATGGGTCCTGAAATGTCGGGCACGTCGTGCTGGAGCGGTCGAATGGTCAGAGTTCCGCGTGCAGGCGCCACACCTGCTCGGCTGAGGCACGCCAACTGAACGCGGCGGCGCGGTCCATTCCTGCGAACCGCAGGCGCTCCCGGAGCGGCTCGTCAGTGAGCACCGAAGAGATCGCCTCAGCTAGCCGAGCCGGGTAGCGCTCGGGGTCATCCTTCGCGACCGTGACGCCGGCGCCGAAGGCGACCTCGCTCACCGCTGGATCGTCGGAGTGCACGACCGGCGTGCCGAAGCGCATCGCTTCGATCACGGGCAGGCCGAAACCGGACGACAGGTTCGGGTACGCGAACACCGCCGCACGGCTGAGCACCACGGCGAGGTCAGGGTCGTTGAGGGCTCCGAGTACGCGTACCCGCCCCTCGGGGAGACCGGCTTCCATCGCCACGGTCGACACGCGCTCCCCATGGAACTCATCCTGTCCGGCGACCACGAGGGGCAGACCGGCGAGCGACGGTTGGGCCATCGCAGTGATCAAGGGGCGTAGACCCTTGCGTGGGTCGAGACTGGAAACCGTTGCGATATAGCGCTGCGGTAGTCGAAGGGCTTCAGCGCGGGCATCGGCGTCTGAAGGCACGCGGAGGGCGTCGGACGGGGCACCGCCGATCACTCGGATGCGGTCGCCGAGCTTCGCGATGTCGTCCAGTTGCTCCGCGACCGCATGTGTGGGCACCACGACAGCATCCGCGAACCTGCGCGCCCGCTTCACCATGGACTTCTGCCACGCGGCTTCGACCACGCCCACCGCATCCGGTGATGTCCACGCGGAGACATCGTGTACGGTGACGGTCGTCTGATCCAGCGAGTCCTTCGCGTCGTGCTTGAAGAGCGGGGCGAGCAGGCTCGGGGCATGGATGAGCCCGCCGCCTAGTGGGAGCTTCACACCCATCTGCCAGGCCAATGCGAGTTCCCGCGAGCCGACCGGCAGCGAATGGACACCTATCAGGCCCGGGACGAGCTGCTGCAAGCGGCGACGATCCGCCTCGCCCCGCGCGGCGACGATTCCCTCGACGGCGCAACCATGCGGGGCTGTGGCGATCAGCTGGCGCGTCAGTTCGAGGCTGTATCGGGAGATGCCGTCTGGCACGTCCGTGAGCACATCGTCAACGATCACCCGCAGGGTTGTCATCGAATGCCTTTCGGTCGAACGCCTCGGCCAGCGCTTCTCGCCAGTCTCGCATCACGGGAAGCCCGGCCGCACGCCAGGCGTCGTGGCCGAGCACGGAGTACGCGGGGCGGGCGGCGGGGCGCACGAACTCGCCACTCGTGGTGGGCTGCAATCGTTCCGGGTCAAGACCGGCGTGTTCGAAGGCTTCTCGCGCGAAGCCGAACCACGTGGTCTCGCCGCTTGCCGTGCCGTGGTAGATACCGGCGGGAGCGTTCGAGTCGGCCAGCCTGACGAGCTGCTCGGCCAGGTCGCAGGTCCAGGTGGGCTGGCCGCGCTGGTCGTCGACCACGGTCAGCGTGTCATGTGTGGCGGCGAGGCGCAGCATCGTCTTCGGAAAGTTCGGCCCGTGCTCCCCGTAGAGCCAGGCGGTGCGCACGATGTAGGTGCCCTCCGGATGCGCGGCCAGCGCCAGTTCTTCGCCCACCGCCTTCGTGCGGCCGTAGGCGTTCAGGGGATCGCGCGCCGCGTCCTCGGAGTACGGTGCGCTTGCGTCGCCCTTGAAGACGTAGTCGGTCGAGATGGTGACGAGCTTCGCGCCCGTCGCCCGACCCGCGAGCGCGAGATTCTCCGTGCCGAGGGCGTTCACGGCGTACGCGGCGTCTTCGTGCGATTCCGCGTCATCCACCTTCGTGTACGCCGAAGCGTTGAACACGACGTCGTGACCGCTCACTGCGTCGACCACGGCTCCGCGATCGGTGACGTCGAGGTCCGTCCGGGACAGAGCGGTGACCTCGCGGCCGGCGAGGACAGCTTGCAGGTCGCGACCGAGCATTCCGGACGCGCCGGTGATCAGGTAGCGCATGCCTACTGCCCCTGTGCCGCGTAGCGGTCTTCGGTCGCCTGCTTCTGCGGTCCCCACCAGTCCTCGTGGTCCTTGTACCACTGGATCGTCGCGGCGAGGCCGGCCGCGAAGTCGCCGTACCGAGGCGTCCAGCCGAGCTCGGAACGCAGCTTCGTCGAGTCGATCGCGTAACGCAGGTCGTGCCCGGGGCGGTCGGCGACGAGGTCGTAGGCATCCGCCTGGTGACCAAGCTCGGTGAGGATCAGCTCGACGACCTGCTTATTGTTCTTCTCGCCGTCGGCTCCGATGAGATAGGTCTCGCCGATACGGCCCTTCTCGAGAATGGTGAGCACTGCGGAGGAGTGGTCGTCTGCGTGGATCCAGTCGCGCACGTTCTCGCCCGTTCCGTACAGCTTGGGGCGCTCGCCGCGCAGCACGTTGGTGATCTGGCGCGGGATGAACTTCTCCACGTGCTGGTACGGGCCGTAGTTGTTAGAGCAGTTCGAGATCGTCGCCTGCACGCCGAACGAACGCACCCAGGCGCGCACCAGCAGATCGCTGCCCGCCTTGGTCGAGGAGTAGGGGCTCGACGGGTTGTACGGTGTCGACTCCGTGAACCGGGCCGGATCGTCCAGGTCGAGGTCGCCGTAGACCTCGTCGGTGGAGATGTGGTGGAACCGCGTGCCGTGACGGCGGGCAGCCTCGAGAAGTGTGAACGTACCGATCAGGTTGGTGTGCACGAACGGCTCTGGCTCGGCGAGCGAGTTGTCGTTGTGACTCTCGGCCGCGTAGTGCACGACGGCGTCGTGTTCGGCAAGGAGACGATCGACAAGTTCGGCATCCGCAATGTCTCCCTTGACGAACGTGAACCGGTTCCCCGGGAGCCCATCCAGAGACGCGAGGTTGCCTGCGTAGGTGA
The DNA here is from genome assembly GCF_054777235.1 of Humibacter antri. Classification (NCBI taxonomy): domain Bacteria; kingdom Bacillati; phylum Actinomycetota; class Actinomycetes; order Micrococcales; family Microbacteriaceae; genus Humibacter; species Humibacter antri. The sequence continues at coordinate 102,402 of NZ_BAAHAW010000028.1, read as the reverse complement.
GCTTGTCGAGCACCGTCACGACGTGAGCGGTGTTCTCGACCAGATAGTGGACGAAGTTCGAGCCGATGAAACCGGCGCCGCCGGTGACGAGGATCTTCATGGGTGCCGGGATGCTTTCTGGTCGTGAGACTGCCGACGAGTCTACCGAAGGTCGATTGGTAGACTCGCTCGGTGCAAATCCGCGAGCTGTCCGTGCCCGACGCCTACGAGATCACCCCGGTGCAGCACCGGGACGACCGCGGCGTGTTCTTGGAGTGGTATCGCTTCGATCGGCTCGAAGAGACGATCGGCCACGCGCTCGACCTGCGCCAGGCGAATACGTCGGTGTCGCGCAAGGGATCAGTGCGAGGCATCCACTTCGCCGATGTGCCGCCGAGCCAGGCGAAGTACGTGATGTGCACGCGCGGGGCAGTGCTCGACTTCGCGATCGACATCCGCACCGGTTCTCCCGCGTTCGGCAGGTGGGACACCGTGCTGCTCGACGACGTCGACCACCGCGCCATCTACCTGGCGGAGGGGCTGGGTCACTGCTTCGTCGCTCTGAGCGACGACGCGACGGTCAGCTATTTGGTGACGGATGTCTACAACCCCTCGAGCGAGCACGGCATCAGCCCGCTCGACCCCGACATCGCCCTCGAGTTCCCGCTCGATGCCTCGGAACTCCTGCTATCGCCGAAGGACACGGATGCCCCCACTCTCGCCGTTGCGCGCGAGCAGGGCCTACTGCCCGAGTATGGGGCGGCCAGGTCGTTCTACGCCTCACTGAGCGGAGGGAACTAGAAGTGCGCGGCATCATCCTGGCCGGAGGTTCCGGCACCCGGTTGTGGCCCATCACCAAGGGCATCTCGAAGCAGCTGATGCCCATCTACGACAAGCCGATGATCTACTATCCGCTGTCCACACTGATGATGGCGGGCATCCGCGAGATTCTCATCATCACGACGCCGGAGTACAACGAGCAGTTCCAGGCACTCCTAGGTGACGGGTCCGCCTTGGGGGTTCGGCTCGAGTACGCGGTGCAGCCGTCGCCTGACGGTCTTGCGCAGGCGTTCATCATCGGTGAGGAGTTCATCGGCGACGAATCGGTCGCGCTGGTTCTCGGCGACAACATCTTCCATGGGACAAGCCTCGGCACGGCGCTGCGGCATGTGACGAACGACGAGGGTGCAACGATCTTCGCGTATCACGTGAGCAACCCGCGGGCGTACGGGGTCGTGGAGTTCGACGACGGATTCAAGGCCGTCTCGATCGAGGAGAAGCCCGACCACCCGAAGAGCAACTACGCGGTTCCAGGTCTCTACTTCTACGACAACGACGTCGTGGGGATCGCGAAGACGATCGAGCCGAGCGCTCGCGGAGAGCTCGAGATCTCCACGGTCAACGAGCGGTACCTGCTGGCCGGCAGGCTCAACGTTCAGGTGCTCGACCGCGGAACTGCGTGGCTCGACACCGGAACGTTCGAGTCGATGATGCAGGCATCCGAGTACGTGCGCGTCATCGAGGACCGCCAAGGCACGAAGATCGGCTGCATCGAGGAGATCGCGTGGCGGGCCGGTTGGATCGACACTGCTCGATTGAGGGAACTGGCTGCCCCGCTGGTGAAGAGCGGGTACGGCATGTACCTGGAACGGCTCGTCGCCGAGAACACCTGAGTCGCCGCGACCACCGGCCCGCGGCGACGACAGGACTGGAGCCGGCCTCCGCTGCGACCTACGCCGGGTTCTCGGCCCTCGACTTCGCGGTCGCAGTGGTCTTGGTCTGGTCGATCGTCGCTCTCCAGGTCGCGGCCGAAGTGACCTCCGGCAGGGCGCGCCTGTAGTCGGCGGCGAGGCGATCCCACTCGCGGCGGTAGCGGAGGTTCAGCCTGATGGCATCGCGCAGCAGTTTTCGGAACTTGCGCGGGTCGCGTACGTGCCAGGTAGCGCCGGACCCTTCCGCACGGCTGATCAGAACGCTGTCCCAGTTCGGCACCTCGAACCACCGAGCGTCCTGGAACGCGAGGTGTCCGTGTGGCGCGCTGACATCAGTCGTCACCTTACGGCTGTGACGTACGACCTGCCGCAGCAGCCACATGGCGAATGCCGGCCCTCGAGGGCCGGGATCGGACTTTCCCGTCGTAACCGCCATGATTTCTCGAGCAGGAAAGTGGGGGATCTTGTCGGCATCGCTGATGATCGTCGATTCGGTGAACTGTGCCCCGAGTTCGCGCACACGCTGGAGCCGGTCGAGCATGTCCTTGTGCAGTTGCGCCGGGCCCGCGAACACGTTGCGGATCGCGTCCATACGCATGGCCACGGTGTAGTAGTCCATGGTGAGAAGGCTCTTGACATCGCCGGCGAGGTTCGATCGCCATAGTTTGCCACCGCGCTTCTCGGGGGAGTGCAGCAGTGCGGCGACCAGGCGATTTCGGGCGTGGAAGAACGCCTGCCAGTCGTGTGAGTCGTCCTTGTCGACCCAGGACACGTGCCAGATGGCTGCTCCGGGGAAACTGACCGTCGGAACACCGTGTTGACGTGCTCGGAGGGAGTACTCCGCGTCATCCCATTTGATGAATGCCGGCAGCGCGAGCCCGATCTCCTCGATCGTGGAAACCGGGATGAGCGACATCCACCAGCCGTTGTAGTCCACGTCGTATCGTCGGTGCATCCACGGGGTCTGGCGCAGGTTCGAGCTGCCGAGGTCATGGGCGCTAGGCGTGAACGGCCCCCACATGAAGGGGCTCCAGCGAATGCCCTCGGCATACGCGTGCAGCCTTGCCTTGTCGTACATGTCGAAGAAGTGGCCGCCGACGATCGCCGGCTTCGTGCAGTGGTTGGCGAATACGATGAGGCGTCTGATGCTTTCCGGCTCGACCTCGACGTCGTCATCGAGCAGAATCACGTAATCCGATTCACCGCGGTCCACGACCTCGAGCATCCCGCGCGAGAAACCGCCCGAGCCGCCGATGTTCGCCTGCTCGATCACGGTGAGCAGTCCCTGCAGGGCCTCCTCGGCCGCCGCAAACCCGTCGGCCTCGACGATCTTCTGCGTACCCTGGTCGACGACGATGACGCGGTCGAGCGATGCGCGCGTCTGCTCGTCGCTACCGATCTCAGCGAGCAACGTCGTGCAGTACTCTCGGCGATTGAGCGTGGTGATCGAGACCGTACCTGTGCCGTGGGTAGTCGGCTGATGCCCCACGGGTGCGAGCCAGTCCGCCTGCACGAGTTCGAACTCGCCGTCGAACGAGTACAGGTCGAACCACAGCCACCCGCCGTCAAGGAATGACATGAGCGGAACCGTGAAGGTCGATGTGACTTCAGAGGTGCTCGACACCTCGATGCCGTCCACACGTTGCACCACGGCACGGGCATTCGATCGGAACAGCACGATCGCCCCGGTGCCGCGGGTGGTGACTTTCAGCACGACCTGCTGGAGTCCCGTCCACGCTTTCCAGTAGCTGGCGGGAAAGGCGTTGAAGTACGTCGCGAGGGAGACCTTCTTGAAAGGTGGTAGCGCCAGGCCCCTGCGGCCCCGCAGCCACGCCAGGCCGCCCCGGTCGGTCAGGCGGGAGGCGAGGCGGTTGCCTCCTGGGTTGAATACGCCGCGGATCTTGGCGAGTGTGTCGCTCTCGTCGTCAGAGATGTACGACCACCCCCACGTTTCGGGATCGAGGTACAGAGGCAGCGCCTTGGGGTCGCCGTGCTCCGGGAAGATGACTCGCTGAAGTAGGGTGCCGGCGTTCGTCGCGCTCACAATGTCGTTCATTCCGTCTTCCGTGTCAGTCATCCGTCATTTCGGCAATCGTCTCGAATTCAGATCTCGCCGGAGCGCATGAGTTCGACGGCTTTGTGAGAGCCACCGTCGAACACCAACTGTCCCTTCTGCAAAAGGATCCCGCGCTCGCAGAGATCGGCCACCATGTCGAGGTCATGGCTGACCACCACCAGGGTCTTTCCCTTGGCGTGGAGCTCGCGGATCTTGGCGAGGCACTTGCGCTGAAACGGCTCATCGCCGACCGAGAGGATCTCGTCAACGAGGAGGATATCCACCTCGGTGTGGATGGCGACTGAGAACGCGAGCCGCAGGAACATCCCCGAGGAGTAGTGCTTCACCTCGGTGTCGATGAACTCCTCGATCTCGGAGAACGCCACGATCTCGTCGAAGCGCGCTTCGATCTCCTTTTTGGACATGCCGAGGATGGCTGCGTTCAGGAACACGTTCTCGCGTCCAGAGAGGTCCGGATGGAAGCCGGCGCCTACCTCGATCAACCCGGCGACACGGCCGCGCGTGCGCACCCGGCCGGCGTCAGGCTGGAAGACGCCGGAAATGAGCTTGAGCATCGTCGACTTCCCGGAGCCATTGAATCCGAGTAGTGCAACCGATTCACCCTCATGGATCGTGAACGACACCGTGTCGAGGGCGTTGAACGTCGACGAGATCTGCTTGCGGCGGGCGGCCGCGATGAATGTCTCCTTGAGGGAGTGCGTGTGCCGGAGCTTGAACGTCTTCCGTACCGCGTCGACGACGATACGTGCGTCTGGAGCTGGGTCAGAGGTCCTGGGCAAATCGACCCTCCAAGCGGCGGAACAGGAGCTGGCCGGCGAAGATGACGACGATGGCGATCAGCAGCGAGATGATCGCGTGCAGAGCGAGGTTCGGCGGCATGGCTGACGCGCCGTTCGTCGTGGGGAACCAGAAGGATGCGTGGAACAACTCGACCGCCGCCGTCAGCGGATTGATCTGGTAGATGAACAAGAGCCACGGCGGCAGCACCTTCTGAACCATCTGCCACTGATAGAGCACGGGCGAGGCCCAGGTCGCGACGAGGACGATCAGCTCCACGAAGTTCTGGGCGTCGCGGAAGAGAACGTTCACAGAGCCGAAGAGCATACCCAGCCCGGTCGCGAACAAAAGAATGATGACGGTGCCTAGGAGGAACGCGAGAGCTTGGACAGGGTCCGGACGCCACCCGACGACGAGGCAGACGCCGAACAGGACGACGACCTGTGGCAGGAAGTTCACGAACGCCACCAACGTCGACGCCACGGGGAACATCTCGCGTGGAAGATAGATCTTCTTGATCAGGGGTGCGTTGTCGACAAGGGACCGCGTGCCGTTGCTGAAAGCCTCGCTGAACAGATTGACGACGACGAGGCCGCTGAACATGTAGATGGGATAGTTGACGATGCTGCGGTTCTGCTGAAGAAAGATTCCCAGCGCTACGAAGAATACGGCGAACTGTGTGAGCGGCTTGACGTACGACCAAAGCCACCCGAGCACGGACCCGCGGTACCGTACGCGTACCTCCTTGCGCACGAGCAGCCCCAGGAGGTAGCGGCGTTTGAAGACATCGAGGAGCCCGGCACCGTGCCCTGGTTGGACGAACTCGCTGCGGGTCGCTTCTGCGAGGATGCGGCTCACCGGGTCAGGCCTTCTCCGCCCGCCAGCAACGGCTTGACCTTGTTCGAGTACATCGACAGAGCTGAGCCGATGGCCATATGCATGTCGAGGTACTGGTATGTGCCGAGACGGCCGCCGAAGAAGACCTCGGGTTCTTCGGCCTGCAACTGGCGATATGCGATCAGACTCTCTCTGTCCGCGAGGGTGTTCACCGGATAGTAGGGCTCGTCGTCATGGTTCGCGAAACGTGAGAACTCCCGCATGATGACGGTCTTGTCAGACGGATACTCGCGTTCGGGGTGGAAGTGCCGGAACTCATGGATGCGGGTGTACGGCACACCCGCGTCCGCGTAGTTCATCACGGAAGTGCCCTGGTAATCGCCGACGGGCAGCACCTCTCGCTCGAAATCGAGCGTGCGCCACGAAAGGGTCCCACCGCTGTAATCGAAGTAGCGGTCGACTGGGCCCGTGTAGACCACGGGAACTCGTCCGACAGTGGCCCTCTTGTTCACCGGTTGCGACTCGTCGAAGAAGTCGGTGTTCAGGCGCACCTCGATATTCGGGTGGCTCGCCATGCGCTCGAGCCAGGCGGTATAGCCGTCGACCGGAAGACCCTCGAACCTGTCGTTGAAGTAGCGGTTGTCGTACGTGTAGCGCACGGGCAGGCGGCTGATGACCTCCGCAGGCAGCTCATTCGCCGGAGTCTGCCACTGTTTCGCGGTGTAGTCGCGGATGAACGCTTCGTAGAGGGGGCGTCCGATCAGTGAGATGCCCTTCTCCTCGAGATTCGCGGCATCACGAGGAGAGAATTCGGACGCCTGCTCGGCGACAAGCGTTCGGGCCTCGTTCGGCGCGTACGCGGAGCGGAAGAACTGATTGATCGTGCCGAGGTTGATCGGCAGCGGGTACACCTCGCCGCGGTAGTTCGTGTACACCCTGTGCACGTACGAAGTGAACTCCGTGAACCGGTTCACATACTCCCACACCGGAAGGTTCGACGTGTGGAACAGGTGGGCACCGTAACAGTGCACCTCGATGCCGGTCGACGGGTCATTCTCGCTGTAAGCGTTCCCGCCGATATGCGATCGACGATCGATGACCAACACGTGCAGCCCGAGGTCGTCGGCGACCCGTTCGGCGATTGTGAGGCCGAAGAAGCCGGAGCCGACGACGATGAGATCTGGGTTCACGTGATCATGTCCTTCAGGGGTGGGGTCGGCCCAGCGACGGCATGCCTGACCAGCCATACAGTGTACGTGACCACGGCTGGGAGCCCCGACAGCGACAAGCGGCACCGGCGACCGAGGTGCTCTACCCTGGCAGGACACCATACGGGCCGATGTTATCGTTTCGGCGTGCATCACTCCTCACTCAGCTGCCTTCGGTGCACGCGGAGCACGACATCAAGCGAGGGGTTTCGATGAGCTGGTGGGCGATCGTGCCCCCGGTGATCGCAGCAATCATTCTCGTCATGGCCCCTGGGCTCGTCATCGCGTACGCGGCGACTGCGCGTGGAATCACCGCATGGGGGCTGGCGCCTGCGCTTTCGATGACCGTGTACACGGTGCTCGCACTCGTGCTCGGCGTGTCACGACTGCCTTGGAACATCGGCACGGTCGCGCTCGCGACCGCGATCCTCGTCGCCATCGTCGTCGTTCTGACGAGAACACTCCTGCGCAGGTTCCCGGCCAAGAATCTGGGGCGGGACCCGAGGCTGATCGGCTGGATCGCACTCGCCGGAACCTTGTTGGCATTCGCAGCCATCTGCATCCGTTTCGCGGCCATCTTCGGTTCGCCGGATGCCATCTCGCAGACGTTCGACAACAACTTCCACCTCAACGGCGTGCGGTACATCATCGACACCGGCGACGCGAATCCGCTGACGTTCTCCGATCTCCAGTTCGCCTACAACGGCCTCGGTGGGTTCTACCCGAACCTCTGGCACGCGGTTGCGAGCCTCGTCGCCGAATCGAGCGGGGCGTCTATCCCCGTCACAGCCAACGCGCTGAGCATGGTCATCGGCGGTGTCATCTGGCCGCTCGGGTGCGTCGTGTTCGTGCGGCAGCTCGTCGGCCCGAAGCCCATCGAGTTGCTCGCCGCCGGGTTATTCTCCGTCGGGCTTGCGGCATTCCCTGTGCTGCTGATCACGTATGGCGTGCTGTATCCGAATCTGCTCGGGATCGCTCTGATTCCGGCGGGCCTGAGCACGATCGTTCTCGCCATGAAGATGGCGAGGGTCCCGCGACTCGGCCCCGTGCTGGGATGGGTATCGTTCGTCGGCGTGCTACCGGGCATCGCCCTGGCACACCCGAATGCGTTCGTGTCTCTGCTCGTCATCGGGTTGCCCGTGATGTGCGTCGGCTGGTGGCGGTGGTTCCGCGCTGTCAGGCAGAGTCGGCCACGTAGCACGGTCATCGCGGTGGCGATCGCCGCAGTGGCACTCATCGTCGGCGCGGCCATCTTCAAGGTGGTGCGACCACCGGGTGCCGCGGCGACCTGGGGGCCGATCTACGACGTTCCCAAGGCACTCCTCGTCGGTCCGTCCAATTCGCAGTTCGGTGACGAGCCCGCCATCGTCATCACGCTGCTGGCAGCGGTCGGCATCGTCGCTGCCTTCGTCGCCCGCCGGAACCGATGGCTCGTCGTCTCATTCGTCTTCGTCGAAGCACTGTACTTCTTCGCCGCGACGCTTCCGTACGGGTACGTGCGGCACCTTCTCACCGGGACTTGGTACAGCGACGTCAACAGGATCCTCGCGCAGGTGCCGCTCGTGTACGTGCCATTGGCTGCTATCGGCGTGGGCTGGCTCGTTCGCATCGTCGTCGCGCAGTTGCGTCGGTTCAGCCGAAGCGGGATGAGTCCGCGCTCGCCCGGTGTTGTGGCGGCGTCTTCCGTATTCGTCTTGCTGCTCGCCGCGGTCGCCCAGTTCGAATCACCCATGGTTCTCGCGACACTGTTCGCCAAGAACCCCTACTCGATCGGCCCCGATTCGCCTTTGCTGACGCCGGACAAGATCACTCTGCTCAAGAGGCTCCCTCATGAGGTTCCCTCCGGGGCGGTGATTGCGGGTGATCCATGGACGGGTACGGCCCTGGCGTGGGCCCTGTCGGACCGGCGTGTTCTCGTTCCCCACATCTACGTCGAACACACGCCGGCGACTGCGTTGATCCTGAAGTCGCTGCGAACAGCGACTCCGGGTTCGCCGGTGTGCCGGGCGATCGCGGAGTCGGGAGTGACATACGCGCTGGACTTCGGCACCAATGGGATCTTCGGCCCGACGAAGAACGGGTATCCCGGGGTGCACCACTTGAGCACGTCGACCTCAGTGACCCTCGTCGACCGGGTGGGGGATGCCGCCCTCTACCGTGTCACCGGGTGCCATTGAGGCTGTGATGGGTCATCGGAGCTGTGCGCGTCATTCGGGCGCCGCAGTGTGTCGTCGACCGAGGATGACCGCCTGGTAGGCCCGACGTCGAATGCTCTCCGGCACGAACCGGTAGCCGCCGCGAACCGCGATGTTTCGCAGGAACTGGGAGCGAGTAGTGAAGCCGCTCCTGCGGAACGCCCGTTGCAGCATCCATTCACTCTGGAACAGGCGAAGGCCCCCACGTCTCTTGTACGCGCCGGATGAAACGCGATAGCGGACCAGCGGCTCGGGCGAGTTGGTGGCGGGCACCCCCGCGGCGAGCATCCGGGCGAACAACCAGTAGTCCTCCATCAGGCCCATCGGCTGATATCCGCCAGCGCGATCGACCGCATTCTTCGTGTACACGACCGTCGGATGGTTGAACGGATCATGGAACCGGGCGTACTGGGCGATCTGATCGGGATCGATTGGAGGGATCCGCATGGGGCCGAATTCCTCGCCGGACTCCGTCTCGGAGAACTCGTGGAGACCGCTTCCGACGAGTTCGAATCCTTGGGCGATCAACCCGAGCTGTACCTCGAATCGGCGCGGCTCTGAGACATCGTCGGCATCCATTCGTGCTACCACGTCGTGGCTGCATTCAGCCAGGCCGACGGTGAGGGCTTCCGCGAGCCCGCGATTCTCCGGCAAGATGACGATCTTCAACGGTACGGGCGATGACTGGTCGAGTTCGGCGATCGCCGTTACCAGGGCGGCGGACACCGGTCCGTCCTGCACGAGTACCACTTCGGCCGGACCCAATGTCTGCTGTATGACCGAACTCCGGAATGCCCGGAGCAGGAATGCGGCAGAGTCGCCGTTGTAGACGGGCAACAGCAGCGAGAAGTCGGGGAAGGCGGTCATCGTGCGGCGCTCTCGAACGCGTCGACACGGCTCCCATCGACGCCCAATGACGCCAGATAGTCGCGATTCCTGCGAGGAAGCGTACGTGAGCCATCACGCCATCCGGAGCGGAAGCTGCGCGCGATGGTCGCACGATTGGTGGAGCGCTGATAGGTGCGGATCCACCGCCGCGCCGCGGCGAGTGCGTAGAGCGGCTTCTCGTACCAGGTCAGGGCCTTCGAGGCGCGAAAGAGCCAGAGCTTGTTCCGTACTTCGTAGTAGAAGCGCTCACCAGGATCCGCGTCGGTGCTCGCTCTGGCTCTTGTCTTGTGCACGACGACGCTGCCAGGGACGAAGAGGCCGCGACGCGTGCGGAGAATGCGGGAAGTGAACTCGAAATCGTCATTCCAGATGAAGTACTCGCCAACCGGCAGGCCCTCGGCTCGTACTGCATCGGCGCTGACGAGCATCGAGACGAACGAAGCCGACCGCACGGGCACCGCACCCGCGTCGACCGCATCGCGTCGTTCGGATGCTCCGGCAAAGGGCTTGTGTCGAGGGGTGTTCATCGGGTGGTCGAGGCCGTCGGTCCACACCACGCGCGACGCAAGTATGGCCGGAGTCGAACGCGCCGTGGATCGTGCGATCAAAAGTTCCTCGAGCGCGGTCGGTGTCGGAATCGTGTCATCGTCCATCACCCATACGAGGTCGGCCCGTTGGGTCGTCACTGCGCGTTCGATGCCGACCGCGAATCCGCCGGCGCCTCCGGTGTTGGCCTCGAGACGAACGAGGTCGACCTCGGCGAATCGGCCGCCCACCGCGATCGATGTTCCATCCGTCGACCCGTTGTCGACGACCACGGTCGCCTCCAGGCATCGCGTCTGCAGTCGAAGAGCGTCGAGACACTCCAGCAGCAACTCGCGCCTGTTGTAAGCGACGACCACCGCGACTACGCGCACACTTCGACCCTTCGTCATGAGCAGGAGGCGCCGCTGGAGGGGTTGAGCGCGATGCGCTGCAATACACGGCGATCGGGCGAGTTTACCGGGACTGGCTGGATGATCGGCTCGTGCGCACGAAGGGCGTTTGCAATCCGCTGCTGTGGTGCGCGTCGCAGGCTGACCCGGATGCCGGACGTGCCCGAATCAGGTCTCGTCGCGTTCAGCGGTCAGCCGGTCACGTCCATTGAGTTGGCGCTCGAGTTCCCGAATGCGCAGCTCCTGCAGCGCTGCCTGCTCTGCCAGCGTGCGAGTTCTGCCCTCGACGCCGGTGAGCTCCGCCGCGTGTTGCAGGCAGACCAGGAACAGGATCGCGATGGAGACGAAGAAGATCAGGTTTGTGGGGAGTTTCACCCCTACCACGTAAGCGGCCCACACCAACGTGCCGGGAAACGCGCCGGCGATGAGCGCGAGGATTCCCGCGATGAGCCACAACAACGCGTGTCGCTCGCGCAGCCGACGGCGCCGCAGCATCTCAATCACGATGATCAGTACCAGCAGGGCCGATACGACGCCGAGTGCGTAACTGGCGATGGTCATAGTTGATCTCCCCGAATCGGAGTCGCCGGTCGGAGTAGCCCGACCAGGAGTGCCAGTGCCGCGCGGGCAAGGTAGACGGCGGACTTCATCGGGTTGTGCGATGGGGAGCCGCCGGCCCGCTCGCGCATTTCCGTCGGAACCTGTCTGATCACGAGCCCGGCCTTCGCAGCGATGACCAAGGCTTCGATCGTGTCGCCTAGGTACTCGGCGGGGTAGTTCGTGGAGAAGAGGGCGACCGCTCGCGGCCCCATCGCCTTGAATCCCGATGTGGTGTCTGCCAACTTCGTGCCTGCAATCCGGCTGATCACAGTCGAAAGGAGGACCATCGCCCACCGGCGCGGCCCATGGGCCCGGTACGATCCGCGGCCCGCGAATCGCGCACCGATGACGATATCGGCCTCTGCAAGTGCGTTCACCAACTCGGGCACGTACCGCGGGTCGTGCTGGCCGTCTGAGTCGACTTGAACCACATTGTCGTAGCCGTTGTCGACGGCGTAGCGGAAGCCAAGGCGCATGGCTCCGCCGACCCCCAGGTTGTACGGCAGTTGGGCGACCTTCGCGCCGGAGAGTGCCGCGGCTCGCGCCGTCGCATCGGTGGAGCCGTCATCGACGACGAGGCATCCGATGCCGGGAAGTGCGTTCATGACCTCTGACACGACGGCGCCCACGTTGGCTGCTTCGTTCAGTGCGGGCATGACGATAAGCGTTCGCTGAAGGGGCGAGGGCATGTGACAATCCTAAGTTGCGGTAAATCAGCGCAGCTCGACAAGAGACATCCGGGCGACCCCGGCCGGGATCCCTGCTCCTCGTGCGTGGGTCGGCCCCGGTCGGCTTGCACTCGGCGTCAGCCGCTCGTTGGAGGTCCCGAAACGTCGCGCCCGACCCGGTCCGGATCAGCCCTGAAGGTCGGTCCGAAGGCGTGTCGGCCCAGAGAGGCGAAGCCAGCAGCGTTGCGGGCCCTCGCGGCCGCCGGCAATTCTGCCAGGGCATGCAGTCGTGATGTCAGATGCATTCGAGCGGAGCGCCTTGCGCGGTGCCATCCCAGAATCTGCATGGCCGCCGCAGCCTCCGCGAACACAGTTCGCTCCTGCTCGAACTTGGATCCATCTGGTCCCGTGACTGCGGAGTAGCTCTGGCTGTGCCTGCGGTATTGGAACTCGACCTGGTCGTCGACCACGAGCTTTCCACCGCGCTCCGCGATTCGCAGGAGCATTTCCAGGTCCTGCACGACATCGAGGTCGACCCGGAAACCCGGATCCCGTATCTGCGAGACGCGCCAGACGATCGACGGGAAATACGTCCAATTGCCGCGCAGGAGACTTCTCGCGAGGACCTCGCCCTCGAGAACCCGTGGAAACGGCCCGCGGGGTGCCACAAATGACTTGATCCGGTCGGCGAGCGGGAGATGCGCAACGCCGTCGGCGTCGATGGGTTGCACGCCCACCTGGACGACCGCGGCATCCGGGTGTTCGGTCGTCAGCTGCTTCACCCGTGCGAGGAAGCCGGGCAACATGATGTCGTCGCAACCCATGAGCATGGAGAACTCGCTTGACATGATGTCAACGGCTTTGCGGTAGTTGCGGCTCGGTTTGAGATTGACGTCGTTGCGGATGTAGGTGATGCGTGGATCACCCAGGGCCTGCAGCCACTCGCCCGCCGAGAGGTCGGGATAGACGTCGTCGACGACGACGAGACGCCAATCGCCGTCCGTCTGGGTCAGGACGCCGTCGACGGCGGCCTTGAAGTGGTCGACGCGGCCATAGAACGGCATCATGATGTCGAAGGTCACGTTGCTCCCCCTCGTATGAACAGCAACCATCGTTTCACATCCGCGAAGATGGTGAGGTGTGTCGCGACGGGCATGGCCGACACCATCGAGGTGGCGAGGAGAGATGCGTGCCGGAGAACATTCGGGTAAGTGTTTGCATGGCGACATACAACGGCGAGCGATATGTGACCGCCCAACTCAACTCGATTCTGGCCGAGCTGAACGAGCACGACGAGGTGATCGTGATCGACGATGCCTCGACGGACGGCACCGTCAGAACCGTCGAAGCAATCGCGGATGCGAGGGTGAAGCTGATCGCTCGCCAGGAGAATCGAGGGTATGTGGCGACGTTCCAGGAAGCCATTTCCAGCAGCCGTGGGGAGTACGTTCTTCTTGCCGATCAGGACGACGTATGGGTCCCCGGTCGCGTGGATGCGATGCTCACGGGCCTGGGAACGCACGCCGTCGTCGCGAGCAACATGACGATCCTCGGTTCGGGAGAACGGCCGCGGTGGTGGATGAGTGCGGCGACCGCGCGGCAGTGGCGTCGGAACGTGCTCCGGATCGTCGCCGGTGTCAGCGGCTACTACGGATGCGGCATGGGCCTGCGGCGCGAATTCGTCCGCGTCATCCTGCCATTTCCGCATTTCCTCGTCGAATCGCACGATTTGTGGGTCGCGTTGGCCGGCAACATCGCGCATTCGATTTCGATCCTGGAACAGCCGACGCTCCAACGTCGGTTGCATGGCGACAATGCCACGCCGCTCCGGCCGCGCTCACTGCCCCGAGTGCTTGCGGCGCGAATCATGCTGCTTCGCAGCATCCTCGTGCTGTCGCGCAGGGTGCGCCGCTCCGCGGCGGCCATACGATGACCGGCCGCCGGGTTATGGCCATCGTCACGGCCTTCCGACCATCGGACGGGATTGTCGGGAATGTTTCCCGCATCGCCTCGCAAGTCGATGCCGTCGTCGTCGTCGACGACGGAAGCGGGCCCGGGTTCGACCGTCTGTTCGGGGAGCTCGTTTCCAACGGGGTCTCAGTCGTGCGGCGCTCGCACAACTCGGGCATAGCCGCGGCGCTGAATGCGGGCGTCGAGGCGGCTGCCCCACGTGCGGAAGACCTGCTCGTCACCTTCGATCAGGATTCTCGTGTGCCCGACGCGTTCGTCGCTGCGTTGGTGAATCGCTGGGATGCCCTGACTTGCGAAGCTCGCAGGGTCGGATCGGTCTCGCCTGCGAGGTTCGCCGGAGAGCTTCAGGCCGTCGGGGAGCGAGCGCGGGAGCCGATCCAGTCGGGAACTCTCTATTCCGGCGCGGTGCTTGCCTGCGCAGGACCTTTTCGCGAGGAGTTCTTCATCGATCTCGTCGATGCGGACTACTGGTTCCGCATAAGGTCGCTGGGATTCGAGACGTTCGCGGTTGTCGACCTCGACCTTCCGCACGAGCTGGGTCGCTCCTACCCCCTGTCGGTGTTCGGAATGCGTGTTCGGCTGCGGGGGCAGGCGCTCACGACCAGCCTCAGTTCACCATTCCGCTATTACTACCGGGCGCGCAACCGGGTGGCTCTGGCGGAGATGTTCGGCTCCACCGAGCGCTCTCAGCTGGCCCGCGATGCGGCGAAGTGGTTCATTCACCTCGTGCTGGTGCTGGCTTTCGCGCGACCACGTGGCGACATGCTTCGTCTGCTCGCTGCCGGGCGCCGGGCGGGCCGCCGCCGCCGGATGGGTCGGATCCCCGAGCCCGCGCAGCTTCTCGCCTCGCGAATCTCGTGGCGTGTTTCGCCGGTCGAGCAGTCGTCGTCGGATAGGTCGGGCGCCCAGTCGGAATCCGATCGTTGAGTCCCGGCCTCAGAGCGCGGAATTCCCGGTATCCGTCGCGCCCGCGATCGTCGCTGGCTGATCGACAGCGGTGGGGGGGACGACGGCACCGTTCGGGCGGGTTCGCACCGGATGTTCCGGGCTGCCCTCCCCGATCGGGATCTCAACCCGACCCCGTTTCACGAGTCGAAGGACTGGCCGTTCGACGAGATACCAGCTGCCGAGCGCGAGTCCGGTCGTCAGCACAGCTGTGATCAGCCAATAGAGCCACATGCCGTGCCTGTCTCCGGCAAAGACCGTCACGAGTTGTTGCATCGGCCACGCGTAGATGTAGAACCCGTACGAGATGTCGTTGCGAGCGATGAAGGCGGGTTGCGGAATGACCGTGCTGAGCCAGATGAGGCCGTAGGCCAGGAACGGCGCAGATGCCTGCCCTCCGAAATTGGGGACGAAGCAGATGCAGCACGCGGCGATGACCACACTCGCTATCCCGATGACCGGGCTGACGCCCCAGCGCCGCACTATGTAGAACACGATCGACCCGCCCAGGAAGAACGGGAGCAGCCGCGAGAGGAGCATGAAGTCCTGGTCGAGTCCAAGGCGAGTGGCGAAGCCGAGGTTCGCGTAGTTTGCGACCGAAAGCGCCCAGAGGATCGCAACGGGGATGACCGATCTGCGCACGACGAGGAGGCCGCCGATGATCCAGATGATGAGATAGCACAGGAACTCGTAGTACAGCGTCCACAGTGAGCCGTCCCAGACATCCTTATAGGGAACCGTGTCGAGGCTGTGTCCGATGCCGTAGTCGTTGATATGGAGACCGACGTTGGACCAGATGTAGTTCAGCGGAGTCGGGCCCGTGGAGAAGTAGCCGGCCAACGTGTGGTGCTGCGCGTACAGCGCGATCGGGCCGAACACGAACGCGGTCACGGCGAGACACACGAGGAACGCGGGAAAGATCCTGGCGACGCGATGAACGAGATACTCACCGGCCGTATGCGACATGCGACTGCCGGTGATCAAGAACCCGCTGAGAACGAAGAACCCGGCGACCGCCCACCCTCCGAGGTTCTCGTTGTTGAAGGACGGACCGGTGCCCAAACCCGCCGTGTACCAGCTGTGGGCGAACAGCACCATGGCGGCGAAGATGAGCCGGAACATGTTCATACTGTTCCGGCGGGAGGGGAACGGTCGAAAGCGCAGCCAGACGACGTCGCTCATTTCAGCAGGTTGCGTTCCGACATCTCGCGGAGCGAGCGTTCGTACCCGCTGTCCTCGATCGTCTCAGTCTGCACCCAAGCGGCGAAGCGCCTGACCCCTTCAGCGAAGTCGACTTGCGGCGTGAACCCGAGTCGCTCCTGAAGCAGAGTGGTGTCTGCGATGTTATGGCGGATATCACCCAGCCGGTAGTTGCCGGATACCCGCGTCGGCACCCGGCGCCCGAAAGCGGTGAAAAGCGCCTCGACCACCTCGAGCACGGTGGTGGCGACGCCACTGCCGACATTGAACGTGCAGCCCGCGGCAGCTGGGTGCGTCGCGGAGCGGAACGTGGCCTCCACGACATCGTCGATGTAGACGAAGTCGCGGCTCTCCTCGCCGTCTTCGAAGATGTTGATCTCCTTGCCCTGCGCGATGAGGGTCGAGAAGATCGAGAGGATGCCCGTGTAGGGATTCTTCAGCGACTGGCCGGGCCCATAGACGTTCTGGTATCGCAGGGATACCGGCTCGATACCGAGGCCCGGTGCCACAGTCATGACGAGAGCCTCCTGCACCTGTTTAGTGATGCCGTACACCGACGAGGGGTGCAACTTCGCCGTCTCGCGAGTGGGCAGCATGGTGAGCGTCTCGCCTGTGTCCGCGTCTTTCACCTCGAAGATGCCGGCGCTGAGATCTTCACCTGATCGATGCCTCGGGTACACGACCGATCCATCAGAGCGGAGATACGCGCCCTCCCCGTAGATGGACCTGGACGACGCCACGACGATGCGCTCGACGATGTTCGCGTGGTTGGTCAGGTGATCGAGCAGCTTTCCGGTTCCCCCGATGTTCGCCTCGACATAGCGATCGATCTGGTACATGGACTGTCCGGTGCCGGTTTCGGCGGCGAGATGCACGAGGATCGAGCTGCCCTCGACGGCCTTCTCGATGGCCTCCGGGTCGGTGACGGACCCGCGGACCACGTTCGCTATGCCGGAGACGGAGGCGAGGAGGGACGAGGTGGAGTCCGGATTGTCGCCGTGCACTTGCGTGCTCAACGAATCGAGGATCGTGACGGAGTATCCGGCGTCTACGAACCGCTTCGTCAGTCGGGAGCCGATGAATCCAGCCCCTCCTGTAATCAGCACGGATTGAGGCACGCGGGTACTCCTTCAAAGCACAGATTCGAGGCACAGACGGCACACCGCGAGAGTTCGCCGGTGCCCAAACGATCGTAACGCCGCCGCTACGCGGTCTTCGGCTCGGCGGGCGAAGCGCGAACCGGTCGGCCCGCCGCACCGTCGAATCCTGGGCCGGTCCCGGCCGCCGGTAGAATCCGAGGCGACGTCGACCGTACAGCCCGCGCTCGCGCAAGAACGAAGAATAGAGGCCCTATTGGTCGCATCGTTGACATCGGTTCCTGCTGATCCTCGTTCGTCGATGTCCACCGGAGTGCGCCGTGACGGCGACCGCAACCGACGGGCCACGGGACTCCGGGTTCGTGTTCTGCTCCTCGACCTTTCGATCCTCGCATTGACTACGGGCATCGGCGCCGTGTGCGTGAAGCTGCTCTGGCGTGGGTTCACCTATTGGGGCGACAATGCCGAGTCGTTCCTGCCGCTCTGGCACATGTGGGGAAGCGCGATCCGGCAGGGACAGCCGTTCCTCTTCGACCACAACGGTTGGGGAGCGGCGAACATGGTGGGCGAAGCCGCCTACGAATTGTTCAACCCCGTTACCGCCGCGAACGCCGTGTTCATATCGTTCTTCGACAACCTGAACGTCGCCGGCTTCTTCGTGGCCGTCGAGACGATGGTGTTGCTCGGATGGGGCATCTACGGAGTCGCACGGAGTTATGGAGCACGACGGGCGGCGGCTCTCATCGTCGGGTGTGTCGCGCCGTTCGCCGGCTTCACCCTGTTCTATGAGGCGGGTGACTGGCTCACTGGACTGCTCTCGATCGTGTGGACGATGCACTTCTGGTGGGCGGCGCACAACTTTGCGCGGCGGCGCATCGGGCCGATTGTGCCGTTCGTGTTCGGCGCACTCGCGGCGCTTCTCGGCAGCCCGTACGCGACGATCGGCGTTGTCGTGGTGTTGGTATCGGTGGGATTCGAGGTGCTCCTGCGTCGCGACATCCGTCGGTTTGCCGGGCTGGTCGCCGTCGGAGCGGCGGTCGGGGCCGTCCTCGTTCTGGCTTATGTGGCGCTGATCTACGCGTTGCCATACACGGTTCGCGAGGTCAGCGGACAATTCTTTTCGAACGACAACTACCTCACCCCCACACTCTCGGACATGTCGGCCTTCTCGGCGCCGACCTATCTTCCGCGGTTCAACGCGTGGTTCAACCGCGGTGACTTCGTACCTTCGACGTATCTGTCTTGGTTCGTGTTGCCCGTCGTCCCTTGGTTGCGCTACGGCGTGCTGCGGGAGTGGCGGCGCCTCTTCAGCCTCTACGCACTTGGCGGAATCTACCTCCTGCTCACACTCGGCCCGGACCAGGTCTGGCTGTTCCGCTGGCCGCTCCGGTTCCTGGAGTACCTGTATGCCGCCGTCTTCGTGCTGATGGGGGTTCTGCTCTCAAGGGGCTTCGATCGACGGCACGCGCGACTGAAAGGCATCCTTACGGTTGTCATCGTCGCCGCCGGAGCGTACATGTCATGGTCCTCGACGCCGAATCCTGGGCATTTCGTCGCCGCAGGACTGGTGCTGGCGCTGATGGTCGTGCTCGCTTTCGCCTACCGGCGCTGGAAGCTCCACGGAGCGGCAGCCGTCATCGTGGTCGGCACGATCGTATTCGCCGCCGCACAGGGTTCGCTTTACGGATGGAATCGTCAGAACGTCACGGCGGCTGCGGATCAGCCCCCGCCGACCTCATTGTCGACGGTCCGTGAGGCAGGCCGGTCATTCGAGGGCCGTGTACTGCAGATCGCAGATCTTGCCTCACTGCGTGGCACGGGCGCCGTTGCCTCTGGCGCGCTCTCATTCGGCAATGTCCGGGCGGCCGCAGGCATCAACTCGATCAATCGGTACACCGGCATCGACTTTCTCAAGTTCGCCAATGCGATGGGTCTCGATTATCGAGGATCCGTCGCGCAGGGTGTTCCGTTGAGCAACTTCTTCGGCAGCGTCGCTCCGCGAATACATGTTCCTGTCGTGGACGCGCTAGGAGTGGACACCGTCGTCGTGGCCAAGAACCGAAGCGACATCGCGGACCTCAGCCGCCTCGCCAGGGGCTGGCACGTTCGTTCGGAGACGCCCTGGAGTGTCGTGCTCGTGCGAGATCGGCCGCTGAGCCACCCGGTTCTGCACGCGATCGGCGATGTCGACATCAGCGATGCTCGGGAAAACGGAGAGGATCTCTCCTTCCGCGTCACATCCACGAGCGGTGGGAGCGCCCTCGTGGATCGGCTCCCGTGGCCTGGGTACACGGCAAGCATCGGCGATACCCCTCTGAAGATCGAGCAGGGGCCGTTCGGCCTGATGACGGTCGGGATACCGGCTGGAGTGGAGGGGACTGTCGAGATTCGACATGCGGTGCCCGGCCTGGGCCTCGGCCTTGCGTCCGCGGGTGCGGGAATGCTGGCGATGGTGCTCTACCAGTTCGTCTACGTGCTCCGCTCCCGCCGGGGCGAGGACGTACCCGAATCGAGCGCCCTGGAAGGCTTGGATGCGGAAAGCCCCATCTTCGGAACGGAACCCGTGCCAGGAGGTGGATTCCCCAGTGCGGTCGACGGTGGGTCCGGACGCGGCGGTGACCCTCACGCGTCGGCATGAGGCGCAGCTTCGGAGGCTTCGAGCGGTTCGCGACGACGCTTGGCGGGCTCGTCGGAGCGCGTCTCTGGGCCGATCCTGGCCAGTCTGCGAGGCATGGAGCGCACGGAACGGGCGCTCTGAGCCCACACCCAAAACCCTGATCAGCGATCCGGTTCGCCGGCCCGCTCCGGCACCGCAGGCAGCGCCTGTCGCCACGACATGCCCTGCGAGGCCTTGACTGTGCAGATGACGGCAAGCATCCAGCCGCTCTCGTAGAGCATCGTGCTCTCGGCCATCGCCGTGCCGATGAGGGCGATCAGGATGAGCGGGGGCCAGGCGTAGATGACGCTGCGCTTGTTGGAGCCGAGCAGCCAGGAACGGCCCATGGCGAGTCCGAGCAGCAGCAGGAAGAGCAGGAAGCCGATGAGGCCGACCTGCAGCCAGACATCCAGGAACGCGTTCAGCCCGTTCGCGTGCGGAGCTCCGGTCAGGGCGTTGATCAGCGAGTACGGAGGGAGGGATCCGCGCCAGAAGCCGATCCAGCCCCAGCCGAGGAGCTCGTTCACCGGGATCAGGTGCCACATCTGCAGCCACACCTCGTAGCGCACGGTGATGACCGAGCGGCCGTGCAGCAGGTCGATGATCGGGGCTCGGAAGATGAACGCCAGCACGGCCAGAGCGAGGGTGACGAGGCCGAGCGAGACCTGCACGGCGAACTTCCACCGCTCGCGTCGGATGTGCCGGATGCCGAAAAGCGCGGCCGCAGCCAGCAGGATGATGACGATCATGATCGCGATCACCGGCGAGTTCGCGAAGGCGAGGCACAGCAGGGCGATCGCCACCGAGAAGACCGCGATGCCGAGAGAGACCGAGCGGGTGCGCCATTCGATGAAGAAGGTCACGATCGCGATCAGCGCGAAGAGCCCCAACTGGTTGCGGCTGCCGAACAGTCCCGAGATCGGCCCGCCCTCGGCGAGGTTGCCGGCGATGCCGAGGAATTTGATCGGCGCGTCGATCATCAGTCCGCTGAACAGCTCGAGAGCAAGGGATGCCGTCAGCAGCACCCGGAGCACGTCGCCGATCACGCGGACGATCTGGATCGCGTCCCGCACCAGCGCCAGGTACAGGGCGAGGAACGTGAAGATCCACTGGTAGATCACCGCAGCGAGCGTCGCCCACTGATACGTGCTCCACACCAGTGAGATCGCGCACCAACCCACGAACACGAGCAGCGACACCGGGAGCAGCCCGTGCCATTCGATCACGTCCCAGTGCGCGATGAACGAGCAGATGGTCACGGCCGTGACCGCGGCGAGCACGCCGATGAGGCCGGGCCACCCGATGACGTCCTTGATCGCCGTGGTGAGGAATGCCGATGCGACGATGCACAACGACAGCGCACGCGAGAACTTCGCCGACTCGAACAGCGCCCTCGTGAGGGCGAACCACCGCGGCACGTGCCGTGTCGTGGATGTCACCGCGCGGCGGATCCGCGGTCAGAGGCGGCGGTGGTCGAGGCGGGCATGGTTCATCGTAACGTCGAGGGTCGTCCGGGGTCCGGCGAGGCAGGCGCAATCCCGCTGGTTGAGCTTGTCGAAACCGCCGAGGCAGGCGCAATCCCGCTGGTTGAGCTTGTCGAAACCGCCGAGGCAGGCGCAATCCCGCTGGTTGAGCTTGTCGAAACCGCCGAGGCCTGGTTTCGACAGGCTCAACCAGCGGTGAAGTGCAACCGGCGGTGAAGCTCGACCAGCGGTGAAGCTCGACCAGCGGTGAAGCTCGACC
Organism: Humibacter antri; assembly: GCF_054777235.1. Lineage (NCBI taxonomy): Bacteria > Bacillati > Actinomycetota > Actinomycetes > Micrococcales > Microbacteriaceae > Humibacter > Humibacter antri. The sequence continues at coordinate 80,914 of NZ_BAAHAW010000028.1, read as the reverse complement.
AGCGGTGAAGTTCAACCAGCGGTGAAGCTCGACCAGCGGTGAAGTGCAACCGGCGGTGAAGTGCAACCAGCGGTCAAGCTCGACCAGCGGTGAAGCTACGGCCGCTCGAGTTTCGTCTTGATACTGAAGATCGCCAGCAGGGCGAAGCCGGCCTCGATGAGCAGCCTGCTCTCGGTGAACGATTGCGCGATGAGTGCGGCCATGAAGAGCAGCGGGAGCAGCGTGAGCGCCGTGTAGGGAACATCCGCTCGCACGACGCCCTGCGCGTCGAACGGCGCTCGGTCGACCGCTTTGAACCAGGAGCGCCCGAAGACCGTGAGCACCAGCAGGGCGAAGATGACGAGACCGAGGATGCCCAGCTGCAGCCAGACATCCAGATACGCGTTGTGCGCCTGCAGATACTCCACCTTGTTGCGCACCGCAAGGCCCTTGAACGGCTCGACCCAGGGCGCCCAGTAGCTGATCCAGCCCCAGCCGAAATACGGCTTCTGCTGCGCCAGGTGGATGACCTTGTCCCAGATGTCGGTGCGCCCGGTGAGGTCGGCGCTCTTGCCGAGCAGCTTCGTGATCGTTCCCCAGAACAGGATGACGGATGCCCCGCCCACCACGATCACGGCGGCCGCCGTGGAGTAGACGGGCACGCGTCTGCTCTGCGGAACACTGCGCCCCCACCAGGCGAACAGCAGCACCACGACGACGACCGCGAGCGCGACGACCACGGTCGACGAGCGGGTGAGCAGGAACGTGATCCCGGCGAGAACGAGCCACACGATGCCGGCCGTGCGGTTCACGGTGCGATCCGCCAGCTGGACGCCGAACACGATGAGCGCGAACAGCGTGATCATCGCGAGGATGTCGCTGTTGCCGACGATTCCCTGGATCTGGCCCCCGTGGAAGAGCAGGTCGCGGCTCCAGTAGAACGCATTCGGCAGCTTGCCGGACGGGTACTGATAGGTCGTGAAGATCGGCAGGATGTGGTGCCGGATGATCAGCGAGACGATCAGCTCGAAGATGAGCGAGAGGCCGATGATCCACCGGAAGGCGGCGCCGAGCGCTCGCAGAATCTGCTGCCAGCTCAGGCAGAGCGCGAAGAACGCGGCCCCGGTCGTCGTGGCCAGCTGCGCGATCGCGGCGATCACGGTCTCAGGACGGTACGACGACCACGCTATCGAGACGATGCACAGCAGCAGGAACAGCAGCAGCGTCTTCGGCCACTTGCGAATCGGCACGCGCGGCCGCGCACGCGCGAGGAACACGATGCTGCCGGCCAGGCAGAGCAGCACCGCGATACCCCAGCCGTACCAGCTGATCGCGTTGCGGAAGAAGTCGGGCGCGAACAGCACGAAGAATGTGAAGCCCGCGAACGCGAGCATCCAGCCCTGGCCGGACGGCACGGTGCGAGGTGCCGTCGCCGGCGAGGTCTGCGTCATGGGGCTACTTTATGGGCGATCGGGGGAGCGGCAGGCGAGTTCGCTCGCGTGGTCGGCCCGACCCGAGCCGCTGAGCCACTGAGCCGCTCGAGCCACAAGCCTCGAGCCACAGAGCCCTGAGCGCTGAGCCGCTGAGCGCTGAGCCGCTGAGCACTGAGCCGCTGAGCCCTGAGCCGCTGAGCCCTGAGCCCGGTCTCGCCGCCGGGGCGGCGAGACCGGGCTCAGGCGGCGAGACGGACGCGGCGGAACTCGGAGGCCGTCATCCCGGCCTCACGCCGGAAGAACCGGGAGAAGTACGAAGGGTCGTCGAACGCGAGGCTCGTCGCCACCTGCGCGCAGGTCAGGTCGCTGGAGGTGAGCAGCCGCTCGGCCTCGAGCAGAATCGCAGCACGGATGATCTCACCCGGCGAGCGGCCCGTGGCGGCGGCCACGGCGTCGCAGAGGTGGCTGGTCGTCACGTTCAGCTCCTTCGCGCACTCGCGCACGGTGAGCGTCGCTCGGGGATGGTCATCGACGAACGCCGTGAACCTGCCGACAAGGCTCGCGGGCGGCGCTCGGTGCGTTGCGGGGGTTCCCGGCACGTGTGCAGAGCGCGAGCACACGACCAGAAGCGCCGACAGCAGCGACCGCACGGCGAACTCGCAGCCCTCGGCGCGGGCATCCAGCTCCAATTCCAGCTCGGCGATGATGCGGTCGATCCGCGAGCAGGTGACCGGGTCGGGGCTGCAGACGCCGCCCTGCCAGGCCGGACGCGGAATTCCGCCCGGTCCGGCCAGGAACTCCTCGCGGAAGAGCACCAGTGTGCCCTCGAACTCTGGATGCGCGAGGTCCCAGCGATGCACCTGTCCTCTGGCGATCGTGTGCAGGGTGTGCGGTGCGATCGTGTGCGTCGTGTCGTCGATGTGGTGGAGCCCTGCGCCGGAGTGCACCCAGATCAGTTCGGTGAAGTCGTGGCGGTGCGGGATGGCCGAGTGCGGTCCGGGCCCGAACAGGTCGTACGGCCCTACCAGCATCGCCCCGTCGAAGGTGGCGGGGCCGCGTTCGATGGCGAACCGGGGTATTCCCGACCGGCGGCGACTCTGCGGGTGAACACGGGCACCACGATGACGGATCGACGTTGAATCCATGCCTCACATTCGACGCGCGTCAGACGTCCGAGACAAGAGTGCACGACCTAGGCGAATAACTATCGTGCGCGCAACGTCATGCCGGCTGCGCTCGGCGCCAACGCGCAGCAGACCGTGCGAGCGAAGTACCAGGTCACCCGTATTCCGTCCATCGAGTCCCGCCGCCCCGGCGCCTAACGTCGACATCCACCGACTGGTGAAACGGATGCGAAGGAGCAGCAATGGCGGCAAAGTACGAGCACCTCATCGTCAGGCACATGGGTGACGCGAGCGACGACCTCGTGAACGAGGGAGCGGTCGCGACGGGTGAACCGCGACCCTCGCACATCGGTGACGCGTTCGCACTCATGCGCCGTGAAGACGTTCCGCAGGCCAAGATGCACATGACCTACTCCTGGATCCTCCCCACGGAGACCGGCAGTCACTGGGTCAACGAGCACGAGCACGACTACGACGAGGTTCTCGTGTTCCTCGGCGACGACCCCGAGAACCCGCACGATCTCGGAGGCGAGGCCTACCTCTGGATCGAGGGCGAGAAACACACCATCGACTCCTCAGGAGCGGTCTACATTCCGGCGGGAACTCGGCACTGCCCACTCGACTGGGGCACTGTGCGTCGGCCCATCCGATTCAACGCCATCTCCCTCTCCGGCGACGGCGACTACAGCTCCGACGAGAACGTCCCGAAGAACTGACGCCGCCGGCAGAGAGAAGGAATGAGCACATGGCGAAGTACGACGAGCTGTTCATCACCGACATGAACGTGGTTGCCGATGACATGGTCAACGAGGGCGAGGCCGCCGGGCGCGGTCTTCCGCCGAATCTGAGCGTGCCGTACGGCATCATGCGCGCGCTCGACGTGCCGGAGTCGACGGTGTTCGGCGCTTACAGCTGGGTCTTTCCGAGCACCGAAGAGGTGTTCTGGGTGCACGAGCATGTGCACGACGACTTCGACGAGATCCTCGTCTGGATGGGCAACGACCCCACGAACCCGGGCGACCTCGGCGGCGAGCTCTACATGACCATCGAGGGCGAACGCCACGTCGTGTCCACGACGGGAGCGGTCTACATCCCCAAGGGCACGTATCACTGCCCGCTCGGCTTCGAGAGCGTCGACCGCCCCTTCACCTTCATCGCCATCACCCTCAGCCCGACCTACGCCTCCCACGAGCGCGTAGGCGCCTGACGAGCCGAACGACGGAAAGCAAGGAGAAGATCACATGTCCACAGGACACCCGGGATCGCGGTTCCTGCGCCGGGCACTGGCCGGCGTCGCGGCGCTCGCGGTCGTAGCGGCGCTGGCAGCCTGTTCCTCCGGCACGTCGAACGCCGCCGGAAGTACCGGCGCATCGAGCGCCGACGCACTCAACCTCGGGCTGGTCGGCAGCGTCAACGACAAGGTCGACCCGTACGCTTCCCAAGCGTCGGTGGGCGAGGGCGCCATCTGGCGCAACATGTACGACCTGCTCACCTACCTCGACGACAAGGGCAAGCTGCAGATGGGGCTCGCCCAGTCGTTCACCCCGAGCGACGGCAACAAGGTGTGGACGGTGAAGCTGCGCCCGAACGTCAAGCTGCACGACGGAGGCACGTTCGGCGCAGACGATGTGATCTTCAGCGTCAAGCGGATGTTCCAGCTCAAGTCCACATTCGGAGCGATCACGCAGATCTCGCCGTTCGTCGATCCCGACCAGATCACGAAGGTGAACGACCTCACCGTGCGCTTCACGCTCAAGGAGCCGTATGGGGTCTTTCCGAACGCCTGGTCCTACGAGCAGCTCTACATGACGGGGCACGACTGGACTCCTGAGAACCCCGACGGCACAGGACCGTTCACGATGAAGTCGTTCGTGCCGAACCGACAGGCCACGCTCACCCGCTTCGACGGCTACTGGGGCAAGAAGCCGGGATTCCGCACGTTGAACGTCTACTTCTTCAGCGACCAGCAGGCGATCGTCAACGCGCTCCAGGGCGGCCAGATCGACCTCACTAACGCCGTTCCGCTGGCCAACGTCAGCTCGCTCAAGGCCAGCGGCATCCAGTTTCTGACCAGCGACAGCGCCACCCACCTCTCGCTGGACATGCGCACCGACATCGCGCCCTTCAACGACCCGAGGGTGCGCGAGGCGATGGCGTTGATCATCGACAGGCAAGCCGTGGTGAAGACCGCCTACAACGGGTATGGCAAGGTCGGCAACGACATGGACCTGGGCGGCGGATGCGCGGCGCCCGACGTGACGCAGCGCAAGCAGGATCTCGCCAAGGCGAAGCAGTTGCTGGCCGCGGCGGGCCAGTCCCATCTGAGTGTCGACCTCGTCACCGACGGTGCCTTCCAGGGAATGCTGGAGACCGCGCAACTGCTCAGCCAGGACGCCGCGCAGATCGGCGTGACCGTGAACGTCAAGAAGATGGACACCGGTTCGATGCTCGACAAGTGGCTGCAGTGGCCGTTCGTGGTCAACGTGGTCACGGCCGACTACCTGTCCGGCGTTCCCGACCACTCGCTGCCGGGTGGTCAGGACAACGCGTCGCACTGGAACAACGCCCAGTTCAACTCGCTGGCCGGCACCCTGTTCAACACGACGGATGCCTCCCAGCAGTGCTCCTTGGAGCAGCAGATGCAGAAGATCCAGCACGACGACGTGCCGTCGCTGATCGCGGCGTACCCGTTGGATCTGACGCCGCACAGCTCACGGGTGCACGGGCTGCAGACCGATCCGTTCGGTCGCACGTCGAGAACGTTCGGCGGCGTCACCGTCGGATGACGGGTGGCTGACCAGCTGAGCGCGGGCAGGGCACGGGACTCAGCAGCAGCACGAAGCGGGACTCCCTGACAGCACAGAAGCTTCGTGACAGCACAGAAGCTTCGTGACAGCACAGAAGCTCCGTGACAGCACAGAAGGGATGCGAGGAGTGGCAATCATCACCGACGCCGAGTTGTCGGCACCGCACGCGGTGCCGGGCCGACCGGGCAGCAGACGGCGACTCCGCTGGCTGCGACTGGCGGTCGCGAAGGCCGTGCAGGCGATCGTGACGCTGCTCCTCGTGTCCGTGTGCGTGTTCCTGGCGACGCAGGTGATGCCGGGCAACGCCGCGGCCGTGCTGCTGGGAACACACGCGACACCGGATCGGGTCAGAGCACTGTCAGAGCAGCTCGGCCTCACGCAGCCCCTGTACGAGCAGTACGGGAAATGGCTCGGCGGCGTGCTGCACGGCGACTTCGGCGTCTCGCTCGCCAACGGCGAACCCGTCTCGCAGCTGATCGCAGGACCTGCGACGAACAGTCTCGTGCTCGCCGGTATCGCCTTCGCGTTCATCCTGCCCATCGCGCTCGTGCTCGGTGTGCTGGCTGCACAGTTCAAGGACTCCTGGTTCGACAAGCTCTTCCTCGGATCGTCGATGCTGGCCAACGCGCTGCCCGACTTCATCATCGGCACACTGCTGGTCTTCCTGTTCGGCACGACCGTCTTCCACTGGTTCCCGCCGGTGGCGATCATTCCGATCGGCAGTCATCCGTGGGACTTCCCGGCCAAGCTCGTGATGCCCGTCGCCACGCTCGTCATCGGCGGGGTGATGTACCTGTCACGACTCGTGCGGGTGTCGGTGATCGATGTGCTCTCGAGCGAGTACGTCGAGATGGCGCGTCTCAAGGGCGTCTCCCGCTGGCGCATCCTCTTCGTGCACGCGCTGCCGAACGCACTCGGGCCGACAGTGCCGGCCGCGAGCCTCGTGGCCGCGTTCACGGTGGGCGGCGTGGTGGTGACCGAATACCTCTTCAACTACCCGGGCATGGGTGTGCTGCTTCTGCAGTCCATCGGAGCCCGCGACATTCCGACGATCCAGGCGATCGTGCTCATCATGGCGAGCGTCTACTTCGTCTTCAATTTCATCGCCGATCTCGTACGGGTCGGAAAGCGCTGAGGGCGGGTCATCATGCAGAAGGCGTCACCGGCAACCACCGCCATCGAGGTCGTCGAACCCGCGCCACGCCGCGCCAGAGGGATGCGCAGGCTGCTGCACTCCGCTCAGGTACGGCTCGGACTCGTGCTCATCGTGGTCATGCTCCTGTTCGCAGTGCTCGGGCCGCTTTTGACCCCGCATGATCCGAACCGCACGATCGCACTGCCGTTCGCTCAGCCCGGGCACGGACTGCCGCTCGGCGCCGACTACCTCGGACGGGACGTGCTCTCCCGCGTCATGGCCGGGGGCATCAATCTGGCGTGGATGGCTCCACTCAGCGCCGTGGCCACTGTCGCGATCGGCGCGGCGATCGGCATCGTCGCCGCGTACTACGGCGGGGCCGTGGATGTCGTGCTCATGCGGCTGATGGATGTCTTGCTCGCGTTCCCCGCGCTGCTGTTCACGCTGCTGTTCGTCTCGGTCATCGGCCCGGCGCCCTGGCTTCTGGTCGTCCTGGTCACGATCGCACTGGTCCCCGGTGTGGCCCGGGTGATCAGAGGCGCGGCCATGCCGCTCTGCGGCCGTGAGTTCGTGCGCTGGTCGCGTGCGGTGGGCGTGCCGAGCAGGTACATCCTGACGAGGGAGATCCTGCCGAACCTGGCATCGCCGCTGATGGTCGAACTGGGCATGCGGCTGATGTGGTCGGTCGGCGTGCTGGCGTCGATGAGCTTCATCGGGTACGGCATCCAGCCACCGCAGGCGGACTGGGGCCTGATGGTCAGCGAGAACCGCAACGGACTCGCCGGCCAGCCGTGGGCCGTCGTCGCGCCGATGATCTGCATCGTCGTCTTCACGGTCGGCGGCAATCTCATCGCGGAGGGCGCGGCACGCGTGATCGGGCGCACGGAGGAGACGAACTGATGGCAGCTGTCGAGGTCGACGGCCTTCGTGTGACCCTCTCCGACGGGAGCCGACTCGTCGACGACGTCTCGTTCCAGGTCGAATCGGGACGCGTGCTGGGCATCGTGGGGGAGTCCGGCTCGGGAAAGAGCACCCTGGCGCTCGCACTGCTCGGCCATGCACGGCCCGGTGCCGCGATCAGCGCCGGATCGGTGCGGATCGGGACCACCGACCTGTTGGCGCTCTCCGATCGTGAGATGCGAGCCGCACGCGGGCGGGTGGTCGCGTACGTGCCGCAGGACCCGGCCGCAGCGCTCAACCCGGTGCTGAAGATCAGCACGCAGCTGGAAGAGGCGATCGGGGGAACGCGATCCGGTCGGCGGGCCGCGGTGCGTTCCGTGCTGGGGGCGGTCGGCCTGCCCTCCGATGATGCGTTCCTCGCGCGTTCGGCGTCCGAGCTCTCCGGCGGCCAGAAGCAGCGGGTGGGACTGGCGATGGCAGTCGTCGGCCAGCCCGACCTTCTCGTGCTCGACGAACCGACGACGGGACTCGACGTCACGACCCAGGCGAAGGTGCTGGCGCTCGTGGCCGAGTTGTGCCGGGCGCGTTCGATGGCCGCGATCTACATCTCGCACGACCTCGCGGTCATCGCGGAGGTCGCCGACCACGTCGCCGTGATGTACGCCGGGCAGCTCGTGGAGATCGGGCGGTGTGCCGATGTGGTGAGCGTTCCCGCGCACCCTTACACTCGTGCCCTCCTGGCGTCGGTGCCGAGCACGCGGGAACGCACCCGGCTCCGCTCCATTCCGGGGCGTGCACCGGTGCCGTCACCGCCGTATGACGGATGCCGGTTCGCCGAGCGGTGCGAACTGGCCACCGCGGTGTGCCGCGATGCGACACCTGAGCTGGCTGCCCTGCCCGATCGTTGGGGCTCCGGCCGACGGGTGCGCTGTGCGCTCTCCGAGCAGTTGGATGCCTCTGCGCGGCAGAGCGCCGACGTTGCGCTTCGCGTCGAAGACCGCGCCGACGACCGCGTTCCGCTGCTGCAGATCACCGATCTCGCGGCCGGATACGACGATCGGCAGGTGCTGTTCGACGTCTCAGCCGCCGTCTTCCCTGGCGAGTGCGTGGCGATCGTCGGGGAGTCGGGCAGCGGCAAGACCACCTTCTCCCAGTGCCTGGCCGGTCTTCAGGAGCGTTGGAGCGGCACGGTGCGCCTCGACGGCTCCGAGCTCGCAGCGGTTTCATCCGCGCGAACGAAGCAGCAGCGCCGGCAGGTGCAGTACGTGTTCCAGAACCCGTACGCCTCGTTGAACCCGCGGGCGACCATCGGCGCAAGCCTCGCCGTGCCGCTCACACACTTCTTCGGGTTGACCGGCAGGGCGCGCGACAAGCGCGTCGGCGAGGTTCTTGACCGTGTCGAGCTTCCCGCGGCCGTGGCGGACCGGTACCCGGCCGACCTGTCCGGCGGGCAGCGGCAACGTGTCGCCATCGCCCGGGCTCTGGCATGCGAGCCGCGAGTGCTCATCTGCGATGAGGTGACCTCCGCCCTCGACGTCTCCGTCCAGGCCGCCGTCGTCGAGCTTCTGCGGGGTCTGCTCGCCGAGGGGCTCAGCATGCTCTTCGTCACGCACAACCTGGCCGTCGTGCGCAGCCTGGCCGACTGGGTGCTCGTGCTGAACAACGGGATGACGGTCGAGAGCGGCGCGACGGAATCGGTGCTCGACGCGCCCGCCGACCCGTACACGCGCGGCCTGCTGGCCGATGCCCTCGACGTACCTGTGGCCATGGCCCGGTGACCACCGGGTGACTTTCGACAAGACCGGATCAGAAGGAGAAACACGATGGGAAAGCACGACCAGCTCTTCGTCAAGGAGCTGTGGGACAGCAGCGCGTCGTTCACCGCGGAGGGCGAGGCGGTCGGTGAGGAGCAGCCGGCGAACCTCGGCGCATCCCTCGGCCTCATGCGGCCGGCCGAGGTTCCCGCCGCGCAGGTGCACATGGGCTACTGCTGGATCAACCCGACCGACGAGCCCGCTCTCTGGGTTCATCCGCACGTTCACCCGGACCATGACGAGGTGCTCCTCTGGATGGGGAACGACCCCGAGAATCCGAAAGATCTCGGCGCCAGGCTGACCATGACGATCGATGGCGAAGAGCACATCATCACGACGACCGGTTCCGTGTTCATCCCCCGGGGAACGCCGCACTGCCCGCTCGGCTGGGAGAGTGTCGAGCGCCCCTTCCGGTTCATCTCGCTGTTCCTCGGCCAGGACTACGAGGCGGTCAACCTCTGAGGTCTCCGAAGGCGGCGCCGCTCGTTCAGGTGCGCCGCCTTCGGCACCGGTATTCAGGCGCGCCGCCTTCGGCACAGGTTCTCACAGGCGCCGCCTTCGGCACGGGCCATGTCCGCTCCGAGCAGGAACCTGACGCAAGAGAGGATCACGGATGTCTGCCATCACCGACGCCCACAACGACCGCGTGCGCGCGCTGGATCCGCTGCTGGCACCACTCGCCTCGTTCGAATCGGATGACGAGCCGAACGTGCTCCGCGTGCGGATCGGCCGAGCGGGAGCAGCCGCGCTCTTCGGGCTCACTGTCGTCGACGAGACGGAACCGAACGCCGTGTGGGGCACCCTGCGCAGGCACACCGCCGACGTGCGGCTCGCGGGCGACGGCGTCGACCGCGTGAGGGCGTTCGACACGGTGCTCGACGAGTGGCTGCGGCGAATCGCTGAAGTGGAAGAACCAGGCGACGCCGAGGCATCCGCCAAGCTCGTGGTTCCGACTCGTGACGCCGAATTGGCGAATTCGCTTTTCGCGCGCGGCTTCGCGCCCACGCAGATTCGCGCCGTTCGGCTGCTTCCGCGGGGCGTCGTGCGGCGCCCACTCGCTCTGCCCATCGAGGTGGGCGGGGCGGTGGTGCGAATCGCGACCCTCCACGACGCCGATCGCCTCGGCGAGCTGGACGCCCGGCTTCTCGCGCTGGATGCCCAGTTCGCCACGGTCGTCGAGCGGCCGGGGGCCGCGGCCACCTTCGCACAGGCATACCGCGAACGACTCGTGCGAGCGCCGAACACCACGTGGGTGCTCGAACGTGACGATGTGGTCACCGGGTTCGTGCATGTCATGCCCGACGACGAATCGCCAGAACCCGACGAGCCGAGGCTCGTTGTCACCGGCGGCCACAACCTCGTCGTCATGTACCTCGATCCCGGCGAACGCGGATCGGGCATCGGCGCTCAACTGGTGGATGTCGCACACCGCGCACTCGACGCGTGCGGCTCCCCGTACACGATGCTCAGCTACGCCGTAGCCAACCCCCGATCGGGACCGTTCTGGTCACGCGTCGGCTACCGGCCGGCCGTCACCGAGTGGCAGCGCAGGCCGGCCGTCTTCCGGCGGCCATGACGACCGTCGGCCGACGGATCGGCACTTGGCGTCAGGGTTTCGACAGGCTCGACGCGCGGTTGGCGCCGAACTACACGAAGGCGCCGAGGCCCGTGATCGCGCGGCCCACGATGAGCGTGTTCATCTCCTGGGTGCCCTCGTACGAGTACAGCGCCTCCGCGTCGCTGAAGAACCGGGCGACGTCGTACTCGAGCACGATGCCGTTGCCGCCCAGGATCTCCCGGGCCCAGCCGACGGTCTCGCGCATGCGGGAGGTGGTGAACGCCTTGGCGAGCGCGGAGTGTTCGTCGCGCTGGGTGCCGGCGTCGAGCATCCGGGAAACCTGCACCACCAGCGCGAGCGACGACGTGATGTTCGCCAGCGACTCGGCGAGCAGATTCTGCACGAGCTGGTGCGCGGCGATCGGCTTGCCGAACTGGATGCGCTGGCCCGCGTACTTCACGGCCGCCTCGTAGGCGCCGACCGCGACTCCGACCGCCGCCCAGGCCACCTCAGCGCGGGTGGCCCGCAGCACGCGGGCCGTGTCGCGGAACGAGTTCGCGTTCTGAAGGCGCAACGACTCGGGCACGCGCACGTTCTCCAGCGTGATGTCGGCGTTCTGTACGGCGCGCAACGCCTGCTTGCCTTCGATCTTCGTGGCGTGGTAACCCGGTGTCTCGGTCGGAACGATGAAACCCTTGACCTGGCCGTCGGCGACATCCTTCGCCCAGATGATCGTGATGTCGCTGAAGGTCGCGTTGCCGATCCAGCGCTTGGCGCCGTTGATGACCCATTCGTCGCCGTGTCGCTCGGCCGTCGTGCGCAGGCCTTGCGCCGAGTCGGATCCAGAGAGCGGTTCGGTCAGTCCGAAGGCGCCGATGATCTCGCCGGAGGCCAGTTTCGGCAGCCACTGCACGCGCTGCTCCAGCGAGCCGCACGCGCTCAGCGAGCCGGCGGCCAGGCCGTTCTGCACACCGACGTACGTGGCGACGGATGCGTCGATGCGGGCCAGCTCCAGGGCGAGGAAACCGCGGAAGACGGCCGAGTTCGGGAACGGCTTCGTCTCGTCCCATGCGAACGCAGCCACGCCGAGGCGGTGCAGGTCGGGAATGATCTGCTTCGGAAACTCCGCCCGCTCCCAGTACTCGTTCGCGATCGGCTTCACCTCGGTCTCGAGGTACTCGCGCAAGCTCGCGATGGCCCCCTTTTCCTGGTCGGTGAGCTCGTTCGAGAAGCCGTAGAAGTCTGCCGCGAGAGGCTCGAATGCCATGTCTGCTCCGTCACTGGTGATTCGGATCGCGTACGGCACATGCCGGAGCAGCGGGCGCTGTCGGGCCAAGAGAGCCGTCGGGATGCCGGCCAGCCTAGGCAGCGGCATCCGCTCGCCCCAAGGCCGTTGGTACTCTGCGACTAACCGGAAGAAAGGGCGGGCGCGGATGTTTGTGCGCATCGACAACGTTCCTCGCGATTACGCGTGGGGCTCCTCGCACGGCATCGCCGACCTGCTGGGCCGGACCGCCTCCGGAGGGCCGGAGGCGGAGCTGTGGCTGGGTGCACATCCGGGGTCGCCGAGCCTCCTGCGTGAATCGGTCGACGCCGCCGGCACGCTCGGCGGACTGATCGCCGAGAAGCCTGAATCCACCCTCGGTTCGGACTGGCGCGAGCGCGACTCGTACGAGGGAGCGCCACGCCTCGGGTTCCTGCTGAAGGTGCTCTCGGCCGCCGGTCCGCTGTCGATCCAGGCGCATCCTTCGTCGGAGCAGGCGCGGGCCGGCTTCGATCGCGAGAACGCGATGGGCGTTCCGCTGGATGCGTCCGAGCGCAACTACAAGGACCCCTTTCACAAGCCCGAACTGATCTACGCGGTCACGCCGTTCGACGCACTGTGCGGATTCCGCAGCGTGGGCACGTCGATCGCCGTCTTGGATCGTCTGATCGCCACCGGGCGGGCGATGCGCATGCCGCACGACGAGCTCGACGTGCTGCGCGGCATCCTCGCGGCCGGAGAGGACGATGAGTCCGCGCTGCGGGCCACCGTCGGGCTGCTGCTGGGCGGCGGGGAGGCCACGGAGGAGATCGTGGCCCAGGCCACCGCGATCGCGTGCTCGCCGAAGGGGGAAGGCCTCCCCGAGCTCGACATCGTCAGGCTGCTCGCGGACGCCTATCCCGGCGACCCCGGCGTCGTGCTCGCTCTGCTGCTGCACCGTGTCGCCCTGGCACCGGGGGAGGCGCTCTATCTGCCGGCCGGCAACATCCACGCGTACCTGAACGGCACCGGAATCGAACTGATGGCCGCGTCGGACAACGTGCTGCGCGGCGGGTTGACGCCCAAGTACATCGACGTGCCCGAGCTGCTGCGCGTGCTCGACTTCACGCCGGTACCCGCGCCGCTCCTCGCGCCGTCCAGGGTCGGCGCGCTCGAGCTCTTCACCCCCGACGTGCCGGACTTCAAGCTCGCGCACGTGACGGCGGATGCCTCGCTCGAGTTGACCGGACCGGCGATCGTGCTGTGCACGGCCGGCTCGGCGTCGGTGGCGGGGGAGCATGCCGGCGTCGAGGTCTCGCGCGGTGACGCGGTCTTCGTCTCGCCCGACGAGGGCACGCTGCGGTTCGCGCCGCTCAACGAAGGGGTGCTGTTCATCGCGACCGACAACCGCTGAACGACGCGAGCGTCGCCCCGTCGCGGCGCCCCGGCACATTCCCCGGCGCCGGGACTATGCGTCCCGCATCGCGCTCGCCTCAGTCGCCGATGTTCGCGCTTCGCGCTCAACAGACTCAATCGGTTCGTCCGAGTGAGCAAGCTCCCTCGGCCGAACCTCAATCGTCTGTATCGCGGCTGCGCCGCTCATCGGCTCAGTCGGCTCGGCAGAGACCGCAAGCGTTCTCTGCCGAGCCTCAGTCGCCGATAGGTTGGATGGCATGGCTTGGTTGGTGACCGGCGGCGCCGGGTACATCGGCGCGCACGTGGTGCGCGCCTTCGCAGAGGCGGGCATCGACGCCGTCGTGATCGACGACCTCTCGAGCGGGCATGAGAGTTTCGTGCCGCCGGACGTGCCGTTCGTGCACGGCACGATCCTCGACGGCACACTGCTGACCGACATGTTCTCCCGATTCGCGATCGACGGTGTCATGCACATCGCAGGCTTCAAGTACGCGGGCGTCTCCGTGCAACGGCCACTGCACACCTACGAGCAGAACGTCACGGGTACGGCGACGCTGCTGTCGGCAATGGAGGAGGCGGGGATCGAGGCGATCGTGTTCTCCTCCAGCGCGGCCGTGTATGGAACTCCTGACGTCGACCTCGTCACCGAGAGCACGCCGAAGGCGCCTGAATCGCCTTATGGCGAGTCGAAGCTGATCGGAGAGTGGCTGCTGCGCGACCAGGGCGTCGCGCGTGGCGTGCGGCACACCAGCCTGCGCTACTTCAACGTGGTCGGTTCGGGCTACCCGGATGTCTACGACACCAGCCCGCACAACCTCTTTCCGCTCGTGTTCGACGCGCTGATCGCCGGTCGTACTCCGCGCATCAACGGCGACGACTACGCGACACCCGACGGCACCTGCGTGCGCGACTACCTGCACGTCTCCGACCTCGCGCGCTCGCACGTGGTGGCCGCGCAGCGGCTCCACGACGGCGATGTGCTCGAGTCCGCGTACAACCTCGGCAGCGGCGACGGCGTCTCGGTCGGGCAGATCATGTCGACCGTGGGAGAGGTGACAGGCATCCGATTCGCCCCGGAGATCGCACCGCGACGCCCGGGCGACCCCGCTCGCATCGTGGCATCGGGTGAGCTCGCCGCACGCGATCTGGACTGGCGGATGCGTCACACCCTCGCCGACATGGTCGACAGCGCGTGGCGGGCGCGGCAGCAGGCATCCTGATTCGCCGCTGCCCAAATCGTTGTCGATCTTCGGCGCGTCGCGAACCCTCGAGCGCCGCTTGAGCCTTTACGATTCGCGACTTGACGCGATCGAACTACACCGGTGTAATTAGTGAAACGCCCCGTGCAAGGAACTCGGTACGGAAGGCGGGGCAACACAGGTGGGGAGATCGATATGGCGATAAGCGAATATCGACCGGGGGTACCCGAAAACTGGTTCATCGATCCTGTACGGCTTGGGGTGCCGGGGGTTCGATCGGTCGAAGAAGACGAAGACGGCGCATTGTCGTGGCAGTCGGATGCGCTCTGCGCGCAGACCGACCCCGAGGCGTTCTTTCCTGAGAAGGGCGGATCGACGCGGGATGCCAAGAAGATCTGCACCTCGTGCGAGGTGCGGGCGCAGTGCTTGGAATACGCGCTGCAGAACGATGAACGCTTCGGCATCTGGGGCGGGCTCTCGGAGCGAGAACGTCGCAAGCTGCGCAAGCGCGCGGGCTGAGCGCCGGAACTGCACGCGAAGGCCGTTTCCGGCCTTCGCGGTGACGCTCCCTGTCGCCGGACGGCCGATCGGCTTCGTGCCTGGTCCGGACCCGGCGACGGGGGCGCGCGTCCGGCCGTAGTCTCGGCGTTCGGTCGTGTCGAGTGAGCAATCAATTCGCGGAGCACGCGATGCCGGTGCCCGGGAATCCGCACGCACCTGCCTAGGCTGTCCGCGATGCCTCCGACAGTCACCGCCATTCTCGTCGCGCACCGCGGCACCGAGCATCTCAGGCGCAGCCTGCATGCCCTCACCTCCCAGACCCGTCCCGTCGACTCGCTGGTGGTGATCGGCGTCGCCTCCGACGACGCGACGGTGGCGGAAGCGGCTGCGGTTTCGCCGGACCAGCTGCTGGCATCCACGGAGAAGCTGCCGTTCCCGACGGCGCTCGGCGTCGCAGCCCGGGTCGTGCCGCCCGCGGCATCCGATGACGATTGGCTGTGGTTCCTCGGCCAAGACACGGCGCCGGAGCCGGATGCCCTGGCCCACCTCATCGACACCGTCGCGGTCTCGCCCTCGGTCGCCGTAGCCGGGCCGAAGCTCGTGGACTGGGACGAGGCATCCGTGATCCGCGAGCTCGGACTGTCGATGACCCGGCTCGGGGCCACGATCGTCATGGTCGAGGACGAGTTCGACCAGGCGCAGCACGACCGAACGAGCGACATGCTCGCTGTTCCCGCCGCGGGCATGCTGATCCGGCACTCGGTGTGGGAACGGCTCGGCGGATTCGACCCGGCGCTGCCCGCGTTCGACGAAGGACTCGACCTGTGTGTTCGAGCACGCCTGGCCGGCCATCGTGTGGTCATCGTGCCGGGGGCCAGGGTCGCCTCTGCAGGCGACGGTGTGAGCGTTCAACCTCGAACGCCGCGAGGTCGGCAGCGGCGCAAGCAGCACCGTTTGCGGCGTAGCGCGCAACTGCACCGGCGTCTCGCGTACGCTGCGGCGTTCGCCCTCGTCTTCCACTGGCTTTCGCTGGTGCCGCTGGCGGTCGTCCGATCGCTCGGGTTTCTGCTCGGCAAGCAGCCGGGCGCTATCGGCGGCGAGTTCGCCGCGGCGTTCGCAACCGCGTTCGGTGGCAGCCGCATCGGTCAGGCGAGAGGCGCGCTGAAACGGGTGCGCACGGTGAAATGGAAGGCGATCGCGCCGTTGCGCGTCCCGCGCGCCGAGGTGCGGCGGATGCGCGCACTGCGTCGCGAGGCGAGCCTCGTTCGCCAGCACGGAGAGCGACGCGAGCTCAACTTCTTCACCGGCGGTGGAGCGTGGGTGGTGCTGGCGACCGCGCTGATGAGCGTCGCGCTGTTCGCGCCGCTGCTCGGCACGTCGCAGCTCGGCGGTGGAGGACTGCTGCCGCTGAACGACGTCGGCACGCTGTGGGCGAACCTCGGCTACGGATGGCGCGACATCGGCATCGGCTTCGCGGGCGCGGCCGACCCGTTCGCCGCCGTGCTCGCGGTGCTCGGCTCCCTGACGTTCTGGCAGCCGTCGTTCGCGATCGTGCTGCTCTGGTTCGCCGCCCTTCCGCTGGCCGCCCTCGGCGCATGGTTCCTCTCCACCCGGCTCACGCATCGTGCGGTGCTGCGTGCCACGTTCGCGATCGTGTGGGCGCTGGCGCCGATGCTGTTCGACGCGTTGCAACACGGACGACCTGCGGCAGTCATCGTGCATCTTCTGCTGCCCTGGCTCTTCTTCGCAGGCACCGCGGCGAGGCGGTCCTGGGCGGCCGCGGCGACCACGGGCATCCTCGCGGCGGCGGTGCTCGCCTGCGCGCCCATGCTCGCTCCGGCGCTGATCGTGGTGTGGGTGGTCGGATCGGCACTGGCCGGTCGCGGCGTCGTGCGCGTACTCCTCGTTCCGATCCCGGCGCTGGCGTTGTTCGCCCCGCTCGTGGTGCAACAGGTGATGCGCGGAACGCCACTGGCGGTGTTCGCCGACCCTGGACTGCCCGTTGCGGCCGCTGCGGCGCATCCGCTGCATGTCGCCCTCGGGTTCTCGGACGGCGACCTCGGCGGCTGGCAGACACTGGCCGGCGTGTTCGGCTTCAGCGGGATGATCCCGTCGGTCGTGGTGCCCATTCTGATGGCGCCGGTCGCGATCCTGGCGCTGCTGTCGTTGTTCCTGCGCGGCACGATCCGGGCGACGTTGTGCCTCATCGGTGCGCTGCTGGGGTTCGCGACGGCCATCATCGCCACGCATGTGTCGCTCTCCACTCAGGGATCGGCGGCCGTGCCGCTGTGGCCGGGAACCGCGCTCAGCCTGTACTGGCTCGGCCTTATCGCTGCAGCCACGATGGCGCTCGTCGCGCTCGGCAGATTCGCGACGGTGCCGGCCACCGTGACCGTGGCGTTCGTGGCCATCGCGATCGCGCCGCTGGCGATCGCGGTGCCGCTGCAGACATCCGCACTCGTTCCGGGCCCCGCGACGGCGCTGCCCGCCTATGCGACGGCTCAGGCGCAGACGCATCCGCGTATCGGCACGTTGCGGCTCTCACCGCAGTCCGACGGCTCGCTGAGCGCGCAGCTTCTGCACGGTCAAGGCGAGACACTCGACGACCAGAGCACGCTGAGCGCCACCAGCCGTCAGCTCACCGCCGATCAGCGGCGGCTGGCGAGCCTCGCTGGCAACCTCACCTCGACGAGCGGCCTGGACGCCTCGCCGCTGCTGAAGCATTTCGGCGTCTCGTTCGTGCTGCTGCAGACGGCGGCCGGCGAGGGGCTGTCCCCGGCGTCGGCTACCCAGATGCGAGCCGAGACGGCGCTGGAGCGCAATCCACTACTGACGCAGGTGGCGTCGACCGACGACGCCGTGCTGTGGAGCGTTCCGGCGCAGACGCACAGCGTGCCGATTCCACCGGATGCCGGCGGCTGGGAACGCCTCGTCGCGCTGATCGTGCTGGGCGTCGTGTTCGGGCTCACGCTGTTGCTCGCACTGCCCACCGGGCGCGCGGAGCGCGGCACGCTGCGCCGGCCGACCGCGGCCGAGGTGCTCGGCAGACAGGCGAAGCGTCGCGGAGCGCCCACGGGCGATGCCGGTGGTGAGGGGACGCGCCCCGCGGATTCGAGCGATCCGGATCCGAGCGCTCCGGTTCCGAGCGATCCGGATCCGGGAGAGGACGCGGCCGATGCCGCACCGGTCGCCGACGGAAGCGACCGGTCCGCGCAACCGCGTGACGCGTCGGCGGAGCCGGGTGACGCATCCGCGGAAACGGGCGGGGTGCCCGCGAAAACGGAGGCGGAATCTGGCGATACGAGCGCGGGACTCGGCGATACGAGCGGCGAGGGCGGCGAGCGAGCCGGCGACGGGATCGAGGAGATCACGGTCGAACGACCTCCTGTGCTGACCGGGCCGTACGCTCCGGCGGTGTCCTCCGACTCGGGTGCCGACGGCTTCGAAGGAGGCCGCGATGTCCGCTGACCGCACCCGCAACACGCGGGCGATCGCCCGCGGCAGCGTGCGCGTCCTCGCCGGGGCCATCGGTGTCGGCGTCGCTGTCATCGCGCTCGCAGGCGCAGCCCTGTTGCCCTTGCCGAGCTGGCACGTCGCACCGCCCGCACAGACCATCACGCCTGTTCCGGCTGACCAGGAGCGAGTCTGCCCGGGCGGTCTGCTCGACCTGGGAGACGCGACGGATGCCTCATCGCTCAGCTCGATCGGGTCGCCGTCGATGGCGACGACGGCCACCACGCCGGTTCAGCAGCGCAGCCTGCAGACGCCGAGCGTGCACGGCGGTGGCGGAGCGCCGCGCGTGATCGGCACACAGACGCACGGTGCACAGACGGAGGGATCCGCGAGGCGACCACTGATAGCAGGTGCTCAGTCGCAGAAGGCGAGCGCGTCAGACGTCGCGGGACTTGCAGCCGCGGCCTGCGGCGAGGCGACCTCCGACAGCTGGCTCGTCGCCGGAGCGACGACGCTCGGATCGACGAGCCTGGTGCTGCTGAGCAACCCGTCGAAGGTGCAGGCGACGGTCGACCTGACCGTCTACACCGAGGGCGGCCGCGCGGAGGCGCCAGGAGCACGCGGCCTCATCGTGCGTGCCGGCTCGCAACTCGTGGTGCCTTTGGCGGGAATCGTGCCGAATGCGCAAGCATCCGTCGTGCACGTGCAGGCCGGAGGGGGCAGCGTCTACGCGTCGCTGCAGCAGAGCAGCGTGCAAGGACTGGCGCCGCAAGGCGTCGAGCTGGTCGGGCCCACCGCGGAGCCGGCGCAGAACCTCGTCATCCCAGGGGTGACCGTGGCCAACACCGCCCGCCTCTCCGGCGGCGCTGAAGGCGGCTCGAACCAGTTGCCGGCCGTGCGGCTTCTCGCCCCAGGCACGACGGTCGCGCACGTGACGGTGACCGCCACGTCGGAGACGACCGCCGGTGTCGGTGCCACCTCGCGCATCACGCTGCAGGGCGGCACGGTGCGCGAGGTGACGTTCGACCATCTGATCGACGGCGCCTACACGGTGCAGATCACCTCGGACACCCCGGTGGTCGCCGCCGCCCGCACCATCGACGTCGCAGCCGCTCCGAGCGCCGGCGAGTCCGCGACCGCCCAGGCCGAGGCGGCCACGCAGGACTTCGCCTGGTTCGTGGCCAGTGAGCCGCTCCCGCAGAAGGCACTGCTGGCCGTCCCGTCCGGACCGGCACCGACTCTGCACCTGGCGAACGGTGGGCGTACCGATGCCTCCGTCACGGTGACGCCGAAGCACGGGGCGGCCACGACGGTGTCCGTTCCCGCGGGGAAGGCCGTGGCGGTGCCGCTGGCCGCGCGAACCTCGTACACTCTCGACGGGGTCGACGGGTTGCGGGCATCCGTGAGTCTGACGGCGGATGCCTCGTCGTCGTCGTTCGCGCTGAACCCGGCTGGACCGCTCGCCCAGCCGATCACCGTCTACCCGAAGTAGCGCGCCCGAGCTGAAAGCGTCGGCCATGTCCGGCCTGCGAGGCCGACGACCTCCACCGAGGCTGCGCCGTCCCTCCGCCGCTCCCGCTGCCCCGTGTCTCTGCGGGCGGGTGGTAGCCGGGCGCTCTCGGGGACGACTGTCAGAAGTGGCCGAAGTGGCCGGGCGCCAGGTCCCACGGGTCACGGCCGAGCAACTCCGCGACCGCGCGGAACACGCAGCTCTCCACGAGCAGTTTGCGGTGCAGATCGTCGTCGCGGTGCAGCTTGGCCAGGCGCTCGATCGGCACCCGGTAGAGCGTGATCGCCTTGTGCGCGTGGTCGACGCCCCAGCGCTCGACCACGTCGTAGCCGAGCGCGCCGGCGGGTGCCGCCGCGATCTGCACGCGCATGTCGGACAGTTGCTCCGGCCAGAGCCCCTTGAGGAAGTCGGCGGCGCTCGCCACTGTCATCTCGAACACGTCGATGCGGTCCTGCAGGAGAGGCAGGTGCGGCCCGGTGACCGGGCCCCGCGCGCCTCGCCCGTGGCGGTCCGAGCGGCGTACCGCCGTCGCGTAGCGCACCGGCCGGGATCGAGGCATGTCGTCAATATTAGGGTGTCTGCCCGACGCCGGAATCGCGGCTGGGATCGCCGCTGTTGAAGCAGCGCCCTGTGTCTGCCGGCGAGTAGTGTTGTGCCCTGATGACGGCCCGAACGTGCTCCAAGGTCGCGTGCTCGCGTGATGCCGTGGCGACCCTGACGTACGACTACGCCGACTCCATGGTCGTGCTGGGACCGTTATCGCTGGCGCACGAGCCGCACACGTACGACCTGTGCGCCATCCACGCCGACCGGATGTCCGCTCCGCAGGGCTGGCAAGTGGTGCGTCACCAGGTGATCGGCGAACCACAGGGTCTCGGCGGGCTCTGAACACGGGCCGCACGACGTCGCGCGTGCGACATAGTCGGGGGCCAGGCAACGACCCGGCCGCCTGCGACAATGGTGCACATGACTTCCCTGAGTTCCCTCGGCACCGAGCCCGCTGCCGGCGTCGACACGCACAACGCGGCGGCAGTAACCGAGTCGCTCCCGACCGGGACCACGCCGTTCGAATACAAGGTGCGCGACCTCGCGCTCGCCGAAGCGGGGCGTCACCAGCTGCGCCTGGCCGAGCAGGAGATGCCCGGATTGATGGCCCTTCGGGCGGAGTTCGCGGATGCGCAGCCGCTTGCCGGGGCACGCATCGCCGGCTCCCTGCACATGACGGTGCAGACGGCCGTGCTGATCGAGACGCTCGTGGCGCTGGGCGCGCAGGTGCGCTGGGCGAGCTGCAACATCTTCTCCACCCAGGACGAAGCCGCCGCTGCTGTGGTCGTGGGGCCTCACGGCACGACGGAGCATCCGCAGGGCGTTCCGGTGTTCGCGTGGAAGGGCGAGAGCCTTCAGGAGTACTGGTGGTGCACGTCGCGCGTGTTCGACTGGAGCGCGGAGGCCGATGCGGCGGGTGCGGACTTCATCGGGCCGAACCAGATCCTCGACGACGGCGGCGACGCGACGCTGCTCGTGCACCTCGGAGCGCAGTTCGAGCGGGAGGGGCGGGTTCCGGATGCCGCGCCCGACGATTCGCACGAGTATCGCGTCATCCTCGACGTGCTGCGGGCATCCGTCGCTGAATCCTCCGACCGGTGGACCCGCATCGCGGGCGAGATCGTCGGAGTGACCGAGGAGACGACGACCGGCGCGCACCGGCTTTACGAGCTGGAGCGCGCCGGAAAGCTGCTCTTCACGGCGATCAACGTCAACGACTCGGTGACCAAGTCGAAGTTCGACAACAAATACGGCATCCGTCACTCGTTGCCCGATGGTCTGAACCGGGCCACCGACGTGCTGATCGGCGGCAAGGTCGCGTTCGTCGCAGGCTACGGCGATGTGGGCAAGGGAGCTGCCGAGGCGCTGCGCGGCCAGGGTGCACGCGTGATCGTCAGCGAGGTCGATCCGATCAACGCGCTGCAGGCGGCGATGGACGGATTCCAGGTCTCGCGACTGGAGTCGGTGATCGGCGAGGTAGACATTCTGATCACGGGCACCGGCAACAAGAATGTCGTGCGGCTCGAGCATCTGCTGGCCATGAAGCACCTCGCCGTGGTCGCCAACGTCGGACATTTCGACAACGAGATCGACATGGCCTCGCTGGAGTCGCTCGAGGGTGCGGAGCGGGTCGAGATCAAGCCGCAGGTGCACGAGTGGCGGCTGCCGAACGGACGCAGCGTGCTCGTGCTCAGCGAGGGCCGGCTGATGAACCTGGGGAACGCGACGGGGCATCCGTCGTTCGTGATGAGCAATTCGTTCACGAACCAGGTGCTGGGGCAGATCGAGCTGCACACGAATCGCGACGCGTACCCGCTGGGCGTGCACACGTTGCCGAAGGCGCTCGACGAGAAGGTGGCGAGGCTGCACCTGGATTCCCTAGGGGTTGAGTTGACGACGCTCACGCCTGAGCAGGCCGCATACATCGGCGTGCCCGTCGATGGCCCGTACAAGCCCGATCAGTACCGGTACTGACGACTGAGGTGAGAGCAATGCGAGCTTGCTCGCATGGCCGAGCCGATGGAGTCAGTTGAGCGGCGCAGCCCGCGATCACTGACGACTTGGCCCGCGGCGCGCCCGCGAACACTGGTGATCGAGGTCGCGACCGTGCCACCTCTCAGTGATTGCGCCACTCGTTGTGGCGCAATTGCGAGAACCTGGCGCAATCGTCCGCCGTGCGGACCGGCGTCGTCAGTACTCGGCGCGGCCTTTGCGCCAATAGCCCATGAACGAGACCGCCTGGCGGTCGAAGCCGACCTCGCGCACCAGGTGACGGCGGATGCGCTTGATCGCCGCGGCCTCACCGGCGAGCCACACGTAGGCGGATGCCCGTCGCGCGTCGCCGCCGATGCGGCCGCCGGTGAGCGGGTCGGCGCCCGGAACCTCCCACAGCACCTCTGTCTCGATGTCGCCGTCGTCACGCTCCGCGCCGCCGGTCGCGGCGCCACCGGTGCGCCGCGGAAAAGACTGGCACACCGCGGCGGCAAGCGCTCGCCCGGCGCGCCCGCACGGGCCGAGAACCTGACATCAAGGCCGGCCGGGGCGGCGAGGTCGTCGGG
This sequence comes from Humibacter antri, assembly GCF_054777235.1. Classification (NCBI taxonomy): domain Bacteria; kingdom Bacillati; phylum Actinomycetota; class Actinomycetes; order Micrococcales; family Microbacteriaceae; genus Humibacter; species Humibacter antri. The sequence continues at coordinate 57,738 of NZ_BAAHAW010000028.1, read as the reverse complement.
GTGCGGGGTCCTTCGGGTCGGGTGATCCGGATGCGTGAGCCGGGTCAGGGCTGGCGGGTCGCAAGGATCGGCGGGCGCGGCCGACGGCCACGCGGATGCCCGCCGAGAGACGGCCGCCGAACCGGCCGTCGGGCGGCGGTGCCCGTTTCGTCGGAGCCGTCGCCCGTGGCCGGGGCGCGATCTCCAGTAGTAGGTAAGGCTTACCTAACGCAGGTAACCCTAACCCAGGAGGAGGCGAGCGGTCCAGCCCCTGGATCGATCGCCCGCGAAGCCGAGTCGCTCGCGCCACCGGAGCCCGCATCCGCCGCAGGCGTCGCAGCCGCCACGGGAGCGGATGCGCTGCAGGGAACGGCACTCGTCGCCGAGATCGGCATCGACGCCAGGAAGCTCCTGTCGTGAATGCCGATAGGCGTACCGCGAGGCGACGCGCGGACCGAACCGCGATTCGGGGTGAACCCGGGCTCTGGGTCAACCGCGGCTCTGGGCCAACTGGGACTCTGGGTGAACCGGGGCTCTGGGTGAACCGGGGCGCTGGGTGAACCGGGGCGCTGGGTGAACCGGGGCGCTGGGTGAACCGGGGCTCTGGATCAACCGGGGCTCTGGATCAACCGCAGACCGCTCGGGCGTCAGTCCCGGTGCGGGAAGCCGGGCGGGAGGGCGGTGAGGGCCGGCTCGAGGCGCGCGAGCCGCGCGCGCTCGCCCATCAGTGCGGCGTACTCGCGGTCGCGGCGCAGTGCGGCGACCGCGACGAGGAAAGACTCCGCATCGGTGTTCGGGAGCGGGGAGACGAACCGGGAAGCCTCGCGGGCGAGGTCCGTGGCGACGCGGGCACGGGCATCCGGGGTCAGGGTTGCGGCATGCCGGAGGAACTCCGCGATGCGCCGGGCGAGCCGTGGTGGCAGAGCGGCGACGTCGGCCACCGTGGCCCAGCCCGTCAGGTGCCCGGGCAGCGGAAGCGGTGCAGGCGGCGGGGCGGGCATCCGCTGGAGTTGAGAGTAGGTGCCGGCGAGGAGGTCGCCGATGCGCTTCGAGCGCGGGCTGAGCAGCCCGGTCACGGCGGCGATGCCGCCGAACGTGAGGTAGATCTCGATGGATCCGGCGAGCGAGCGCACGAACGCGTGCCGCAACTGCTCGGCGCCGCCGTCGTCGCGCACGATGCGTGCGCCGATGGCGAGCTTGCCCAGGCTGCGGCCGTGGCTGAGCGTCTCGACGGTCGTGGGCACGACGACGAACATGACGGCGACGATCACGACCTGGATGGCCGCCGTCGCCGCCGTGTCGAGCACATTGCCGGCCGCGTACAGTGCCCAGAACAACAGCAGCACCACGGCGTACGTGGCGATCACGTCGATGATCAGGCCCGCTGCGCGCAGCACGAAGCTCGCAGCGCGGGCATCCACGCCGACGGCCTCGCCGATGAGCTGCCGATCGTCGTCACCGTACTGCGCCAGCGCTGTGTCGGTGTAACGCTCCGGCAGGAGCGCGGTGGCATGCCCCGGTGCCAGGCCGGTGTCATCCGGCGTGCCCGCCACCTCGCCCGTCATGGCTTCCATCTAAACAGTCATCGCTCGCCCGGTGATCGCTAGCATCGAACCAGCATGGATGCCGACGCGTACGCCGCAGCCCACAGCGCCGAATGGGATCGGCTCGGCGCGCTCGCGCGTCGGAGGCGGCTCGATGGCGAGGCGTCCGACGAGCTGATCGCCGCGTACCAGGTGGCGACCACGCAGTTGTCGGCGCTGAGTTCCGCGGACGGCGACAGCGCCCACACCGACCGACTCGCCACCGTGATCGCACGGGCGAGGTTGCGCTTCACGGGGGCGAGGTCCGGCGCGGCCGGCTCAGTCGCGCGATTCTTCGTGATCTCGTTGCCCGCTGCGCTGTACCGGGTGCGCTGGGTGACGCTGTGCGTCGCTCTGGGCACCGTGCTGGTGGCGACCCTGGCCGCGTGGTGGCTGGTGGGCGATCCGCGCGCGCTCGCCGCGGTGGGCAGCACGATGGACCTGAAGCAGTACCTGAACCACGACTTCATCGACTACTACTCGCGCAACCCCGCTGCGTCGTTCGCAGGCCAGGTCTGGACGAACAATGCCTGGCTGGCGGCGCAGAGCATTGCCACGGGCATCCTCGGCGTGTACGTGCCGTACATTCTGCTGCAGAACGCGGTGAACCTCGGGGTCGCGGCCGGCATCTTCGTGCACTATGACCGCACAGACGTGCTGTTCTCGTACATCCTTCCGCACGGGATGCTCGAGCTCACCTCACTGTTCGTCGCCGCCGCTGCAGGATTGCGCATCTTCTGGGCGTGGATCGCACCGGGCGTCAGAACCCGCGGTCAGGCCCTCGCCCAGGAGGGTCGCGCGCTGTTCGCGGTGGCGGTCGGCACGGCGATCAGCCTGTTCTGCTCGGGGCTCATCGAGGGCTTCGTGACGCCGTCCGCGCTACCGGTGTGGCTGAAGATCGCGATCGGCGCTCTGGCGCTGGCCGCCTTCCTCGTCTACATGCTGGTGCTCGGCCGTCGTGCCGTTCTGGCCGGGGAGACCGGCGACCTCGACGACGCGGATGCCGGCACTCGCCGCCTCGTCGCCGGCTGAGTCTCGAGAGCACGCGATCCATCGCGAGACTGCACGCCCGCACCGAAACAGCCGATGAACACCGCAGTTTCGGGGCGGGCGTGCAGTCTGGATGCGCCGCCGGAGTTCGTCAGCGCTTCAGCAGGCCGTCGAACAGCGGCTTGAACGTGAATCCGGCGATCAGGGCGCCGATGATGGGCGCGACGATCGTGACCCACACCTGACCGATGGCATCCGGCCCGCCGTAGATCGCGGTGGACAGCGCACGTGCCGGGTTGAACGAACCGTTCGACACCGGAATGGCGATCAGCGCGACCAAGGTCAGCGTGAGGCCGATGGCAAGGGGTGCGAAGCCGGCGGCCGCGCGCACGTGGGTCGTGCCGATGATCACGTACAGGAAGAACGCGGTCGTCACGATCTCGATGATGAACACCGACCAGAACCCGTAGCCGCCGGGGGACAGCACGCCGTAGCCGGTGGAGGCGCCCTTGAACTGCACGGTCAGGAAGTCGCCTTTGGCGCCCTTGGCTCCTGCGAGGATCCAGAGGATGATGCTGGATGCCACGATGCCACCGACGAACTGGGCGATGAGGTAGCCGATCACGTCGCGCCACGGCAGGCGCTTCGCGGCGGCCATGCCGAGCGTGACGGCCGGGTTGAAGTGGCCGCCGGAGATGGGCCCGAATGCGTAGGCGCCGACCACGACGGAGAGGCCGAGTGCGATCGAGACGCCGAGGAATCCGACGTTCAGCCCGCCTTTGCCCTGTTCGAAGCCTGCGGCGAAGATCGCGGTGCCGACCACGGAGAAGACCAGCAGGAACGTCCCGAAGGCTTCGGCCGCGAGGCGGGCGCCCATGGACGGTGAGACGGCTGCCTCCGGTGAGGCCGCCGCGGGAGTTGACTCAGACATGTTCACTTTCCTTTGCGGATCGATATGCCGGGCAGACTCTGCACGAGGACATGCGTCCCGGCGCCTACAGCGACGCTAAGGGGTTTCCCAGGTTCGGTCGCGTCGATTCGGCCGCATGTTGCACACCTGTTGGAATTCGCGACCGGGAGCCAGGGCCGGGCCGATCGGTCGACCAGTCCGACTGAGTCCGAGTGTTATCCTGAATCAATCAAAACAACGCGGAGGCGATGATGTCCTCACCAGTCGATCCTGACGTGTACGAAGCGCTCGAAAGTGCCCTGCACTCGTTGGGGCTGCGCGTGACCGAACCGCGTGTCGCCGTCTTCAGGGCCGTGGAATCGCATCCGCACGGGGACACCGAGACGATCCTCATCGCTGCCCGCTCCCAGCTGCCGAACGTGTCGCACCAGGCCGTCTACGACGGTCTGCGCACCCTGACCGAAGCCGGGCTCGTGCGGCGCATCCAGCCCGCCGGCTCGCTGGCCCGGTATGAGGTGCGTGTCGGTGACAACCACCACCACCTCGTCTGCCAGGTGTGCGGTCGGGTCGAAGACGTCGATTGCGTGACCGGCGAGGCCCCGTGCCTGGCGCCGTCGGATGACCACGGTTTCCTCGTGCAGCAGGCCGAGGTCACGTTCTGGGGGATGTGCGCCGACTGTGCCGCAGCCGCAGCCGCAGCCGCAGCCGCAGCCGCAGGCACAGGCACAGCCGCAGGCACAGGCACAGCCGCAGGCACAGGCACAGGCACAGCCGCAGGCACAGGCACAGCCGCAGGCACAGACACAGCCGCAACCGCTGACTGAGATGTCCATCATCACGGAGAAGGGATGAATATGACCGACAACGTCATCGAGGAGCCGGAGGGAGTCATCGACGCCCCCACGCGCGAGGAGCAGACCATAGCGGCGGATGAGGCGACATGCCCTGTCGCGCACGGTGTGAGCCGCGCAGGCGGATCAAGTGCACGCAATTGGTGGCCGAGCCGGCTGAACCTGCGCATCCTCGCGAAGGACAGTGCAGAGACCAACCCGCTCGACAAGGACTTCGACTACCGTGCCAACTTCGAGAACGTCGACCTCGACGAACTGCGCAAAGACATCGAAGAGGTCTTGACCAGTCGCCAGGACTGGTGGCCGGCCGACTTCGGGAACTATGGTCCCTCGGCGATCCGGATGGCCTGGCACAGTGCAGGCACCTATCGGGTCACCGACGGCCGCGGCGGCGGCAACAGCGGTCAGCAGCGTTTCGCGCCGCTGAACAGCTGGCCCGACAACGCGGGCCTCGACAAGCCCCGTCGAATTCTGTGGCCGGTCAAGAAGAAGTGGGGCAAGCAGATCTCGTGGGCCGATCTCATGATCTTCGCCGGCAATGTCGCCCTCGAGCAGATGGGGTTCGCCACCTTCGGCTTCGCAGGTGGGCGAGTGGACTCGTGGGAACCGGACGACGACGTGTACTGGGGTTCGGAGAACACGTGGCTCGCCGACGACAAACGCTACGAGGCCGGCCGGAAACGTGAGTTGGAGACTCCCCTGGCCGCGGTTCAGATGGGCCTGATCTACGTCAACCCGGAGGGCGTCGGGGGCAACCCGGACCCGCTCGAACTCGCAGGCGACATCCGCGAGACGTTCCAGCGCATGGCGATGAACGACGAGGAGACCGTCGCTCTGATCGGCGGTGGCCACACGTTCGGCAAGACGCACGGCGCAGGGCCGGCCGATCTGGTCGGCCCCGCGCCCGAAGACGCCCCGATGGAGCAGATGGGCATCGGCTGGAAGAACGCCTACGGCACCGGCATGGGCGACGACCAGACCGCGGGCGGTCCGGAAGTCACCTGGACGTATCACCCCACCCGCTGGGACAACGAGTTCTTCCACATTCTGTATGCGTACGAGTGGGAGCTCATGGAGAGCGGCGCGGGCGTCAAGCAGTGGCGCCCGAAGGGCGGCGCAGGGGCAGACATGGTTCCGATGGCGCACGACCCGTCGAAGCGTCGTGAGCCGCGCATGCTCACCAGCGACCTGTCGCTGCGGTTCGACCCGGTCTACGGGCCGATCTCGAAGAGGTTCAAGGATGATCCTGAGGCCTTCGCCGACGCGTTCGCCCGCGCCTGGTTCAAGCTCACGCACCGCGATCTCGGACCATCGAGCCGGTATCTCGGCAAGCTGGCGCCGAAGGAGGAGCTCATCTGGCAGGACCCGGTTCCGGCGCTCGACCATGTGCTGATCGATGCGGCGGATGCGGCGGCGCTGAAGGCCGAGGTCCTCGCCTCCGGTCTGACGGTGTCGCAGCTCGTCGCGACGGCGTGGGCCTCTGCAGCCTCCTACCGCAACAGCGACAAGCGCGGCGGCGCGAACGGCGCACGCCTCGCCCTTGCACCGCAGAAGGACTGGGAGGCCAACAACCCCGAGCGCTCCGCCACGGTGCTGACGGCGCTGCGCAGCGTGAAGGAGCACTTCGAGCATGCGCACGACGCGGACGGCAAACGGGTCTCGCTGGCCGACCTCATCGTGCTTGCGGGAAACGCGGGGGTCGAGAAGGCCGCGAAGGATGCCGGATTCGACATCGTCGTGCCGTTCAGCGCCGGTCGCACTGACGCCACGCCCGAGCAGACCGATGTCGACTCCTTCGCCTATCTCGAACCGATCGCAGACGGATTCCGCAACTACGTCGGTCCGCTGGCGGCGGCATCCGACCTGCCGGCGGAGGCGCTGCTCGTCGACAAGGCGAGCCTGCTGAACCTGACGGCACCGGAGATGACGGTGCTCGTCGGCGGCTTGCGCGCCCTCGGCGCCAACTGGGACGGATCGAACCTGGGAGTGTTCACCGATCGCCCCGGCGTGCTCACGAACGACTTCTTCGTCAACGTTCTCGACATGGGCACCGAGTGGGCGTCGATCGATCCGGGATCGCACGCCTTCGCAGGCAGCGACCTGGCCACCGGTGAGCGGAGATGGACGGGCACCCGCGCCGACCTCGTGTTCGGCTCGAACTCCGAGCTGCGTGCCGTCGCCGAGGTGTACGCGGCAGACGACGCGGCCGAGAAGTTCGTGAACGACTTCGTCGCGGCGTGGGCCAAGGTCGCAGAGCTCGATCGCTTCGACCTGGAGCGATAGGGCGCAGTCGAAGGATCGCCTGCGCAGACACTCGAGAGGATGCCTGCGCAGGCGATCCGCGTGAACCCGTGAAGGCGCACGATCAGAGGCGGCCGGATGCCTTCAGCTGCAGATACCGGTCGGCCAGAGCGGGCGGCAGCTCGGTAGGTGGTGCGCTGATGGCGTCCGCTCCGCTGAGGCGGACCGCCTCCGCCACGCGCGCCGTGTCGAGCAGCGCGCGTTCGGCGGCGGCAGCGCCGTAGAACGACTCGACGCCGTCGCGCTCAGCGGCGAGCTCCGCCACTCGCGGATCGCGCGCGGATGCCACCACAACGGTGTGCGTTGCGGTGAGTTGCGGGAGGGCGGCGAGGAGGCCCGAGGAGGAGCCGGGCGCCGAGGCATCCGTGAGCAGCACGACGAGCGCATGCCGGTGCGTGATCGCGCGCACCTGAGCCGGCACGGCGGACCAATCGGTCTCGATCAGCTCCGGCTGCACATCGGCCAGCGCGGTCACCAGCCGGGAGAGCAGCGGCGCACCCTTGGCGCCCATCACGCGCGCCCGCACTCGGCGGTCGAAAGCGACCACGTCGACGCGGTCGCCGCCACGATCGGCGAGAGCGGCCAGCAGCAGCGCGCACTCGAAGGCCGTGTCGAGCCGGGGCTCGTCCGCTATGCGGGCGGCCGAGGCCCGCCCCGTGTCGATCACGATCACGATGCGCCTGTCGCGTTCAGGACGCCACGTGCGCACCATGATGCCGGAGCCGGCCCGGGCTGCGGTCGGCGTGCGCGCCGTGGCACGCCAGTCGATCGACCGAACATCATCGCCTGCCACGTACTCGCGCAGCGAGTCGAATTCCGTGCCCTCACCGCGCACCATGACAGGCGTCGCCCCCTCGAGTTCGCGCAGCCGCGCGATGCGGGAGGCGAGGTGCCTGCGCGAATGGAACGGCGGCAGCACGCGCAGCTCAGCGGGTGAGGCGAGCGTGGCCTGCCGCGACCACAGCCCCAGTGGGCCGGCGGCACGGATCGCGACGAACGCCGCACGGCGTGTGCCGCGCCTGTGCGGGGTGAGGGCGAGGGTGAGCATCCGTCGTTCGCCAGGCGGAACATCCAGGCCCAGTCGCGTGGGCGATGCACCCGCCGACGGATCCCAACCGTCGCGCAGCCTGCCGTGCAGTCGCCGCGAACCCAGGTTCGTCACCAGCAGCTGCGCCACCACGGTCTCGCCGAGCCGCACACCGGCCGGCAGCATCCTGGCAAGGAGCACGCGGCGGGGGGAGGATGCAGCCGCCAGGTCGATCGCGCCCAGCATGCAGCAGAACACCAGCCAGCACGCGAGCGCGAGGTATGCGCCTGGTGCGCTCGCACCGAGCAATACGACGGGAACGAGTCCCACGACGAGAAGGGCGACGAAGCGCCCGGTGATGGCCATCTGTTTCGCCTTACAGCGGAACCTGCACCTGCTGCAGCACGGAGCGCAGGATGCCGTCGGTCGTCACGCCCTCCAGCTCAGCCTCCGGCTGCAGCTGCATGCGGTGCCGCCACGCGGCGGGCGCCATCGCCTGAACGTGGTCGGGGGTGACACCGGCGTATCCGCTCAGCCAGGCGTACGCCTTCGCTGCGGCCAGCAGTGCCGTGGCGCCGCGCGGGCTCACGCCGAGCCGTACCGAAGGGCTCCGCCTCGTCGCCCTGGCCAGATCGACGATGTAGGCCAGCACGTCGGCCCCGGCCTCCACGCGGCGCACGTCGGCACGCGCCCGAAGCACGCCGTCGGCGTCTGCGACGGAGCGGATGCCCGCGGCCGCCAGCGCGCGGGGGTCGAACCCGGCCGAGTGCCGTCGAAGCACCTCGAACTCGGCGTCGCGATCGGGCATCTCGAGCACGACCTTGAGCAGGAACCGGTCGAGCTGGGCCTCGGGAAGCGTGTACGTGCCTTCATACTCGATGGGATTCTGGGTCGCGGCCACCAGAAAGGGGTCGGGCAGCGGCATGGTCTCTCCGTCGGCGCTGACCTGGCGCTCCTCCATGGCCTCCAGCAGGGCCGCCTGTGTCTTCGGCGGTGTTCGGTTGATCTCGTCGGCGAGCAGGATGTTCGTGAAGACCGGCCCGTGCCGGAAGGCGAAGGCGGCCGACTTCGCGTCGTACACCACCGACCCGGTCACATCGCCCGGCATCAGATCGGGCGTGAACTGCACCCGCTTCATGTCGAGCGACAGCGATGCGGCGAGCGCGCGCACCAGGAGCGTCTTCGCGACGCCGGGCACGCCCTCCAGCAACACGTGTCCGCCGGTGAGGAGCGCTACGAGCAGACCCGTGACCGCGTCGTCCTGCCCGACGACCGCCTTCGCCACCTGAGTGCGCACAGCGGCGAACGCGGTTCGCGTCTCGCCGCCTGCCGCGGTGTCGGCGCTGATAATGGTCGGATCGGTCATCCGTGTCTCTCTCACGATGGTCGGGCGTTTCCGTTGTGAGCCTAGCCGCGGATGTCAGAACGCATTCACGTCGCGAAATGGGCCCCTGTGGAGCTCGATAAGGGCGCAGTTCGCGACCTGAACGGGGGATGAGACGGCGGTGAGACGTTGGCTCAGGCCGCGCGGACCGCAGCGCGCACCGCCTGCTCGAGGTCGGCCAGGCGTGTCGCGTAGTCGAGGGCGGCGGAGTCCGTCTCGGGGCGCCCGTCGAGCAGCACGTCGCGCACCTGTTCGGCGGGCCATCCGGTGAGCGCTGCGGCGGATGCCGCGACCTGGTCGGCGTGCGCGCTCCGCGGCAGTGCGCACAGGGACGCGATGCGGCGCAGCGCACCGACGCGCAACGAATCGAGAGCGTGTGTGCGGGCGGATGCCGTGCGATAGAGCCGCGCCCGCCCCTGAACGGTCTCGCCCGCGCGCACCACCACGGGCAGGTTCTCCATCACCAGCGGGCCGAAGCGCCGCCCGCGCCAGATGGCGGCGCCGACCGTCACCGCGATGAGCAGCACGATCGCCGGAGTCAGCCAGCCGGGCGTCAACTCCGCGAGGGTCGGTGGCCCGGCGGCGCCGGCGTCCGCCTCGGAGGGCAGGTACCAGACCAGAGTGTGGTGCTGGCCGAGCAGCCCGATCGCGAGCGCCGCGTTTCCGGACCGCGCGATGCCCTCATTGTCGAACAGCCCGGCGCCGACGACGCTGACCGTGGTGCCTGCAGTGCTGGTCTGCACGACGGCGGATGCCCCGGCGCCGACGGGGAAGCATCCCACCGCAGCGCCCGTTGCGCGAAACGCCGCGCGAACGCCCGAGACCGATCCGGCGTTCTGCGCCGCCGCGACGGAACAATGGGGCGAACTCGAGACGGATGCCCGTTCGCCCGCAGGCGACGCGCCCGGCGCCATCGTCGTCAGCTGCTGGTATCCGGGGTCGATGGCGACCAGGTCGGAGCCGAGTGCGAGCACGGAGCGCAGCTGGGAGGCATCCAGGATGTCGTTCGGATCCGAGAGCAGCACCGTGGTGTCGCCCCTGCCGGACGCCGCCTGTCGCGCCGCGGCGAGCGAGCCCGCCGGGCGCACGTCCACGCCCTGCTCGGCCAGTACCCGGGCGAGCGCCTGGCCACCCTGCTGTGCAGGGTTCGAGGCGCCCATCGGGTCCGTCGACGTCGACGCCAGTGAGAGTTGAACCACCGCCGCGATCCCGGCACCGATCACGAGGATGGCGACGAGGACGATCCAGCCGCGCGCCCGTTTCAGGCTCTGCCGTGGTGTGCGCGAGAGCGCCGTGGTCGTCATCGTCGGGCCCCAGGTGCTTCGGCCGACCGGCCCGAACCCATGGGGGCGGTGAGCCCCGGGGCGGCCCTGGCGAGGTCGTGGTCCAGCGCGACGAGCGTGTTGTAGTCCTCGGCGCGGGCCCGCCGGCCCAGGTACCGCACGCCGTCGAAGAGCATCGAGGCGCCGTGCAGCCGCTCAGCGTACGAGGGCAGCGCGCGCGAGGCTTCGACGGCGAGCTCCTGTGCGGTGGTCCCCGGTAGCAGCAGCACGATGGTGCGTTCGCCGAGGGAGCGCGCGATGGCACGGAAAAGGTCGCGCACCGCCGCCTCGTAACCGCCGCCGTTCGCCGCCACGGCCGCATCCCTGCGCAGGTCGGCGATGCTGCGGCCGTCATCCTCATCGAACCCGATGGGAGCAGTCGTTCGCCGCCGCAGCCGCGGAAGCCCGAACACGACGAACGCGCCGACCAGGAGCGCCGCGATGACGGCGATGCCGATGCCGGCGAGAATCCAGCCCGCGTTGCCGCTCACGTTCGATCCGAGCGAGTTGAACCACTCCGCGATCTGCTGGGCCAGTCGATCGAACCAGGTCGGCTTCGCGGCCTGGTATTCCGGCTTCGCCAGCTCGCGCCGCAGCCACTGCTGTGCGGTGGGTCCGTCCGGGTTCAGCGGTGGAGCATCCGCAAGCCGTACCAGCACCGCGGCCGGCACGAACTGCATGATGGCGTCGATCACGGCCGGGCTGCGGCCCACACGGGCGTCGAGAACGGGTCGCCGGCATCCTGGATGCCTGCAGCGCGCTCGTCGACCACCCGGCGCAGATCAGCGTCGAGCCCCTCGCGGCGCATCCGCAGATCGAGGTACACGGTCGTCGCGGTCGCGGCCTCGACCACGGCGGTGACCGAGCCGATGAGCGTTCCGATGATCAGCGAGATCACGTAGTAGACGACGGTCACGACTATCGCGTTCCCCGCCTGGATCGACCCGGTCGGGCTGATCACCGAGATCACGATGTAGTAGATGGTCTGCAGCGGAATGGTGACGACCGAGCTGGCGACCGCGCACACGACGGCGACCAGGGCGAGTGTGCCGAAGGTGCGCCAGAACGATCGCTGGGTGAGCCGCCAGGAGCGGGCGACAGCGGCGAAAACTGTCGCCTTCTCGATCACGATGACGCTCGGGGTCAGCGCCGTCTTGGTTCCGATCCAGATCCAGACCGCGGCGAGCCCGCACAGGGCGAACACGACGAAGAGCACCGTCGCCAGCCAGCCGCCTGCCGCGGCGGATGCGACGGCCGCCGCGGCGACGAGCGCGAAGGATGCCGTCACCGCCGCCGCGAGCAGCACCGTCCAGCCGATCAGGCGCCACCGGCGACCTCGGGTCGCCCGCCACAGCGCACGCAGGGTCAGCCTTTCGCCGAGCGCTCCCCGCGACACCTCGGATGCCACCAGCCCCTGCACCAGCGCCGTGCCGATCAGCGAGATCACCACGGAGACCAGCAGGGCTGCGATCAGCATCGCGATGCTTCCGGCGGTGACGAGCTGCACGTCGGAGGGAGAGCTCTGATCGGTCGTCGAGATCCGCAGGATGGCGAAGAACGCCGTAAGCCCCACGACGAGCACCGTCGCGAACGTGGAGATGAGCTGCACGATGAGCGCGCCGCCCACGGTCGCTCGCGGATTGTGCCGCAGAACCCTGAACGGGGTTCCGAACAACGTTCCGAACGGGAGGGGACGCAGCGGGAACAGTCCGGGCTTCGGCGGGGGCGTCCAGGCGGCAGATCCGACTTGCTGCCGACCTTGCTGATCCCAGCCGCTCTGTTGCCACGCGGGCTGTTGCCACGCGCTCTGCTGCCAGCCCTGCTCCGGCCAGCCCTGCTCCGGCCAGCCCTGTTGCTGCCACGTCGGCTGTTGCCAACCGGGCTGCCGCCACTCGGGCGGCTGTGGATATGCCGGGGGCACCACCGGAGGTGCCCATGAGGCGGGCGCTGTCCACGCGGGCTGCGATTCGCCGTGCACCCGCGGCCCCTGATCGTCCGCATCGGGCGCAACCGGGTCGTGGGAGTCGCTCACCGCTGATTACCTGTCGCCGAAGTCGATGCTGGAATCCCATCATCCTGGCACAACGCCCGAACAGGGGCGACGGACTCGAACCCGGGGACCCGATGCGAGCTCCGGCGAACCGCTGCACCGTGTCGACTACTCTTGTGCCATGGTCTCGCCCGCGTGGTCGCCTACCGCGAGCACACAAGAGGAATCAGGACCCCTGACTGGCATGAACGCGAAAATCCTGGTGGTCGACGACGACACCGCCTTGGCCGAGATGATCGGCATCGTGTTGCGCACCGAGGGCTTCGAGCCGAGCTTCTGCGCCGACGGCGCCATCGCGATCGACAGCTTCCATGCGACCAAACCCGATCTCATCCTGCTCGACCTCATGCTGCCCGGAATGGACGGCATCGAGGTGTGCTCGCACATCCGATCCGAATCCGGGGTGCCGATCATCATGCTCACGGCCAAGTCCGACACGGCCGACGTGGTCAAAGGCCTGGAGTCGGGTGCCGACGATTACATGGTGAAGCCGTTCAACCCGAAGGAGCTGGTGGCGCGCATCCGCACCAGGCTGCGGCCTTATGCCGCCACTCCCGCAGACGACACCCTGCGCGTCGGCGACATCGAGATCGATGTGGCCGCGCACGAGGTGCGCAGGGGAGACTCGCGCATCAATCTCACCCCGCTGGAGTTCGATCTGCTGATCGCACTCGCCTCGAAGCCACAGCAGGTGTTCACTCGCGAGATGCTGCTCGAGCAGGTGTGGGGCTACCACTACAAGGCCGACACCCGGCTCGTGAACGTGCACGTGCAGCGGCTGCGGGCGAAGGTGGAGGAAGACCCCGACAACCCCAAGATCGTCATGACCGTTCGCGGCGTCGGCTACCGCGCCGGCGCCACCCCGTGACAGACGACCGAGCGAGCACCTGATGCTCTTCGGCGTCGACTGGCGGCGGTGGCGGGAGTGGCCTGCCCGCTTTGCACACGTGTGGCGCACCTCGCTGCAGTTCCGCACAGTGCTGCTCACCGTGGCGCTGACCGGAGCCGCCGTACTCGTCGCCGGGTTCCTCGTCTCCTTCATCGTGGGCAACGGCCTCTATCAATCGCGTCTCGAGCAGGCCTATCACGACTCGGCCCGCGCGACGACCGAGGCGCAGAAGAAGCTCGATGCGTCCGACGCCACCGATCCCGAGGCCATCGACAACCTGTTCCTCCAGGTGTTCGGCGACATCAAGAACTCGACGACGAGCGGTCTCGTCGCATCCTTCCGCGTTCCCGGCCAGGGCATCGACGCCGCAGCGCCGGTCGGCGTTTCCACGTTCGGCTCCGGTCGTGACGTGATCACCAAGGACCTGAGCAAGGCGGTGCAATCGGCGCCGCACTCGGTGTTCGCCCAGTCCGTCGCACTGCCATCGTCCAACGGATCCACAGACCCCGGAATCGTGGTCGGATCACAGCTGCAGCTGCCTACCGCGGGCCGCTACGAACTGTACATCGGCTACGACCTCTCCGACTCGGAGCAGACTCTGCTCTTCGTCCAGCACACCCTGCTCATCGTCGGCCTCGTGCTGCTGCTGCTCATCGCGGGCATCACCTACCTGGTGGTTCGCCTCATCGTCACCCCGATCAGAGTCGCCGCGCAGACCAGTCAGCGCCTCGCCGACGGTGACCTCGAGGTGCGCATGCCGATCGCCAACGAAGACGCGTTCGCGACACTGGCCCGCTCGTTCAACGGCATGGCGGACGCCCTGCAACGGCAGATCACCCAGCTCGCGACGCTCTCGCAGCTGCAGCAGCGCTTCGTCAGCGACGTCTCGCACGAGCTGCGTACTCCGCTCACCACCATCCGCCTGGCGGGCGACGTCATCTACGACCAGCGCGAGGACTTCCCGCCGGCGACCGCCCGCACTGCGGAGTTGCTGCACGCGCAGGTGGAGCGATTCGACCGGCTTCTTTCCGACCTGCTGGAGATCAGCAGGTACGACGCGGGATCCGTGGTGCTCGAACTGGAGCCCACCAACCTGGTGCGCCTTGCCGAAGACACCGTCGAAGACATGCGGCCCCTCGCCGTGACGAACGGTTCCGAGGTGCGTCTGGATGCGCCGGGCGGCTACTTCGAGGTGGAGATGGACCCGAGACGCGTTCGCCGCGTGCTGCGCAACCTTCTCGGCAACGCCATCGAGCACGGTGAGGGTAAACAGATCGTCGTGACCGTCGACAGCAACCAATCCGCCCTTGCGCTCTCGGTTCGCGACTATGGCCTCGGCATGACCGAGCGCGAGGTCGCGCACGTGTTCGATCGGTTCTGGCGCGCCGACCCGTCGCGCAAGCGCACCATAGGCGGAACGGGGCTGGGACTGGCCATCTCGCTCGAAGACGCGGCGAAGCACGACGGATGGCTGGATGTCTGGTCCAGCCCCCACGAGGGGTCCAACTTCCGCCTCACCGTTCCTCGCGTGCCCGGCGAACCGATCGCGTCGTCTCCGATCCCGCTCGCACCCTCGGATGCCCCGCGCGACGCCGAGGACCGGCCCATCGGTCACGAGCTGATCGGCGCCCAGCACGACGACGACACAGGGAACGGAGCGTCTGGAACCCGGGGAAACGGGCGGGGAGCCGGTCGTGACCGGCGGAACGCCTGGTGGCGCGGTGACGGCCGCAAGCAGGACGCTCGCGGAACCGGGCGCGACGGACGAGGAAACGGGCGCGAGGGGGCGGCGAAAGCATGAGAGCCGACAGGGCGAAGCGCAGTCGCGGGCTGCGGGCATCCGTCGTCGCGATGGCCGTGCTCGCACTCATCGCCGGGTGCGCGCAGATACCGCGCACCAGCGCCGTGAAAGAGGTCGGCCCGATCAGCGTGCAGAACGACGGGCTGGGCCAGGTCGACTTCCTCCCCAGCGGTCCGCAGCCAGGGGCGACACAGGACGAAATCCTGAAGGGATTCATTCAGGCGCAGGTGTCGCCGCAGAACGACTACCAGGTGGCCCGTGACTTTCTCGCGACGAACTTCCGCAGCAGGTGGAACGCCGACGCCTCCGTCACGGTGGACACCGGCTCCGACCGCGACTACGAGCCGGCCGGCGGCAACCAGATCATGCTCACGCTCACCCCTGTGGCGTTCGTCGACTCCGACGGCACCTACAGCAGAGCCGAATCGTCCACCGGCATCCAGCAGCAGTACACCTTCGTCAAAAGCGACGGGCAGTGGCGAATCTCGAAGGCGCCGAACGGGGTCATCATCGACAGCTCCCGGTTCCCGAGCGTGTTCGCGCCGCACGCTCTCTACTTCTTCAGTCCCGATCTCACCTATCTCGTGCCCGACGAGCGGTGGTTCCCGAACTCGCCGGCTTCGCTGCAGACCCGCGTGGTCAAGGAGCTCGTGCAGGGACCGGCAAGCTGGTTGTCGGGCGCGTACGTCAGCGCGTTCCCGCAGGGATCGCAGCTCACCTCCGACTCTGTCACCGTCAACGGCGGTGAGGCCGATGTCGACCTGAACAGCACGGCCGGAGCGGTGGATGCCATCACTCTCGCCCGCATGCAGCTCCAGCTCTCGCAGTCGCTGTCGTCGGTGGCCGGGATCAACGACGTGCGCATCTCGATCGAGGGTGTGCAGCGACCGGCGTCGAACGTGCTCTCCCCGCAGCCCATTCAGAACCCGGCGGTGGATTCCAACGCGCTCGTGCTGCGCGGCGGCAAGTTCGGGCTGCTCTCCGGCGCGGGTGTCACGGAGATTCCGGATGTCTCGCCCAAGGTCGAACAGCTCGCCCCGCGTGCCGCAACGCTCTCCGCCGACCACCGCACGGCCGTCGTGCTGGGTGCGAACGCCGGCTGGGTGGTGCGTGCCGACGCGAATGATCCGATAGAGCTCGACGCCAGGCCAGGCCTCGTGGCTCCCACGCTCGATCCGGACGGCTACGCCTGGAGCGCCACGACGGGATCGCCGTCGGAATTCGTGGTGCTGGGCGCATCGGGTGCACCGGTGACGCTGACGGCCACCTGGCCGGACGCCCGCTCGCTCGTGGCGATCGCGATGTCGCGCGACGGCACGCGTCTGGCCGCACTCGTGCGCATCGACTCGGGAACCCACATCATGGTGGCCGGTGTGGTGCGCACCTCCAGCGGCCGGCCGGAGAGCGTATCCACCCCGATCGATCTGGGGCCGGTGGCCGGCGGGTCGGCGACCTCCCTCAGCTGGTTAGACGACCTGACGCTCGGTGCCCTGGCCACCGGACCCGGCGGCGAGAGCTCCATCGACGTGCAGGCGGTCGGTGGTGCCTCGCAGCCGGCTCCCGGACCGAGCAACGGCGCCAGCATCGGTCCGGTGGGCTCCACACCGTATTACTGGGTGCTCACCTCCAGCGGCTCGCTGCAGTGGCCGCGTGGAACCGGTTGGCAGCAGCGTGCAGACGGCGTGCAGTTCATCGGGCAGCAGCTCGGCAAGCCGCAGTAGCCGGCCTGGCGACCCGGCGGCTCCGCCCGCTCGGCACCTCCGGCAGCTCCTCCAGCTCGGCACCTCGCCCGGCGAATTGCTGTCCCATCTGTTCCCTATGCCCACGGCGAAGCGACTGAAGGGGACCGCAATTCCGTGTCCGTGCCCGCGTCCGTACGCGGGGCGGGCACTCTCTCCGGGTACAGGTGGATCCCGTGAGGCGGAATCCACAGCGATGGCCGATGGGCCGTGCGCGCTGTCTCCACCGGCCCACAGTGGAGGGATGCTTACGCACACCCCGGGCAGACTGCGGCCCGCTCTGCTCGATGCACTCGCCGTCGTGGCGCCCACGACCTGCGCGGGCTGCGGCGAGCACGACCGCTCCCTCTGCGACGCGTGCGACGCGGCTCTGCGTCCGCTCGTGCGCGCCATCGACCTCGACGGCCTACGCGTGGCCTACGCTCACGACTACGACGGCGTCGTTCGCTCCGCGCTCGCCGCCTACAAGGACGGCGGACGAACGGATGCCGGTTCGCGCCTCGCGCCGTCCCTCGCGTCGGCGATCGCGAACGCGCTGGATGTCGCAGATCCGTCGATCGGCGCGCGAGCAGACCCCGTTGACGGGAAGGTGCAGGAGGCGCTCCACCTGGTGACGGTTCCATCGTCGCGGACAGCGTTCCGCGCTCGCGGTTACACCCCGGTCGGGCTGCTGCTGGCACACGCGGGGCTCCGGGCGGAGCCGGCGCTTCGGGCGAGACGCCAGGCTGCAGACCAGTCGGGACTGACGGCGGAATCGCGCCTTCGGAATCGCTCCGCGTGGCTCGAGCCGCGCGGCTGGGTCAGGGGTCGTCGCGTCTTGCTGGTAGACGACATCCTCACGACAGGGGCGACACTGCTGGAGGCGAGGCGGGCACTGGCATCCGTCGGCGCCCACGTCATCGGTGCCGCAGTGCTGGCCAGGACGCCGCGTCGCCACCCATCTCGCGAGAGCGTGCGGGCCCTTCCGAGGTCGCCGGCGGATTGATCGTCGGCAGAATCCATGAGCATGGCGGACACCCGCGAAGTGGCTCGTGACATCTGCAGGGGCCCGGTCTACGGTAGGGAAAAAGGTGTCGGTCCAGCCGCCCCTTACGTACGGGTGACGGCCGCACTGGAAGCAGGAGGTCGCCATGGAAATCAACATCTTCGGACTCGGCGTGGGCATCACCGATCGCTTCCGCGAATATGCGACGGAGAAAGCCGCCAAGGTCGGCTCGCTCGCTGAGCGAGCGCTCTCGCTGGAGATCAAGATCTCCCGCCACAACGAGAAGTCCGGAGGTCAGAACGGCGACGATCGAGTTGAACTGACGCTCGTCGGCCCGGGACCCGTCGTTCGCGCCGAGGCCACAGCCGCCGACAAGTACGCGGCGTTCGACCTGGCGATCGGACGACTGCTGGAGCGCGTGCGACGCGCCAAGGACCGCCGCAAGATCCACCGTGGGCTGCACAGGCCGCCATCGGTGCGCGAGGCGTCGACGGTCGGCCTCGGCCGAGTGGATGTCACGCCCGCCCCGGTCACGGTTCTCGAGCAGGTGCGCACCGGCTCCGTCCCCGTTGTGGAGGAGGCTGCTGCGGCGGAGGAAGCCGAAGAGTACTGCCCCGTTGTCATCCGCAAGAAGGTGTTCGCCTCCGTTCCCATGTCGGTCGACGATGCGCTCTACTACATGGAGTTGGTCGGGCACGACTTCTACCTCTTCATCGAAGAGGAGTCGGGCCGCCCTTCCGTGGTGTACCGCCGCAAGGGCTGGGACTACGGTGTGATCGCACTCGACGAGAACGCCGATGAGCTGCAGGAGGTCGCCACCGCCTCGCGCAAGCTGGGTCGCGCGTAGGCGCGCGACCACCGCGGGTTGAGCTTGGGCCTTGGTGCCGGCTCCGGCGCGTCGATTCAGCGACGTGACCGCCGTGCACCATGGATGAGGAACCCCGTCCCGTGCAGACACGGGGTTCGACGAGCTCAACCCGCGTCTGCGTGCATCCGCCCACGGTCGGGTCGGGGCGAACCTCCAGCGACCGTGCAGATGGTATCCGGCATCGCGAGGTCACAGCCCGGTAACATGAGTGGCGTTGCCGTCCGGCGGGACGGCACCGTCAACCCGGGACGACGGATGCCTCGAACGGCATTCGCCGCGAACACACTTGGAGCGCATCAGTGGCCTCAGTTCTCGAAAAGGTGCTGCGTGTCGGCGAGGGCCGCACGCTCAGGCGGCTCGAGGCATACGCCCGTGCTGTGAACGCGCTCGAAGAAGACTTCCAAGCCCTCACCGACGAGGATCTGCGCAACGAGACTTCAGAGCTGCGCGAGCGGTACGGCAACGGCGAGTCGCTCGACGACCTGCTGCCGGAGGCGTTCGCCGCGGTGCGCGAGGCCGCGGTGCGAACTCTGGGTATGCGGCACTTCGACGTGCAGATCATGGGCGGGGCGGCATTGCACCTCGGCAACATCGCCGAGATGAAGACGGGTGAAGGAAAGACGCTCGTCGCCACGACCGCCGCCTACCTCAATGCCATCGCCAGCCGCGGCGTGCACATCATCACCACCAACGACTACCTGGCCAGCTACCAGGGCGAGCTGATGGGTCGCGTATTTCGCGCCCTCGGCATGACGACCGGTGTGATCCTGGCCGGGCAGACGCCCGACGAGCGCCGCGAACAATACCTGGCCGACATCACATACGGCACGAACAACGAGTTCGGATTCGACTACCTGCGCGACAACATGGCCTGGCAGGCATCCGACATGGTGCAGCGAGGCCACTTCTTCGCCGTCGTCGACGAGGTGGACTCGATCCTCATCGACGAGGCGCGCACCCCGCTCATCATCTCGGGTCCCTCCAGCGGTGAGGCCAACCGGTGGTTCAACGAGTTCGCCAGGCTGGCCACCCGGCTGCAGCCGGAGACCGACTACGAGGTCGACGAGAAGAAGCGCACGGTCGGCGTGCTCGAGCCGGGCATCGAGAAGGTCGAGGACTACCTCGGCATCGACAACCTCTACGAGTCCGCCAACACGCCCTTGATCTCGTTCCTCAACAACGCGATCAAGGCGAACGCGTTGTTCAAGCGCGACAAGGACTACGTCGTGATGAACGACGAGGTGCTGATCGTCGACGAGCACACCGGCCGCATCCTGGTCGGGCGGCGCTACAACGAAGGCATCCACCAGGCCATCGAGGCGAAGGAGGGCGTTCCGGTCAAGGCGGAGAATCAGACGCTCGCCACGGTGACGCTGCAGAACTACTTCCGTCTCTACAAGAAGCTCTCCGGCATGACCGGTACCGCCGAGACCGAGGCGGCGGAGTTCATGTCGACGTACAAGATCGGCGTCGTGGTCATTCCGACGAACAAGCCGATGATCCGCAAGGACCAGTCCGACCTCGTCTACAAGAACGAGGAGGCCAAGTTCCTCCAGGTGGCCGAAGACATCCAGGAGCGCAACAAGGAGGGGCAGCCCGTTCTCGTCGGTACGACGAGCGTCGAGAAGAGCGAGTACCTCTCGCGCCTGCTGGCCAAGAAGGGCGTGCGGCACGAGGTGCTGAACGCGAAGAACCACGCCCGTGAGGCCGCGATCGTGGCTCAGGCCGGACGGCTCGGCGCCGTCACGGTGGCCACGAACATGGCCGGCCGCGGAACCGACATCATGCTCGGCGGCAACGCCGAGTTCATCGCGGTCGCCGAGATGAACGCCCGCGGCCTGAACCCGGTGGAGACTCCGGAGGAGTACGAGGCGGAGTGGGATGCCGTCTTCGAGCGCGTCAAGGCCACTGTGGCCGAAGAGGCCGAGAAGGTCATCGAAGTCGGCGGACTCTACGTGCTGGGCACCGAGCGGCACGAGTCCCGGCGCATCGACAACCAGCTGCGCGGACGTTCCGGGCGCCAGGGAGACCCGGGTGAGAGCCGCTTCTACCTCTCGCTCACCGACGACCTGATGCGGCTGTTCAACGCCGGTGCCGCCGAGAACCTGATGGGGCGCAGCACCGTGCCGGACGATCTTGCGATCGAATCCAAGGTGGTGAGCCGCGCCATCCGCTCCGCCCAGGCACAGGTGGAGGCGCGCAACGCCGAGATCCGCAAGAATGTGCTGAAGTACGACGACGTGCTCAACCGCCAGCGCGAGGCGATCTACAACGACCGCCGGCACATCCTCGAGGGCGACGACCTGCACGAGCGAGTGCAGCAGTTTCTCGACGATGTGATCACCGAGGTCATCGATCAGCACACGGCGGACGCGAACGCCGATGACTGGGACTTCGACGCACTGTGGGCCGACCTCAAGGTGCTCTACCCGGTGGGGATCACCATCGACGAGGTCATCGCCGAGGTGGGCAACAAGGGCAGGGTCAACCGCGAATACATGAAGCGCGAGGTGCTTTCGGACGCCCGGCTCGCCTACGGGGGCCGCGAGGAACAGCTCGGCTCTCCGGCCATGCGCGAGCTCGAGCGCCGGGTCGTGCTCTCGGTGATCGACCGCCGCTGGCGTGACCATCTCTACGAGATGGACTACCTGAAAGACGGCATCGGCCTGCGCGCCATGGCGCAGCGTGACCCGCTCGTGGAGTACCAGCGCGAGGGCTTCGCGATGTATCAGCAGATGATGGGTGCGATCCGCGAGGAGTCGGTCGGATTCCTGTTCAATCTCGAGGTCGAGGTGACGCAGGCAGCCGGCGAGGTCACCGAGGTGGAGGCGAAGGGCCTGGCGCCTGCCGCTGACGAGCAGCAGCGTCTCAGCTACTCGGCTCCGAGCGACGACGGAAGCGTCGAGGTGCGCAACCAGCGGGGGCAGGTGGAGCAGGCCGCCACCGAGCGTGCGGAGCGCGCTCGTCGCCGCCAGCTCGCCGCTCAGGACGAGGCTGTCGTCGAGCAACAGCAGCAGAGCGCTTCACGTGGGGCGTTCGGTCAGCGCGCCGAGGCGGAGGCGGAGCCGATGAACCGCGCTGAGCGTCGCGCCCAGGAGCGCCGCCGTCGCTGACGGGCGGGGCGCCGGTGCCGGCGCTGGCCGACAGGGTGCCCGGTACCGCCGCTGGCCGACAGGGTGCCCGGTGCCGCCGCTGGCCGACAGGATGCCCGGTGCCGGCGCTGGCCGACAGGATGCCCGGGTGTGCTTCCGGCAGGAGTTCTCACTCGCGCCTAACATGACAGATCGCGCTCTCATGCCGGAAACATGCCGAATTGTCCTGTTGCGGGGCGAACGTCATGTTGGCGCCGAGGGTAGGGGCAAGACGTTGATGAGCGGTGGCGTCTCGGAGCACGCTGACGCCTCAGAGCACGCTGGCGGCTCAGCGCACGCTGACGGCTCAGAGCACGTTGACGGCTAGAGCACGCTGACGGCTAGAGCACGCTGACGGCGGAGGCGCGCCAGCGCCGGTCGAGACCTTCGAGACGGATGGCCACGGCGCGCACCCTGACCGGGTTGCGCACGACCACAGTCGCCTCGACCACGCCGTCGCGTGGTTCGCTGATGTGCGTGCTCAACACGCTGAGCGCAGGCCGCACCGCCTTCAGTCCCTTCACCCGCCGCGCCCGTTCGGCGAGCACTGTGCGGTGCAGGAGCGTCGCATACACCTCGTCGGTGACCCACCGGTTCAGCTGATCCAGCTCGCGCGCGCCTGCCAGCACCTCGAGGATGCATCGCGCGAGGTTCGTCAGCAGCGGCTCGGGATCGGGCAACTCGGCGCTGCGCGACGGCTGAGCCATGAAGAAGTCGTCGCCCAGCCCGTGGCTGAGGGCCACCCGACCGTGCGTCGCCGCGCTCGCTGACGCCCGCCACGCATTCTCGGACCCGTCGTTCGGCGGAAGCGGCAGCGTTGCCTGGCTCATCGGTACTCCCTGCGGTCGGATGCCGTGGTGATCACGAAGGCGGGTGAGACGACCCGTCGGATGCGCCTGACCCCCGCCTTCGGGGGTGTTTGGGATGTCACTCAACCAGTGGCCAGACAATCCGGTCCACGGCGTTCGTGCCCTGTTGATAATCCCTTCGCTCGGGCACTCGGCCGCGCTATCTTGGCTCCTCATGCGCTGGGACAACCTGTTCGACGATCTGGAGAGCCAGCTCGAACACGAACTCGGTGTCGAAGACCTCGAACTCCGTGTCGAAGAGGAGCGGCTGAGACTCGGTCGCCTTTCGCTGCGCAACCGGCTGCGCGCGGTTTCCGGTGTCGACCACGGGCGACACGCTCCGTTGCGCCTCTGGCTGGCAGACGGAAGCACCGCGCGCCTGATTCCGGCGACGTTCGGCCGGGACTGGGTGTCCGGCGATCTCGCGACGCATGAGCGCCAGGAGACCGGTGTGCCTGCGGCATCCGCCCGGGCGCTCGTGCCGCTGCACGCCATCTCCTCCGTGGGTCTCGACGACGATCAGCTCGCGGACAGCCTGCATGCCGAGCCGGACCCGGATGCCGCTCACACGCCGGATGCCGCGCCGCGCCTCATCGACAGGCTCGGCCTCGCCTTCGCGCTGCGGGACCTCTCCAGGCGACGCAGCCCGCTCACGGTCACCACCTGATCCGGAGTGCTGCACGGCACGATCGATCGAGTGGCCAGGGATCACTTCGACCTGGCGCTGCACGATCCCGGGTCGCCGCGGCGGCCCAGTAATGTGCGCGGCATCCGCATCGTCCCGATGGCGTCGCTGATCCTGGTGCGCGTCTGAACTCCGTGAGCCTGAACTCCGTCAGCCTGAACTCCGTGAGCCTGAACTCCGTCAGCCTGAACTCCGTCAGCCTGAACTCCGTCAGCCTGAACTCCGTCAGCCTGAACTCCGTCAGCCTGAACTCCGTGAGCCAGAACTCCGTGAGCCTGAACTCAGTGGCCGGAACTCAGTGGGCCGGCACGTCGTTAGCCGAAAGCGCGTGGGGTGAAGGTCCGTGGGCCGAACTCTGCGGGTCGTGCGGTGTCAGTCCCGATCGGGCCAGATGACGCGACCGCCGGAGAGCTCGGGGATCGAAGCCAGATCGGACTGCTCCCACAGTGCACGCCGGCGCGTCTCTTCGTACATCGCGGTGATGTAGGCCTCGAGTTGCACGCGTTCGATGCGCCACGCTCCCGGGCGCCCCACCCGGATGGCGGGCAACTCGCCGGTCTCGATCAGGCCGACGACATCGCCCGGTGCCACGTTGAGCAGTTCGGCGGCGTCACCGACCGTCAGGAAACGCGTCACATCATCCGATCGGGCGGCGGTCATGCCTTCGATTATGGCGGGAGCGGCTTTGCCGCCCCGACGGTGTGGATAACTTTCCTACGACTTGTCCAGGATCGGCACGATGGACTCACGCGCTGCCGCAGAAACGCGGCCCGGACGACTGAGAAGGCGTTCAGGACCGCGGTGCTCCGCAGGTGGGAAACGCGGTGGATTCGGCCGCCGGGAGGCGCGCAGGAAAGCGAAACGAGAGAGCGGAAGCGAGGAGGCGCATGGTCGCGGCAGCGGATGGCAAGGCCAGGAGGTTCTGGTTCGACCCGAGGTTCGCGGTGGGCATCCTGCTCATCGTCGCGTCGGTGGTGGGCGTGTGCCTTCTGCTGAGCGCGCAGAACCGCAGCGTTCAGGTGTACGTCGCCCGCGCCACGCTCGTGACCGGAGACCGGGTGTCTCCGGGCGACGTGGAGCTGGTGAGTGTGCGTGTGCCGCGGTCGGATCGCTATCTCGCCGCAGGCGGACTGCAGTCCGACGAGGTGGTGGTGCGCTCGGTGCCCAAGGGTGAGCTCGTTCCGGTATCGGCGCTCAGTCGCGCTTCGGACGCCTCGCTGACGAGCGTGGTGGTGAAGGCATCCGGTCCGGTGGCGGCGGCGGTCGCGGCGGGCACGACGGCGGATGTCTGGGCCGCCCACTCTGCGAACGACAAGAACTACACACCACCGGCCGTGCTCGTCTCCGGCGCCATCGTCGTCTCGATCGTGCACGACGAGGCCCTCGTCGCCGACCGCGGCTCCGTCTCCGTCGAGTTGCGTGTTCCGGCCGGTAGGGTCGCGTCGATCCTGCAGGCGATCGCCGACGGACAAGTGATCTCGGTGGTGCCGGCCAGTGCCGACGCGGCGAGTCCCGGTCCCGCAGGTTCCCGCTCGGCGCCGACGAAGCCGAGCACACCGGAGCCGACCGATGCCGGAGGCGGGACGGACCATGCCGCACCTCACAGCTCTGCGCGAGGCAACGGATGACCTCCATCGCTCTCTGCCTCGACCGTCGCACCCAGGAGCGCGTGAGCGCTGCGGCGACGGCATCCGGGCACCTGGTCACCGTGCGCACCACGGCAGGCAAGGAACTCCTTTCGGCGCTGGCCACCCGTGAGATCGACGTGGCCGTGGTCGGTGCCGGACGCGGGCGCCTTACAGCCGAGGTCGTCGCTGCATGCGATCGCGCCGGCATCCGGCTCGTCGTTCTGGCCGTGGGGGAGTCGGAGCGGAGGCACGCCCTCGCGCTCGGTGTGTACGACTCTCTGGACGCCACGGCCGACTGGACCGAACTGGAGCCGAGCCTGCGCGGCGTACGGGCCATTCCGTCCCGTGCCGGTGGTCCACTCGGTGCACAGGATGCTTCACGCGTCATCGCCGTCTGGGGGCCGTCGGGCGCGCCGGGACGTACGTCCGTCGCGATCACGATCGCCGCTGAGCTCGCGGCCCTCGGGCACAGTGTGGCGCTCGCCGATGCGGACCCTTACGGCGGCGCCACGGCGCCGGCGCTCGGCCTGCTCGACGAGGCGCCCGGCTTCGCCGCTGCCTGCCGTCTCGCGGCATCCGGCTCGCTCACGCACGACGAGCTGGTGCGCGTCGCTCAGCGATACGCGAGCCCGCGTGGAGCGTTCTGGGTGCTGACCGGAATCGGCCGTGCCACGCGCTGGCCGGAGCTCACCTCGGAGCGTGTGGAGCGGGTGCTCGCCCAGTGCCGAACCTGGGTGGACTACACGGTCGTCGACGTGGGCTTCAACCTCGAGACCGACGAAGAGATCACGAGTGACATGTTCGCGCCGAGGCGCAACGCGGCGACGTTGGCTGTGTTGCACGGTGCCGACGACGTCGTCGCGTTGGGTCTGGCCGACCCGGTCGGGCTCTCCCGGTTTCTCCGTTCGTTCGGCGACCTCGTCGAAGCGGCGCCGGAGGCGTCCCCGTACGCGCTCGTGAACCGGGTGCGGGCATCTGCAGTGGGAGCGAATCCGTTCGTGCAGGTCGCCGCCACCCTGCGGCGCTTCGGCGGCCTTGAACCCGCAGCCTTGATCCCGGACGACCCGGCCGGCTTCGATCTCGCCGTGCTCACCGGGCGCACGCTGCGGGATGCCTCGCCGAAGTCACCGGCGCGTGCGGCCGTACGCAGGTTCGTCGAGCGGGAGCTTGCGCCCGAACCCGAACCGCTGCACGGCCGCCGCCGGCATATGGCGCGGCCGCGACCGGTCACGGAGCCTGCGTAGGTACGCCGATCCTCCCGATCGACCGTCGGTGAAAACAGGCAGACACATCCAGAACAGGCAGATTCTGCCTGTTCTCGTGGGGCAAGCGCATTCCTGCCTGTGTTCGCGGCGGGGTGACGGCCGCACGAGAGGTGCCGGCGGCGACGGTTCACCGGGCCGTCTCTCCCAGCCCCAGCGCGCTCATAGACTGAAGCGATGTCCACGCTCAGTGATCTCGTCGTCGCGCACGGTCGTTCGACCCCGGAAGATATCGAGTGGCTGCACCTGCTGGTCGGCGACTGCCAGCTGCTGGCCGACCTGGCGTTCGCGGACATCGTGCTCTGGGTTCCCACGGACGACGGGTTCATCGCGGTGGCTCACTCGCGCCCCTCCAGTGCGGCCACGCTGTTCTATCGCGACTTCGTCGGCCAGTCGATCCGCTCTGAATGGAGAGGCCTTGCCACCGAGGCGTTCGAAGCGGGCGCGATCGTGGACTCGCACGCCCCGGACTGGTACGAGGAGATGCCCACTCGAGTGCGTGCCGTTCCGGTGTTCCGCAGGGTGTCGGCATCCAGTGCCCGGGTGGTGCCGGCGCCGATCGCCGTCATGACCAGGCACACCAACCTCAGCGAGGCTCGCACGCCCAGTCGTCAGGAACTCACGTTCAACGCCTGCGCGAACGACCTGTTCGGCATGATCGCCACCGGTGACTTTCCCGACCTGGGAGCACCGGCAGGCCCCCGTAGAGGTGCGCCGAGGGCATCCGACGGGCTCATTCGCCTCGACGTGGATGGGGTGACGACGTTCGCCAGCCCGAATGCGCTCTCCGCCTTCAACCGCATGGGCTTCACCGAGGAGCTCGAGGGGGAATCCCTTGCCGAGGTCACCACCAGGCTCCTCACCGGCAACTCGGTCGTCGATGAGTCGCTGCCGCTGGTGGTGACCGGACGCGCGCCGTGGCGCACCGACATCGAGGCCCGCGGAGTGACGGTGTCGCTTCGCACCATTCCGATCCGCACGCACGGCGAACGCACCGGAGCGATCGTGCTGTGCCGCGATGTGACGGAGATGCGCCACCAGGAGCAGGAGCTCATCACCAAGGATGCGACGATCCGCGAGATCCATCACCGGGTGAAGAACAACCTGCAGACCGTGGCATCCCTGCTGCGCATCCAGGCCAGGCGCACGCACTCCGAGGAGGCGCGGGATGCCCTCGGGCAGGCGATGCGCCGGGTTTCGGCCATCGCGGTCGTGCACGACACGCTCTCGGAGGGCCTCGCCCAGATCGTGGACTTCGACGACGTCTTCGACCGGGTGCTGCTGCTCGTGGCGGAGGTGGCGAGCACGCACAACACGACTGTGCATCCGAAGTCGTCGGGCAGTTTCGGCGAGCTGCCCAGCGAGTACGCCACGCCGCTGGCTTTGGCGCTCACCGAGTTGGTGACGAACGCCGTGGAGCACGGACTCGCCGGGCGCTCCGGCGAGGTGGAGATCATCGCGCACCGATCGCCCGAGATGCTGACGGTGAAGGTGAAGGACAACGGCTCCGGCCTTCCGGAAGGCAAGGTCGGCGACGGACTCGGCACGCAGATAGTGCGCACGCTCATTCAGGGTGAACTGAGCGGCACTATCGACTGGCACACCATGGTGGGCACGGGCACCGAGGTGACGATCGAGATGCCGCTGCGCTACTTGCGCAAGGCCTGACATCGGGAGACTGCGCAGGCTGCCGGTTTCGACCCGTCGACACGCTCAGGGCCGGGCAGGCTCAACCCGCGCGGATGCGGCCGCTTCAGCTCGCGGCGGGTGTGTGTCGCCGCACGCTGGAGTTTGGAGCGAAGGCCATTTCCGGCCTTCGCCCTGACGCTCCCGATCGCAGAACGCTCCCGAGCGCAGCGATCGCAGAGCCGATCGATCCGCTGCTCGAGCTCGCTCGGAACCGCCGATGGGGACCAAGCGCCGCCGCTCGTCTCGGCCGGCGGTTGAATCAGCTCGCGCGGCGCGCTCGCGCGGCGCGTCGTTTGAGAGCGCGCCGCTCGTCTTCGGAGAGACCGCCCCACACGCCCGAGTCCTGGCCGGTCTCCAGGGCGTACTGCAGGCAGGTCTCGGTCACGGTGCACCGGGCGCAGACGGCCTTCGCCTTCTCGATCTGCTCGACAGCCGGCCCCGTGTTGCCCACCGGGAAGAAGAGTTCCGGGTCGGCTGTCAGGCAGGCGGCTTTGTCGCGCCAATCCATGGGGGTGCTCCTTTAGGTTGCGTGCGTCGTGCGACGCCCGGGCATGACCGAATGGTCGTGAATTCGGGTAAGCGACGAGTCAGGGTGATGATCTTGGCGGACCCCGTACCGACGGGCTCGGCTCCTAGCGGACCGTTGCGCCTGGTGGACTGTGTTCCTCTTCAGATGGACACCTGCCCACCACCCTGTGAGCGACAACTCGACCAAGAAATGCTCGCATACTGGTAGTGGCAAATCAAGGGTTTCGATTGGGATAACGCTGTGAACACAGACCGGAAACATATCGCTGATATCGGCGTTGACCGGCCCGAAAAGTCGTTTCCGGCGCTGCTCGGATGCCTCGTGGCACTTCTCGCGCTGGAGTCGCTGGCCCTGGTAACGCTCGTGATCTGGCTTGCGGCGCAGGCCGCGGAGGCCACGGCAAGCGATATCGCGAGCGGCATCGCCCTCCTCATCATCGCCGCGCTGTGCGCCGTGTGGCTCGTGCTCACGACGGTCGCAGCGGCACGCAGGAGGTCGTGGATGCGGGCATCCGTGATCACCTGGCATCTGCTGGTGCTGGCCATCGCCGTCGGATGCTTCACGGGCGTCACAGCGGTGCCCCAGGCCGGCTGGGGGCTGCTGGTGGTCGCCGCAGTCGGCATCGGCCTGGTGGTGGCCCCTCAGGTGACACGGGTGACGGCGCGCGAGTCTGCGCCGGCTGCCGACGACCCGGCGAACGGGCCCTCGACGGAGGTGTCATCGAAGCGCGCGCAGGCGTCCGACCGCAAGAAGAACTGACGATCGCCACCTGTCAGGCGGCGAGACCGAGCTTCTTGCGCAGCGAGGCGACGTGGCCGGTGGCCTTCACGTTGTAGAGCGCGAGGCGAATGCTCCCATCGCCATCGACCACGAACGTGGATCGCAGCACCCCGGTGACCACCTTGCCGTAGAGCGACTTCTCGCCGTATGCGCCGTACAGCTTGTGCACCGAGAGGTGCGTGTCGGAAAGCAGCGGAAAGTTGAGGTTGTCGCGCTCGCGGAACTTCGCGAGCGTGGCAGGGGCGTCCTTGGAGATGCCGAGCACCTGGTAGCCGGCCGCCGCCAGCGAGTTCAGGTTGTCACGGAAGTCGCACGCCTCTTTCGTGCAGCCTGGCGTCATCGCGGCCGGGTAGAAGTACACGATGACGTTCCGACCCGCATAGTCGTGCAACGACACCGCGGCCCCGTCCTGGTCTTCAAGCGTGAAGTCCGGCGCGGTCTCGCCTGCGGCGAGTCGGGGAGACGGGGTGGTGGAAGCGTCGCTCATGGTTTCACGGTATCAACGCCCGTCGTGCCGATGGCGAGAACGGTGTCGACGGCATCGGGCAGCGGGTACGTGGCGGTCTGGTCCGGCCCGAACGCGACCATCGCGTGCTCGTTCAGCTCAGGGGAGTGCCACCCGCCGGCCAGCGGAAGGTCGGTGCCGTCGGCGACGAGGCGGATGTCCGCCACCTGATCCGGACGCAGCGGGCTGAGCGCCAGGGGGCCGACCGGCGCCTCCAGCACGTGCGCATACACGGTGCCGTCGCGTTGCGTGTAGCGGCCCCATTCCGGCTTCGACAACGCGCTGGCGCCCGCTCCGTAGATGCTCTCGCCGTTCTCGCGCAGCCATGCGCCGACCTCGCGCAGGACGTCGACGGCCGGCTGCGGGAAGCGGCCCCGGGCATCCGGTCCGACGTTCAGGAGCAGGTTGCCGCCCTTCGAGACGCACTCCGCGAGCTTGCGCACGACCAGCTCAGACGGCTTCCAGAGCGAGTCGAACGCGTTGTACCCCCAGTGGTTGTTCAGCGTGACGCACGCCTCCCACGGAACGGGTTCGCCGCTGTCGGTGCGCACGCCATCGGTGGGAATGATCTGCTCGGGCGACGCGAAGTCTCCGCTGAACGGCGTGGGGGCATCCGTGACGATGCTGCCCTTCTGCGAGCCGGATGCCTCCAGCCGGTTGTCGATGAGCACGTTCGGCTGCAACTCGCGCACCATCTCGACGAGCTCCTTCGCCCGCCACTTCTCGGCCGTCATGTCGTCGTACGAGAAGTCGAACCACAAGATGTCCAGCTGCCCGTACCGTGTGCACAACTCACGCACCTGGCCGTGCAGGTACTCCAGATAGCGGTCGAAGTCGTACGTGCGGTCCTTCCACGAGGCCTCCTCGCGCATCGGATGATGCGCGTCGCCGTACGCCGGGTAGTCGGGGTGGTGCCAGTCCAGCAGTGAGTAGTACAGCCCGACCTTGAGGCCGCGCGAGCGGAATGCATCGAGGAATTCGGCCACGACGTCGCGACCGAGCCCGTTGTGCACGGTGCTGTAGTCGGTGAGCTGCGAGTCGAAGAGGCAGAATCCGTCGTGGTGCTTGGCCGTGAGCACGGCGTACTTCATGCCCGCGGCCACCGCGGCATCGGCCCACGCGCCGGGATCGAACGAGTCGGGCTGGAACGCGTCCACGTGCCGTTGATAGTCCTCGACACTGATCCGCTCGAACGAGCGCACCCACTCGCCGCGTGCCGGAACGGCGTATGCGCCCCAGTGGATGAACAGGCCGAACCGGTCGTGACGGAACCACTCGGAACGGGCGAAGCGCTCGTGCATGACACTCCAGACGTGAAGATTGGTCGGATGTTTAAGCCCAATCCTGCCACGACGTCGCGGCCTGATCGCAATCCGATGCACTATTGGTCAGACATATTGCCAATCTGCGGATGCTTGCTCAGGCGAACGTGGCCAGGAGCCGCTGCAGCGAGTCGAGACGCGCGTGGCCGCGCTCGCCGAGCTCACCGGCATCCACAGCCTCGACGATCGCGCAATCCGGCGCGTCGGGTAGATGGGTGCAGCCGCGCGGGCAGTTCTCTGCGATCGCGGCCAGGTCGGTGAACGAGCGCAGGATGTTGGCAGGGGCGACGTGACCGAGCCCGAACGAGCGCACGCCGGGGGTGTCGATGATCCAGCCGTCGCCGTGGGGCGAGCGCATGCGCAGCGATACGGTCGAGGACGATGTGTGCCTGCCCCTTCCGGTCACCTCGTTCACGTGGCCTATGGCACGGTCTGCCCCCGGCACGAGTGCGTTGACGAGCGTCGACTTGCCCACGCCGGAGTGCCCGACGGCGACGGTGTCGTGGCCGGCCAGTGCGTGGAACAGCTCATCGAGTGGGATGCCGTCGGCGGTGGCCCTGGTCTGCGCAGCACTTGCGGGTGCGCCGCGTGCATGGTCGCGTTCCCCGGCCGATGAGCTGAGGAACACCGGAAGGTCCAGCCCTGCGAAGTTCTCGAGAAACGCTGCCGGATCGGCGAGATCCGTCTTCGTGACGACGAGTAGCGGAGAGATGCCGGCGTCGTACGCGGCGACGAGGTAGCGGTCGACGAGCCTTGTGCGTGGCTCGGGGTTCGCTGCGGCCACCACGATGAGCATCTGGTCGGCGTTCGCGACGATGACGCGCTCCACGGCATCCGTGTCATCGGCGCTGCGGCGCAGCAGCGTGCTGCGATCGCGGATGCGCACGATACGGGCGAGCGTCCCTTCCTCCCCGCTGGCATCGCCGACCAGATCGACGCGGTCGCCGGTGACGACGGCTTGCTTGCGCAGTTCGCTCGCCCGGGCTGCGATCGCCTCGTGCTCGCCGGTCGTGCTCTCGTCGATAAGCACCGTGTAGCGTCCGCGATCGACGCCCAGCACGCGGCCGACGACGGCGTCCTCGTGCTCCGGGCGGGTCTTCGTGCGCGGACGACTGCCCTTCGGGTTGGGGCGAACCCGTACCGACGACTCGTCGTACTCGCCGTACGGCTCGTCGTCGTCGTCGGTGTCCCACCAGCTCACGCGGCGTGCACTCCGCTCACGTCGTCGCCGGCCGTGCGTCCGAGACGATGGCACGGCCGACCATCCCCTGCCACAGCTCGGTGAACTGCGGAAGCGTCTTGTGCGTCGCCTCGATGTTCTCGATGCGGATGCCCGGCACGGCCAGCCCGATGAGGGCGCCGCTGGTCGACATGCGATGGTCGTCATGGCTGCGCCAGACGCCACCGTGCAGAGGTCGCGGCGTGATCCTCAGCCCGTCTTCCAGCTCGTCGACCTCGCCGCCGAGTGCGCGGATCTCGGTGCCGAGCGCCGCGAGCCGGTCCGTCTCGTGATGGCGGATGTGTCCGATGCCGGTGATGGTGCTGGGGGAGTCCGCCAGTGCGGCGAGGGCCGCGACGGTCGGAGCGAGCTCGCCGCCGGTCGTCAGGTCGAGTTCCACGCCGCGGATGCCGTCGCCGCCGCGCACGGTCAGCGTGCCGTCCGAATGCTCCACGGTGGCACCGAACGCCGGCAGGATGCCCGCCAGGTCGGCACCGACCTGCGTCGTGGCATCCGGCCACCCGGTCACCGTGACGCTGCCTCCGGTCACTAGGGCTGCGGCGAGGAACGGTGCAGCGTTGGAGAGGTCGGGCTCGATGTCGACGTCGCGGCCGCCGATGAGGGCCGGCTCCACGACCCATTCGCCCGCACGGGTGCTCTGCACCGCCACTCCGCGGTGGGTGAGCGCGTCGATCGTCATCTCGATGTGCGGAAGGCTCGGCAACCGGTCGCCGACATGCGTGAGCCGGAGGCCCTCGTCGAATCGCGCGGCCGACAGCAGCAGAGCCGAGACGAACTGGCTGGATGCCGACGCATCGATCTCGATCGCGCCCCCGTTCACCCCGCCCGTGCCGTGCACGGTGAACGGGAGCCCGCCGCGGCCATCGTCGTCGATGTCGACGCCCAGGGCGCGTAGCGCCATGACGACACCGCCCATCGGGCGCCCCCGTGCGGAGTCGTCGGCGTCGAACGTGGTGGGACCGAGCGCCAACGCCGCGACCGGAGGCACGAAGCGCATCACCGTACCGGCCTGCCCGCAGTCGATCGTGGTGCTCCCGGTGAGTTCGCCGGGCGTGACCAGAAGGTCGGGACCGAACTGTCCTGCACCGTCTCGTTCTTCGATACGGGCGCCGAGGGCGCGCAGTGCGGTGATCATGTTCGCGCTGTCGCGCGAGCGCAGCGGGGCACGCAGCAGCGAAGGGGCATCTGCAAGGGCCGCCAGCACGAGTTCCCGGCTCGTGATGGACTTCGAGCCTGGCAGTGCGAGGCGCGCGCTCAGGGGGCCGGAGGCCGTGGGGGCCGCCCAGAGGGCATCCGGCTCCTCGGGCTTCTGGTCACCGTAGGGATCGAAGTCCGGTGCGGAATATTTCGAGATCAACATCGCTTGTCAAGAGTATCGATCGGCCGGATGAATCGCGGAGGTGAATGCACGGATGGCGCAGGCGCTGCTGGAAGCCCCGCTGACGACTCCGTCGCTGTGTTCCGCCACCGATGAACGGATGCGTGCCGCGATCGACGTCTCGAGTCCCGGACGGATCGTGCAGATGCCCGTCCTAGACTGGGCCGTGATGTCGACTCCACACGAGGAAAACACTCGCGACGAATCAGTCCAGGACGTCGCCGCCCTGTTCGAAGAGCAGGCGATCCCGTTCATGGACCAGTTGTACGCGGCGGCGTTGCGCATGACGCGCAACCCAGCAGATGCGCAGGACCTCGTGCAGGAGACGTTCGTCAAAGCGTACGCGGCGTTCGGTCAGTTCAAGCAGGGCACCAACCTCAAAGCCTGGCTGTACCGCATCCTGACGAACACCTTCATCAACACGTACCGCAAGAAGCAGCGCGAGCCTTACCAGAACCCGATCGATGAGCTCGAGGACTGGCAGCTCGGCGGCGCTGCATCGGCCACGTCGGTGACATCACGTTCAGCTGAGGCGGAGGCGATCGACCACCTTCCCGACTCCGACGTGAAGAACGCGCTGCAGGCGATCCCCGAGGACTTCCGCCTGGCGGTGTATCTCGCCGACGTCGAGGGTTTCTCCTACCAGGAGATCGCTGACATCATGAAGACCCCTATCGGCACCGTGATGAGCCGTCTGCATCGTGGCAGGCGGATGCTCAGGGAGCTGTTGACGGACTACGCGCACGAGCGCGGCCTCAGGGCCGTGAGGAACGACGGTGCTGTGAGGAACGGCGGTGCTGTGAGTAACGACAGCGCCGTTCGGGCCTCCGAGAAGGATGCCCGTCAGAAGGCCGACGCCGTGCAGAACACCGGGAGCACCACATGAGCGACTGCGGCTGCGACAAAGCCAAGAAGGACATCGAGGAGTACCTGCACCACGAGCTGCAGGCCGACGATGCCGCCGACATCCGCGAGCACCTGGAGAACTGCAGCGATTGCCAGGGCGAGGTGCACGTGGGCATGGTGCTCACCGAGGTCGTGCAGCGGGCGTGCAAAGAGACGGCACCCGAGCAACTGCGCGTGCAGGTGCTGGCGCGACTGCGGAGCATTCAGTCGACTCATCTGTAGACGCGTCGGCCGGACCGGCCGAAGTGTAAGGCGTCGGGTGCGCGGGGATCCCGTCCGAGGGAGCGGTCTCCGCTGAATCATGCGTGATTCAGCTATGAGGCGCGCCGTGCGCGAGCATCCCCGCTGCGTCTTCTGGCCAGATGACGTGTCGTACGTCGACGCAGCCCTGAACACCGTGACGGGTCACCGCCAGGTCACCGACGCCTATCTCGTGGCCCTGGCATCGGGGCGACCCGTTGCGGTTCTGGCGACCATGGATGCCGGACTGGCCCAAGCGCACGACGACCAGGCGTTCCTTGTTCCTGTCGAGTAGCGGACGTCGCGTCGAGTAACGTGAAAGCCCGCCCGTTGCCGAGCGGGCATTCACGTTACAAGGCGACCGAGCGCTTGATCAGGTCGGACTGCTCCTGGGCGTGACGCTTCGCCGAACCCGTGGCGGGGGATGCGGATGCCGCCCGCGAGAAGACGCCGAACGGCGGCAGTCCGGCCTGCGCGGCCGACAGCGCCATGTAGATCCAGGCGCCCTGATTCTCCGGCTCGTCCTGCAACCAGAAGAACTCGGCACCCGGATACGACGCCAGAACCGACCTCAGCTCGTCACCCGGGAACGGGTAGTACTGCTCGACCCGCACCAGTGCGACGCGGTCGTCGGGGTTCTTCTCGAGCTCCGCCTTGACGTCGTAGTAGACCTTGCCCGCCATGAGCAGAACGCGCTTCACGGCGTTCTTGTCCACGGCGCGCGGGTCGTCGATCACC
This sequence comes from Humibacter antri, assembly GCF_054777235.1. Lineage (NCBI taxonomy): Bacteria > Bacillati > Actinomycetota > Actinomycetes > Micrococcales > Microbacteriaceae > Humibacter > Humibacter antri. Next base: position 22,178 of record NZ_BAAHAW010000028.1, on the reverse strand, counting down.
GGACGGAAGGAGCCAGACGTGAACTCGGCCACGTCGCTCGTCGCGCCGCGCAGACGCAGCATGGCCTTGGGCGTGAACACGATCAGCGGACGGCGCGGGCGGGCGTATGCCTGCCGGCGCAGCAGGTGGAAGTATGACGCCGGCGTCGAGGGACGCGCGACCGTCATGTTGTCCTCGGCACACAGCTGAAGGTAGCGCTCGATACGCGCCGACGAATGGTCGGGTCCCTGGCCCTCGTAGCCGTGCGGAAGCAGCAGGACGAGCGAGGAGCGCTGGCCCCACTTCTGCTCTGCAGACGAGATGAACTCGTCGATAACGGTCTGCGCGCCGTTGGCGAAGTCGCCGAACTGCGCCTCCCACGCCACCAGGGCATCCGGCCGCTCCACGGAGTAGCCGTACTCGAAGCCCATCGCGGCGTACTCGCTGAGCAGCGAATCGTAGATCCAGAACTTGGCCTGGTTGTCGCTGAGGTTGGCCAGCGGCAGCCACTCCTGGCCGTTCACCCGGTCGTGCAGAACCGCCTGGCGCTGCACGAACGTGCCGCGGCGCGAGTCCTGGCCGACGAGACGCACCGGGGTGCCTTCCAGCAGCAACGATCCGAGGGCGAGCAGTTCGCCCATCGCCCAGTCGATGCCGCCGCTCTTGGTCATCTCGAAGCGTTTGGCGAGCAACTGCTGCAGTTTGGTGTGCACCGTGAAACCGGCCGGCGGGTTGTCGAACGCCTGCCCGATGGTCTGGATGACCGCATCGGAGACGCCGGTCGTCGCGAGTTCGCCACGCGCGGCATCCTGTTGCGAATCGGGGCGCTCCAGGTCGTTGATGGCTTCCGGGTCGCCGGAGACGACGGGGATCGAACCGGTTTGCGCGGCGTGGGTCTCGGCGAACGCACGTTCCAGACGCTCCTGGAAGTCTTTGTGCGCCTGCTCGTACTCCTCCTCGGAGATGTCGCCGCGGCCGACCAGCGCCTCCGTGTAAAGACGGCGCACGGAGCGCTTCGCCTCGATGAGGTTGTACATCAGCGGCTGCGTCATCGACGGGTCGTCGCCCTCGTTGTGCCCGCGGCGGCGGTAGCAGATGAGGTCGATGACGACGTCTTTCTTGAACTCCTGACGGAACTGGAAGGCCAGCTGGGCCACCCGCACGACGGCCTCGGGGTCGTCGCCGTTCACGTGGAAGATGGGCGCCTGGATCGCCTTCGCCACATCGGTCGCGTACACCGAGGAGCGGCCTTCGCTCGGCGGCGTGGTGAATCCGACCTGGTTGTTGATGTTGAGGTGGATCGTGCCGCCTGTGCGGTACGCGCGCAGCTGCGACATCTGCATCGTCTCGACGACGATGCCCTGCCCTGCCATCGCGGCATCTCCGTGAATCAGGATCGGCAGCGTCAGGAACGTGCCGGCCGGCCGGCGGTCCTGCTTCGCGCGGGTGATGCCCTCCAGCACGCCGTCGACCACTTCGAGATGCGACGGGTTGGCGGCCAGGTAGACGGCGATCTCCTCGCCGTTCGCGCCTGTGAAGGTGCCCTCGGTGCCCAGGTGGTACTTCACGTCGCCTGACCCGCCGACGGTCCGCGGGTCCTGGGTTCCCTCGAACTCGCGGAAGATCTGGCCGTAGGTCTTGCCTGCGATGTTGGTGAGCACGTTGAGCCGGCCGCGGTGCGCCATCCCGATGGCGACCTCGTCGAGTCCGTCCTGCGCGGCCTCCTGCAGCACGGCATCCAGAAGCGCGATGGTGGACTCGCCGCCCTCGAGGCTGAATCGCTTCTGCCCGACGTACTTCGTCTGCAGGAACGTCTCGAACGCCTCGGCTTCGTTCAGCTTGCCCAGGATGCGCAGCTGTTCGTCGTGCGTCGGCTTCTCGTACGGCACCTCGACGTGATCCTGAACCCATTTGCGCTGGGCCGGATCCTGGATGTGCATGTACTCGATGCCGACGGTGCGGCAGTACGAGTCGCGAAGTACGCCGAGGATATCGCGCAGCAGCATGGTGCGCTTGTCACCGCCGAAGCGCCCGGTGACGAACTGCCGGTCGAGGTCCCAGAACGTGAGGCCGTGAGTGGCGATGTCGAGATCGGGGTGCGTGCGCTGCTTGTACTCCAGTGGGTCGATGTCGGCCATCAGGTGACCGCGCACGCGGAACGCGTTGATGAGTTCCTGCACGCGCGCCGTCTTGTCGACCGAACTGGCGAGGTCGACACTGATGTCCTCAGCCCAGTGGATCGGGTCGTACGGGATGCGCAGCGCCGCGAAGATGTCTTCGTAGAAGTCGCGCTGGCCGATGAGCAGCTCGTGCACGATCTTCAGGAACTCTCCAGACCCGGCGCCCTGGATGACACGGTGATCGTACGTGCTGGTGAGCGTGATGGTCTTGCCGACGCCGAGCGTGGTCAGCGTCTTCAGGGACGACCCCTGGAACTCCGCCGGATACTCCAGTGCTCCGGCACCGATGATGCAGCCCTGACCCTTCATCAGACGCGGAACAGAGTGCACCGTGCCGATGCCGCCGGGGTTCGTGAGCGAGATGCTGGCGCCGCTGAAGTCATCCGCCGTCAGCTTGTTGGCTCTGGCGCGCTTGACCAGGTCTTCGTACGCCGCCAGGTACTCGCCGAAGGTGAGGGACTCGGCGCGTTTGATGGCCGGGACGAGCAGGGCTCGCGAGCCGTCCGGTTTCGGGATGTCGATGGCGATGCCGAGGCCGATGTGCGCGGGGGACACCACCGACGGCTTGCCGTCCACCACGTCGTAGAAGACGTTCTGGCTCGGAAAGTTCTTGAGCGCCTGCACGAGCGCCCAGCCGATGAGGTGGGTGAAGCTGACCTTGCCGCCGCGGGTGCGCCCGAGATGGTTGTTGATGACGATGCGGTTGTCGATCATCAGCTTCGCCGGGATGGTGCGCACGCTCGTCGCCGTCGGAACCGTGAGGCTGACATCCATGTTGCCGGCCAGCGTCTTGGCCATGCCGCGAAGCGGCGTCACGACCGGCTTCGGCTCGTCGGGAGCCTTCTCGCCATCACGCACGACCCCCTGCGGGGCGGTGACCGGAGCATCGGCGGGCACGGGCGCGGGCCGCGGCGCGATGGAGGTGGTGCGGGCGACGGGCTGCGTGGCGGGTGCCGTCGGAGCCGGGGATTCTGCCGATGCAGCGGGGGCTGCCGATGCAGCGGGGGCTGCCGGTGCCACGGGTTCTGCCGGTGCCGCGGGCGGAGGCGCCACCGGTGCCGGTGGGGCCTGCAGGGTTGCAGCCTGCTGGGTCGAAGGCGCCGCGGGTGCGGGGGGAGCCTGCGGGGTCGCCGTCTGCTGGGTCGCAGGCGGCTGAGTCGCAGGCTGCTGGGTCGGAGCGGGGACCTTCGCCTGCTCCGTCTCAGTGGGCCCGGCGTATTCGGCCGGAGGGGCGGCCGCGGCGGTCTTGCCGGGCGTGTAGGTCTCGAGGATGGGCCACCAGGACTTGTCCACCGAGTTCTTGTCGGCGATGTACTGCTCGTACAACTCGTCGACGAGCCACTCGTTGGCTCCGAATTCTCCCGACGCTCCCTCGTCTGTTCCTACACCGGTCAACTGGCTCGACACAGCCGTTTCGCCCACTCTCTTCGTTGATGGCAATCTGCATCGGAACGACGGTCGCTGAGGGCACAGGTGACGGCCGTTCCGGCCAGGGATCAAGCCTAATCGAATCGTCTCCGTACCGTGTCTGCCCGCGCGGCAATGAGACACGTAACGTTGGCCTCATGCAGTTCTATGGAACGGCCCCGACGCACGACCTGACCTACTCGGACGTGTTCCTGGTGCCCAGCCGCTCGAATGTGACAAGCCGTATGGATGTCTCACTCGCTCCCGAAGACGGGACCGGTGCGAGCATCCCGATCGTCTCGGCGAACATGAACTCCGTCACCGGGCCGCGCCTTGCGGCCACCCTCGCGAGACGCGGAGGGCTCGCGGTGCTGCCGCAGGACATGCATCCGCAAGACCTCGAAGCGGCCATCGACTGGGTGAAGGCGCAGCCGGCGATCTTCGACTCGCCGTTCGCGATGAGCCCCGACGAGACCGTCGAGCAGGCGCTGGCCGTCGTTCCGCCGCTGCCCGGTCACGGCATCGTGCTCCACGACGACACCGGCAAGTACATCGGTTGCCTCGCAGCCCTCGACCTCGCCGGCGCGCTTCCCGACGCCCGTTTGGGCGAGTTGCTGCACGGCTCGCTTCCGTCGATCGACGCCGAAGACGTTCCGGATGCCCGTGCGGCGTTCGACCTGCTGGAGGCGGCCGATCTGGATTTCGCGCCCGTTCTCGACCACGGCCGTGTCGTCGGCACCCTGAGCCGGACGAGCGCGCTGCGCTCCACGATCTACCGGCCGGCGCTGGACGCGCACGGCAGGCTGCGCATCGCCGCGGCGATCGGCATCAACGGCGACGTCACCGGCCGGGCACGGGCGCTCGTGTCGTCGGGCGTGGACGTACTGGTGCTCGATACGGCGCACGGCGACCAGGATGCGATGCGCAGGGCCATCCACGCCGTTGCGAAGCTTCGACTGGGCGTCCCGATCGCTGCCGGCAACGTGGTGACCGACCAGGCGGTGCGGGATCTGGTCTCGGCGGGGGCGGACATCGTCAAGGTCGGCGTCGGCCCTGGTGCTATGTGCACGACACGCATGATGACGGCGGTCGGCCGGCCCCAGTTCTCCGCCGTGCTGGAGACATCGGAGACGGCGCGCGAGCTCGGTGCGCACGTCTGGGCGGATGGCGGCGTGCGGTATCCGCGCGACGTGGCGCTCGCGCTGGCGGCGGGCGGGGCATCCGTCATGATCGGGTCGTGGTTCGCGGGCACGGTCGAGGCGCCTGGGCGACTTCAGGCGGATGAGACGGGCGGGCTCTACAAGGAGAGCTGGGGGATGGCATCCACCAAGGCCGTACAGCAGCGCTTCGAGCGGCTCGACCCCTACGAGCGCGCTCGCAAGGAGCTCTTCGCAGAGGGAATCTCCAGCTCGCGCATCTACCTCGACCCGCTGCGCCCCTCGGTGGAAGACCTGCTCGACATGATCACGACCGGGCTGCGCAGCTCGTTCACGTACGCGGGCGCGCGCACGCTGAAGCAGTTCCATGACCGCGCGCTGGTGGGCATCCAGTCCGCGGCCGGCTATGAGGAGGGCAAGGCGCTCCCCGTCAGCTGGTGACACCGCGTCGTCGAGCGCTTCGTGCCGCTCGATCGCGGGCTTTGTGCCCCGGCCGCCGGACTCGCTCCGCTCGGCCGCCGGACTCGCTCCGCCCGGCCGCCGGACTCGCTCCGCTCGGCCGCGCGATCTCGGTGCTCCTCTCGTCAGAGTGCGCGGGACGAACGCGAGAGCTTTGCGCTACACCGATCGGCATCCGCGACAGGTTGTTCCTATGGCGGGTGCCGATCTGTGTAGCGGATGCCGATTGCTGTGGCGGGAGACGGTCGCGCTTCTGTGGCGTACGCCGATTCGTGTAGCGGGGACTCGATGCTGAGTGATGGACGACGTCCGTACGCGAGACGAGTGCGCAGGACCGCGACCGAGTGGTGCACTCACGGACGGGGTTTGGACGAGCGCAGCCCGTCCTGCGTGAGGACGTCGTAGATGGCACGCGGCCGGTCGGCCTCGGTCGCCTCCCACCGGGAGAACCCGCGAACCTCGCGGCGGATCTCGTTCTCGCGGTTCTTCTCATCGATCACGATCTCTCCGGGATCGCGTTCAGCGCCGAATTCCGGGCTGAGGTACTTGCCACGGCCGTCGATCTCGCTCCAATGATCCGCTTCCTCGAAGTAGAGGTCGGCGATCGCGAGCCGGCCGCTGCGCAAAACGCGCCGGTACTGCACAATCGGTCGAGGAAAGCCCAGTGCCACAAGGACGACGAAGTTCTGCGACTCACGGACATTCGAGGATAGGGGATTGCCGAACTCCAGCACGCGGCGGGCCTTTGCATCCCCGCGCCGTGGCCCATCGGCATCCAGAAGCTCGACGATCTCGCCGAGGGTCGTCAGCGGACCGCCGGATCGCCCGGTCCAGATCGCCTGGTCGACTGCGGTCACTGCGGTGACGAACGGCAGTGTGCGAGCCAGGTCGAGTGCTGTCTGGGCCGGAGCGGTCACCTCGTGCTCGCCCATCGGTTCCGTTCGAACGCCTGCCAGCCCCGTCGCGTGCCGGCGAATCGCACCGGTCGACCGACCGCCGGATGCGTGGTCGACGATGACGTCGACGAAGTCCGGCCAGGCGCCGAGTACGTCGATGCCGTGGTGTGCGGCCGCCGCTCGGTGGGAGATCACGGCACCCGGCCGGATGCGTCGTAGTGCCTCGCCCACGCGTATCCGATGCTGCTCGATGGGCCGCAGCGCCCTCCACTCGGCAGTCCGTACGTAACTGCCCGCGGCTATCCGAGCCCAGGCGCCCGACGCAATCGATCGCCGGCGTCGTCGGTCGTCGGTGAGATCGAGCTGGTCGCGTCGTCGCACGATCGTCAGATTGTTCGGTTCGGTAAGGGACACACGCATATGGTGCCCAAGGGCCGTGCCGTCCCAGATTGCGTGACGTCGCTCTGTGGATGTGGAGCGACTTCGCTGGGCTGGGGAGGGCGAGTGTGATCACCAGGCGCACCCCCGGGGGATGGATCCTGGCCAGAGGCTGCACGAATCGGCATCCGCGCTAGGCTTCGGCGCCCGCCACCGTGACATGGATCGGCATCCGCTACATCTATCGGCGTTCGCCACAGGCTTTTCGTGTAGCGGATGTCGATTCCGGTAGCGGTTCACTGATGGGCACCGTGCGCGCCGGGTCCGCATGGATGGGCACCGTGCGCGCCGGGTCCGCGTGGATGGGCACAACGGGAGCCGGGACAGCGCAGAAGGGGACAATGCGGACAGCACGGACGGCGTAGCGCGGCCTCGTCCGGGACGCGCACGGGGTGCACCGGACGCCCGCCGGTATACTTTCGAGGACAATGGACGACCCTCCTTCTGCCAGTTCGCCCACGTTTTCGAGCCACCGGATGTCGAGCGCCGGTGAGCGGCGCGGTCGGAGGCGGTGACGGCCGTGTCGGAATGGCTCATGCTCGCCGCCGGGCTGGTGCTCACCATCGGCACCGGGTTCTTCGTCGCCAGCGAATTCGCGTTGGTGAACCTCGACCGGGCCGACCTGGAGGCGCGGCGCGATCGCGGCGAGACCCGGCTCGCCATGACGATCGTTGCGCTCAAGATCACCTCGACGCATCTCTCCAGTGCGCAACTCGGCATCACGCTCACGACGCTGCTCACCGGGTATCTCATGGAGCCCTCCATCTCGTCGCTGCTGGCCGGGCCGCTCTCCTCGGTCGGGATTCCGTCCGGCGCCGTGCCGGCGATCGGAACCATCATCGGCATCCTCATCGCCACGCTCGTGTCGATGATCCTCGGCGAGCTCGTGCCGAAGGGCTTCGCGCTGGCGCTTCCGCGGGCGACGGCCAAGGTCGTCATCCCGTTCCAGGCCGCCTTCACGACCGTGTTCCGGCCTGCGGTGTTCGTGCTGAACGCGAGTGCGAACGGGGTGCTGCGACTGTTCGGTGTCGAGCCCAAGGAGGAGCTGTCCGGCGCACGCAGTGCGGAAGAGCTGGCATCCCTCGTGCGGCGCTCCGCCAGCGCCGGGCTTCTCGAGTCGGACACGGCCACACTGCTCGGCCGCACGCTCCGGTTCTCCGAGCACACGGCATCCGACGTCATGACCCCGCGCCCACGCGTCGCCAGCGTGCAGAGGTCCGATCCGGCGACGGAGGTGCTCGCGCTCGCGCGGCGCACAGGGTTCTCGCGCTTTCCGGTGATCGACGGTCGCCTCGATGACATCGTCGGCATCGTGCACGTGAAGCAGGCCGTCTCGGTGCCGATCGAGCGCAGGGCGCTGGTGCCGGCATCCGCTCTGCAGACGGATGCCGTGCGTGTGCCGGAGACGATGACCCTCGACACCCTGCTCGGGGAGCTCCGCGGCAAGGGCTATCAGATGGCCGTCGTCGTCGACGAGTACGGCGGAACGGCGGGCGTCGCCACCCTCGAAGACCTCGTCGAGGAGCTCGTCGGCGACGTGGCCGACGAGCACGATCATGCTCGAGCCGACATCGTGCGCGGCGCGGGATCCATAACGATCTCCGGGATGCTCCGGCCCGACGAACTCGAGGATCGCACCGGTATCGAGATTCCCGAGGAAGGACCGTACGAGACGGTCGCCGGGTTCGTGATGAACGAGCTCGACCGGCTGCCGGTGGTCGGCGACGAGGTGCGCGTCGATTCAGGAACGCTCCGAGTCGAGCGACTCGAGGGCAGACGCGTCGACCAGCTGAGGTTCACGCCGGACCCCGGCACCGATCCGGCTCGCTACACGGAGCGCCGAAATGCTGCCGTGCGCGCCGAGGAGCCCGGCGAGAACGCGATCAGGGAGTCACGCGCCGGGCGAGGCGCCGAGCACCCTACCGACCGAACGGCCGAGCAACCCGCTGACCGAGCTCCGGAACACGGACGGGAGGCTGATCGTGCCTGACTGGGTGGGCATCGTGCTGCTCTTCGTGCTCTTGGCGGGCAACGCGTTCTTCGTCGGTGCCGAATTCGCCGTCATGTCGGCGCGCCGCTCGCAGATCGAGCCGCAGGCCGAGCACGGCGGCCGCGCCGCCCGCACCGCGCTCTGGGCCATGGAGCACGCCACGCTCATGCTGGCCACGACCCAGCTCGGCATCACCGTCTGCTCGCTGCTGATCCTGAACGTCTCCGAGCCGGCCATCCACCACGTGCTCGAGGAGCCGCTGAAGCTCACCGGACTCTCGGATGACTGGATCGCAGGTATCGCGTTCGTGATCGCCCTGGTGCTGGTCACCTTCCTGCACGTCGTCTTCGGAGAGATGGTGCCCAAGAACCTGTCGTTCTCGCTCCCGGACCGCGCGGCACTGCTGCTGGCACCGCCGCTCGTCGGCATCGCGCGCGTCTTCAAGCCGATCGTCGTCACCCTGAACTCCCTCTCGAACGGCATCGTGCGCATCTTCGGCGTCACACCCGTCGACGAAGCCGTCAGCACGTTCACGCTCGACGAGGTGGCCACCATCGTCGACCAGTCCACTCGGGAGGGCGTGCTCACCGACCGCACCGGCACGCTCAGCAATGCCTTCGAGTTCTCTGCCAAGAAGGTGGCGGATGTCGCACTCGATCTGCAGACGTTGGTGTGCCTCCCCGAGACAGCGACCCCGTCCGACGTCGATCGCGCCGTGGCGAAGCACGGCTTCTCCCGCTATGTGATCGTGGATTCCACCGGCGAGCCGATCGGGTACGTGCACCTCAAAGACGTTCTCGACCTCGAACTCGACGGGTACAACGAGCCCATTCCCGCCTGGCGGTTCCACCGGCTCCTGCCGTTGAAGCCCGAATCCGACATCGAAGACGCGCTCGCGATCATGCGTCGCTCAGGCGGACACGTCGGTCGCACGATCGGACAAGACGACGAGACGCTCGGCGTCGTGTTCCTGGAAGACATCATCGAAGAGCTCGTGGGGGAAGTGCAGGACGCGACCCGGCGGTCGTGAGCGAAGCGAGCGAGACGGCATCCGTGTGCGGAGGCGACGACCGCGGATGCCTGCCCTGCTCCCGCCTATGCGAGTGATTCGAGGAACGCGCGCAGACCGCTCGCACCGGTGAAGACGTGACCGGTGATGCCGAGCGCTTCGGCGCCCTCGACATTCTCCGGCTTGTTGTCGATGAACACGGCGTCCGCGGCGGCGATGCCGAGTTCATCCAATGCGTGCTGGAAGATCGCGGCATCCGGTTTCACGAGCAGCAGCTCGCCGGAGACGAACACGCGCTCGAACAGAGACCCGATGAGCCCCCGCCGGAAATAGCTGCCGAAGTCGGCTCCGGCGTTGGAGAGCAGGGCCAGGCGCGTGCCGCCGTCGCGCAGGTCGACGAGCACGTCGATCGTGCCGGTGTCCACGCTGAGCCAGCCCCGGAAGTCCGTCACCCAGAGCAGATGCAGTGTGCTCTCCGACCAGCGCGCTCCGGTGTCCGCCTGAACGCGTCGCCAGTAATCGTGGGTGCTCAGCGTGCCCTGGTCGAGCTCGTCGCGGTACTTCCAGTACGAGGGCCAGAACGCGTCACGATCGACCCCGGCGATCTCGATCAGCGCCTCCCTATCCGCCGCGGTCGGCGTGAGCGAGATGACCTCGCCATAGTCGAAGATGACCACTCGGCCGGGAAGGGAAAGGGACACTCGGCTCTCCTTCGGGTTCATTCGAACGCCTGCCAACCTATCGTGAAGGCATGAGCGACGACGGGGAATCGGTGCCCGGCAAGCGTTGGACCCTCCCGGACTGCGAACAGTGGATCGACGTTCCCGGCGCGGATGCCGACAAGTACAGCAGAGGCGTGCTCGGCGTCGTCACCGGTTCGGACGAATACCCGGGAGCCGCGGTCCTCGGCGTGCAAGCGGCATCCCGAACCGGGGTCGGCATGGTCCGCTACCTGGGTGACGAGGTTCCGGCGCGCCTCGTGCTGCAGTGCAGGCCGGAGACGGTGACCGCGTCGGGGCGTGTGCAGGCGTGGCTTCTCGGCTCGGGAATGGATGCCGCGCACCGCGACCGCGCCAACACGCACCGACTGCACGCGGCGCTGGAGCAGGATGTTCCCGTCGTCGTCGACGCCGGCGCTCTCGACCTGATCGGCTCGGCGACCGGCCCTGTCGTCATCACCCCGCACTACCGCGAGCTCGCCAGGGTGCTCGAGGCGCATGGCGTGACGGCGTCGGCAGAGGAGGTCTCGGCGGATGCCCGCGCTTGGGCCGTTCGCGCTGCCGGCGCCACCGGCGCCACCGTGCTGCTGAAGGGACACATCACGCACGTGGCCGCTCCCGGCGGCGACTCGATCGACGTCTCGACCGGGCCGGGCGCCGGATGGTTGGCCACCGCGGGCAGCGGCGACGTGCTGGGCGGCATCCTCGGCGCTCTCGTCGCGACGCACGCGGCCGCCATCGCCCGTGACGGACACGACGTGCTCGCCGCACTCGCGGCAACGGCCGCGGCCCTGCACGGAGCCGCAGCGAAGGCCGTGACCGGAGCCCGCGACGGTGGGCCGCTGATGGCACTCGACCTCGCCGAAGCGCTGCCGGCGGTCGTGGGCCGAACGCTGCGCGGAGGGGATCCTGGGGGCCGGCACGCTTCGGATCGATAGCATGAATCACTATGGCGACCGACACCGCGACCGATGCCGCAGGCCCCGCCGCCACCGAGGCGCAGAGCGATGAGCGGCAAGGCGGAGCACCGTCGCAACGCCTGAACCCGGGGCAGTCGCTGCTACGGATCAGGGGCAATGTGTACGCGCTCTGGGGTGCGTTCCTGCTCGTTCACGTGGTGCTGTGGCTGCTCGCCCTGTTCGGCGACGGCATGCCGCTCGGCGACGTGACCATCGTGTATCTGCCGTGGGCGCAACTGGCCCAGCACGGTTATGCCTTCATGGGTGTCACCGCTCCGTGGGTGTATCCGCTTCTGGCCATGGTGCCTGTGCTCATCCCACTGATCGCGGGTGCCGGCGGCTACGTCGTCGCGTGGCTCGCGATGGTGACCATCGTCGACGTGGTCGCCTTCGTGGTGCTGACCGCTCGGGGGCACGGTCGCGCTCTGACGGCAGCATGGTGGTGGCTCGCGTTCCTGCTGCTGCTCGGTCCGATCGCGGTCGGCCGGCTGGATGCCGTGTCGGTGGCGATCGCGATCGTCGCGGTGGTCTGGCTTGCCGCCCGACCGCGCGTCGCATCCGTGCTGCTCGCGGTGGCCATGTGGATCAAGGTGTGGCCGGCCGGCATCGTGCTGGCCGCCGTCGTGGCGATGCGGCGGCGCTGGCTCGTGGTCGGCTACGTGTTCATCACGAGCGCCGTCATCTCGATCGTGGCGATCGCGTTCGGCGGAGCATCCGATCTGTTCGGCTTCGTGACGCAGCAGACGGGGCGGGGTCTTCAGATCGAGGCGCCGATCAGTGCGCCGTGGCTGTGGGCGGCAGCGCTGCACGCGCCCGGCATCATCGTCTATTACGACCAGCAGTTGTTGACGTTCCAGCTCACCGGAAGCCGCTGGATCACCGCCGCGAGCGCGGCCATGACGCCCGCCCTCGCGATCGCCGTCATCGTCGTGACCCTGATCGGTGTGCGTGCCGTGGTGCGCAAGGCGCCGTCGGCCCTCGTGCTGCCGCAGCTGTCACTGGCGATCGTGACGGCGCTCATCGCGTTCAACAAGGTGGGGTCGCCGCAGTACATCGACTGGCTGGCCGTGCCGGTCATCCTGGGCATCCTGACGGCAGGCAGGCGCTTCCGCACGCCGGCTGTGCTGGTCGGGGTGACGGCGGCGCTCACCCAGCTGTTCTACCCGTACCTGTACCTGCAGGTGCTGTATCTCAACGCCTGGATGATCGCGGCCGTCACGGCGCGCAACGTCATGCTGTTCGTGTTGCTCGGCTGGGCCGTCGTCGCGTTGTGGTGCACCGGAAGCGCGCGAACGATGGCTGCCCGGCGGCAGCCCGCGCAAGCCGTCGCCGCCAGCGGATCGGGAACCGGCTCATGGCCCCTCGCCGACGGCGTGGAGGCGCCTGCGCCGGATGCGTCGCCCGCTCCGCCGCCTGTCGAGGAGCTCTTCCCCGAGCAGGGCAAGTGACCTGTTCCGCCGAGTGCCCGGCTCAGGCCGAGCGACTTGTCGAAGTCAAGCGAAAGGAAACATCATGCTCGTCGCATTCTCCGTCGCCCCAAGCGGTGCTCCCGCCGCCGGCGGTGCCGGCAGCACGGACGACTCGGTGCACGACGCGGTCGCGGCCGCCGTTCGCATCGTGCGCGAGTCCGGACTCCCGAACCGTACCGACTCCATGTTCACCACGATCGAGGGTGAATGGGACGAAGTCTTCGAGGTGATCAAGCGCGCTACGGATGCCGTCGGCGCGTACGGCTCGCGCGTCGCGCTGGTGCTGAAGGCGGACATCCGTCCCGGTCGCACCGGCGAGCTGACCGGCAAGGTCGAACGGCTCGAAGCCGCGCTCCAGTCGCAGGAACGCTGAACGTCAGTCGTTCTGCAGCAGGATTCCGTCGAGGATGGCGCGCTTGCGCAGCGCCACCTTGGTGCCGACGTCGAAGCCGGCGACCCGGTACTTCTCGCGGATGCGCTTGAGGTAGCTCTTCGCGGTCTCGTCGGAGATGCCGAGCTTGAACGCGACCGACTTCACCGGCTCGCCTGCGCCGTACAACGCCATGACACGGCGTTCCTGCGCGCTCAGCTTCGGCGAGCCCGTCGTGGTCTGGCTGAGGGCGACATCGAGCTCCTCGGAGATGAACGAGTCGCCGCGCATCGCCGTGCGGATGGCCTCCACGATCATGTCGGCCGTCTCGCTCTTGACGATGTACCCCTGGGCCCCGGCGGCAAGGGCCTCCCGCACCACGTTCGGGTCGGAGTACGCGCTCATCAGCATGGTGCGCACGCCAGCGGCCTTGAGGGCCTGCAGCTTGATGGAGACGGGGATGTTGTCTTTCAGGTCGAGGTCGAGCAGCACGACATCGACCGGGAAGCGCTCGTGAGTGAGCAGCTCGGGCCAGGTGGGCACGGCGGCGACCATCTCGATGTCATCGGCGGCGCTCCTGATCCATTCGGTGAGCGCGGCCAGGAGCATCCGGTGATCGTCGACGATGGCGATCGTGATCGGGTCTTCTTCGGTTTGCTTCACCTTGGCATCTTCTTTCGACTCGTCGTGCGCCTCGATCGATGAGCGACCTCATCGATCGGCCGAGGCGTCGACAAGGCAGTCCACCTCAATGCGCACCATAGCCGATTGCCCGGTCTCGGTGTACCGCCCCACTCTGCGAATAGCTTGCCACGTCGCCGGGTCGATCTGCCGTCGCGGGATGCCCGTGGCCTGGATCCTGATCTGCAGACCGTGCACGTGAGGGCCGGCATCCGAGCCCCTGGCGATGTGGATCACGAGCGACGACGCCTTCGCCGAGCTCCCGACGAGCAACCAGATGGCCGAGAACAGTCCGTCCCGTTGCCAGGACGAGAGTGAGGCGGCCAGGCCGTCGGCGTCGTCGATCCGGGTCACCGGGTCGAGAACCGCCGACTCCGTGACGGCGTGGTGTAGCCAGGTCTGCCTTCGATCTTCGACCAGGTGCAGCCGTAGCTGCGTGGCCAGGGCGGATGCCCGCGCCGCCGTCGCCTGGTCGAGCGGCAGTTCAGCGCGCCCCGCTGCGACGTCGTCGAGCAGCCGTTCGGCGGCGAAGTCGAGTCGTTCGAGCTCCTCCGAGGCGAGCATCCCCATCGAGTAGTCGCTGGTCGTGGTGCTCTGCGTCTGGGCGATCTCGGAATGAAACTGCACGATCGAGCGGAACGAGCGCACCAGCGAAACGCCCACGAGCGGCGGAGCGCAGGCGATCGCCACGAACGCGAGGCGGGGTGCGATGGCCAGCGGTTCTCGCACCTGCAGTCCGAGCACGACGATCAGGACGAATGCGAAGACTGCGGTGGCGAGCAGGATGTCTCGCGGCGGTCGGGTGGTCACGGCAGCGGCCAGCAGGCCGCCGACTCCGATGCACGTCACCGGGAGCGCGATGGTGGATCCGGGGTTGAACGACCCGGCGAGGTCGAGCCCGACGATGATCGCGCAGGCTGCCATCAACCCGGCGAATCGGCCCTGTTCGATCTGCGCCTCGCGTGCGGCCGGCACGATCCACATCAGCACGGCGACGACGACGAGCAGCACGACGGCGGCGATCCCGAGACCCATCACCGAATACAGATCGCCCCACGACAGGAATCGCAGCACCGAAGCGGCCACCAGCACGTCGGCGATCACCAACGTGCCCACCTTGAGGCGGCCGACGCCGGTGTAGACGTGAGTGGCGCGGGCATCGAGCGTGCTCATGCCTTCGGTACCTCCAACACCACAGTGGTGCCCGAGCCGGGCGCGCTGAAGAGACGGGCGTTGCCGCCCACGTCGCGCACGCGGGCCACGATCGACTCGGTGAACCCGAGCCGGGCAGGCGACACGCTTCCCATGTCGAAGCCCACGCCCGAGTCGGTGACCATGGCCCGTACCGTCACATCGTCGTCGGTGATGGTGACGTGAGCCTGTGTCTCTCCGGAGTGCCTGCGCACGTTTTCGAGGCATTCCGAGAGCGCGAGAAGGAAGGCGTCCAGGGTCTCGGCAGGCAGCAGCACGTGGCCGGTGCCGTGCCAGGCGACATCGAGCCCCATGCGCTCGAAGCGCTGTTTGACCGTCTCGAGCGTGTTGCCCAGCGTTGACTCCTGAACCTGACGCAGGCGATAGTCGCCGGATGCCGCCGGATCGGGCGTGTAGCCGAGCCGAAGCTGCCGCAGCAGTGCGGCATCCTCTGCGGCCTGGGCGCGCAGCGCCTGCTCGCCGACGCCGCGACCCGAGTGCGCGAGCAGCGTCAGAGTGGCCAGCACCGTGTCGTGCAGCAGGCGCGCGCTCTGCCTGCGTCGGGCCTCCAACTCGCTCGCCTGACGCTCGGTGCGGTACGCATCGCTCATGCCCTCGATGCGGTCGACGGTCTGCGGCACGATGCGCGCCACCCACACCGAGATGCCCGTGCAGAACGCCCAGCTGCCCGTGGCGATGAGCAGAGCCGTCACGAGTTGACCGCGCACCGTCAGCACGGTCGGCACCAGTACCGCGATGACGACGACGAACCCGATGCCGAGGATGACTCGCCGGCGTGGCTCGGCGCCGAGGAGGAAGGCGCTACTTGCCGATGCCGCGGCCAGCATCGAGACCACGGCCGTCGCGGCGAGACCGTCGGCCGCGCCGTCCAGTCCGACGACACCGATGCCGACCACCGAGGCGGCGAGGGTGACCACGACGGGGATCGGTGACGTGCGTCGCTGCATCGCGAACGCTGCAGCGACGATGAGCAGGCACAGGGCCACCAGGCAGGCCTCGTTCTCGATGTCGCCCAGCGCACCGGGAACAAGCGAGCACACGAGCGCCACGGAGGCGGTGAGAGCGCTCGCCGTGCTCGACGCGAAGCCGAGCATGCGGTCGCGTTCTTCGACGGTGCGCGTCACAAGACCCTCCGGTTGGGGTGCGCCCGAGATGCGCAACACCCGACAGTGCCCGTTACGCGACCGGGCGCTCGTCCGTGTCGTGAAACACGACCCTGGAGACAGATTAGGACACCGGGGGAGATGCCGGCTCGTCCCGGGTCTCCCCTGCGAGCACGGGCCGGTGCGGCGGGCGCGCCCAGGACAGCGGCGGGCGCGCATACAACAGCGCCAGGCGTTGTTCAGGACTCCAGCAGGCGTCGCAGGGGCGCCCCGATGAGGTCGTCCTCGATGAGAAAGGCATCGTGTCCGAACGGCGAATGGATCACGATCGGATGTGCGCCGTGGATGCTGTTCGGCAGGCCCGCCGCGATGATCCGCTGGCCCTCGACGCTGTACAGCCGGTCGCTGTCGATGCCGAGCACGAGCGAGCGTGCGGTGACACGGGCGAGCGCGGCATCCACGCCGCCCCTGCCCCGCCCGACGTCGTGCGAGGTCATGGCGTTCACGACCGTGATGTAGCTGTTGGCGTCGAAGCGGCGGGTGAACTTGTTGCCGTGGAAGTCGAGGTACGACTCCACGGCGAAGCGTCCTCCTGCGCCTAGCGGGCTGATTCCGCTCTGCCAGCTGCGCTGGAAACGCTCATTCAGCTCGTTCGCGCTGCGGTAGTTCAGGAGGGCCATGCGGCGCGCCAGAGCGAGCCCCGCATGCGGACCGTCGCCGTCGTCGGCGTCGTAGTACCGTCCGGCACGAAACAACGGGTCGGTGCGGATCGCCTCGATCTGCACCGAGTTGAGGGCGATCTGGTCGGCCGTGGAGAACGGGGGAGCGGCGATCACTGCGACCCGCTCCATGCGCTCGGGGAAGGCGACCGCCCACTCCAGGGACTGCATGCCGCCCATCGAACCGCCGATCACGGCAGCCCACCGGGCGATTCCGAGTTCGTCGGCGAGCGCCGCCTGCGCGTTGACCTGGTCGCGGATGGTCGTGAACGGAAAGCGGGGACCCCACTCGAGGCCGTCGGGGGCGAGAGATGCCGGTCCCGTCGACCCCTGGCATCCGCCGATCATGTTCGGCGCGACCACGAACCACTTGTCGGTGTCGACGACGAGCCCCGGCCCGACGATGCCGTTCCACCAGCCGGAGGTCGGATGCCCCGGCCCGGCCTCGCCCGCCACATGACTGTCCCCGGTGAGCGCGTGCAGCACCAGCACGGCGTTGCTCCGGTCCTTCGCGAGGGTGCCCCACGTCTCGTACGCCACGACGGCGCCGGAGACGGTTCGGCCGCTTTCGAACGACACCGGCCCGATCCGGGCGAACCGGCGCTCGCCGACCGGGTCGCCCTCGCGCCATGCGCCGGTCGCGCGGGGCTTGCCGAGCAGTGAGCGCGCCTGCGCGTCGGTGATGAAGCTCGACGGCACGGTGTCTTCGGAGGTCTGCCAGTCCATGGTGGCTCAATTCTCGCCCGTGCCGGAGTCTCGACCGCGCAGTGTTACGACACGGTTCAGCGCCGCGCCCGTCGGAATCCTCCGACTGAACAGGCGTCGGGGTGAGACGAGCGAAGGGACCCGGCGCGAGCCGGGTCCCTTCGCGTCGACGGTGCGATCAGGCGGTGACCGTGTCGGCCTGCGCGACGGCGCGGGCTGCGGCGAGGCCGGCCTCGAGGTCGGCCTTCAGGTCGTCGATGTTCTCCAGTCCGACCGAGAGGCGCACGAGGCCGGGCGTCACGCCCGCGCTGAGCTGCTCCTCCGGAGACAGCTGCGAGTGCGTGGTCGAGGCGGGGTGGATGACGAGCGAGCGCACGTCGCCGATGTTGGCGAGGTGGCTGAACAGGGTGAGGTTGTCGACCAGCGCGCGGCCGGCATCCACTCCGCCCTTCAGCTCGAACGACAGCACGGCGCCGACACCCTTCGGCGCGTACTTGTTCGCTGCCGCGTACCAGGGACTGGTCGGCAGCCCGGCGTAGTTCACCGACGCGACATCGGGGTGGCTCTCCAGGAACTCCGCGATCTCCTGCGTGTTCTGCACGTGACGCTCGACCCGCAGCGACAGCGTCTCGATGCCCTGAATGAGCAGCCAGGCGCTGTTCGGTGCGATCGCGGCACCCAGGTCGCGCAGCAGCTGAACGCGGGCCTTGATGATGTACGCCAGCCCGTCGCCGACCGCCTGCGTGTAGCTGACACCGTGGTACGACTCGTCGGGCTCGGTGAGGCCGGGGAACTTGTCGACGTGCTTCGACCACTCGAAGTGCCCGCCATCGACGATGACGCCGCCGATGGTGGTGCCGTGGCCGCCCAAGAACTTGGTGGCCGAGTGCAGCACGATGTCGGCGCCGTGCTCGAACGGGCGAATGAGGTAGGGCGTGGCGATCGTGTTGTCGACGATCAGCGGAACGTCGCTGGAGTGTGCGATGCCGGCGATGGTCTCGATGTCGAGGATGTTCACCTTCGGGTTGCCGACCGTCTCGGCGAAGAACAGCTTCGTGTTCGGGCGGATGGCGCGCCGCCACTCCTCTGGGTCGTCCTGGTTCTCCACGAACGTGGTCTCGATGCCGAGCTTTCCGAGCGTGTACTTGAAGAGGTTGTAGGTGCCGCCGTAGATCGAGCTCGACGAGACGATGTGGTCGCCGGCCTGGGCGATGTTGAGCACGGCGAAGGTGGAGGCGGACTGTCCCGACGCCAGCAGCAGCGCTCCGGTTCCACCCTCGAGCGCGGCGACCCGCTCCTCGACCACGGCCTGGGTCGGGTTCTGGATGCGCGTGTAGATGTTGCCGAATTCGGCCAGGGCGAAGAGGTTCTTCGCGTGGTCCGAGTTGTTGAACACGTACGAGGTGGTCTGGTAGATCGGCGTCGCCCTGGCGTTGGTCACCGGGTCGGGGGCGGCGCCCGCGTGAATCTGCTTGGTCTCGAATTGCCACGTGGCGGCGTCGGTCATGATTCTCATTCCGATCGGTACTCGGGTGTGCCATCGGCACGTCGTGATGGGTTCTGTTGCTTCAGGTTCGGCACGCCTGGCGCGCCGTCGATCTGTACAGGCTAGGCGCGCCGCATCCGGCGCCCAAGGGGAGTGCAACACGGCGTAACGGCGCGCAGGAGCGAAGCGGCCCGTAGGTCGACGGCGGTGCCGCCCGGCCGCCAGAATGGTGCACATGGCATCCAGACGGGCAGTGGTGACGGGAGCGAGCACGGGCATCGGCGAGGCGACGGTGCGCTTGCTGCGCGCGCACGGATGGGACGTGGTGGCCGTCGCGCGGCGCGCCGAGCGTCTGGATGCCCTCGCCGAAGCGACCGGCGCTGAAGCGTTCGCCGCCGACATCACGGTGCAGGCCGACGTCGACGCGCTGCGCGATCACGTGGCATCCGCCGGCGGTGTGCACGCGCTCGTCAACAACGCGGGCGGGGCACGCGGCCTCGACTCCGTCGAGAAGTCGTCCGTTCAGGACTGGGCGTGGATGTACGAGGTGAACGTGCTGGGCACCAAGCGCATGATCTCGGCATTCCTCCCGCTGCTGCGCGAGGCCGCGGATGCCGACGGTCACGCCGACATCCTCAACGTCACGTCGATCGCGGGTCATAACGCCTACGTCGGCGGAGGCGGCTACAACGCGGCGAAGTTCGCCGAGCGAGCGCTCACCGAGGTGCTGCGGCTCGAACTGAACGGCGAGCCGTTGCGCGTCATCGAGGTCGCACCGGGAATGGTGCAGACCGAGGAGTTCGCGCTGTCGCGCTTCGGCGGAGACAGGGAGCGAGCCGATGCCGTCTACGCGAACGTGCCCGAGCCGCTCACGGCCGACGACGTGGCATACACGATCGTCGACGCACTCGAGCGGCCGCCGCATGTCGACCTCGACCTGATCGTCGTCAAACCTGTGGCGCAGGCCGCCTCGCACCGTTTTCACCGCGGTCCATTGCGCGTGGCGGGCAAGGACTGACGGATGACCGCGGCCGGCGAACGTTCGACGCGCGACTCCGCGCGGCGCGCTCGTGCGGTGCAGCGCTGGCAGCGGATCAGCACCTGGCCGTTCCTGGTGCTGTCGTTGGTCTTCATCGTCGTGTACAGCATCCGCTGCCTCGACCCCACGATTCCGTTCGTCGAGCGCACGATCCTGGCCACCGTGCTCGGCGTCATCTGGGCCGTCTTCATCGCCGACTACGTCGGGCGGTTGTTGCTGTCGCCGCAGAAGTGGCCGTTCGTTCGAGCCAATGTGACGGACCTGCTGGCGGCGCTTTTGCCGATCTTCCGGCCGTTCCGTGCACTGCGCGAACTCCGGCGCATCCCGTTCTTCCGGCAACGCAGCGGAACGGCTGTTCGCGCCCGCGTCGTCACGTACGCGCTGCTCTTCGTGGTGCTGTGGCTCTACACGATCGCGGTGACCGAGGTCGCGGCCGAACGCGGCGCACACGGGGCAACGATCCTCAACCTGGGCGACGCCATCTACTGGGCGGTGGTGACGATGGCGACCGTGGGATACGGCGACATGGTTCCGGTCACGACGCTCGGCAGAGTGCTGGCGATCATGCTCATGCTGAGCGGTATCGTCATCGTCGGTGTCACGACGGCCACCGTCGTCTCGTACTTCAATGACACGATCCGGCGCCATGCCCCTGGCGGGGAGGACCGCGAGGGCGCCGATGGCGAATCGATCGATCGCGAAGGCGCCGAACCCGAGCCGATCGATCGCCAGAAGGGCCCGGGGCGGCAGGATGAGGCGTGACCAAGGCGAGGAGCATCCGGTAGATGGCGAAGACGCTCGTCGAGCTGGCCGCTGACGGCGCGATGGATCCGGGATGGGCCCAGGCGTTGCAGCCGGTCGCCTCCGACATCGGTGCGATGGGCGACTGGCTGCGCGGCGAGGTGGCATCCGGGCGACCGTATCTGCCCACGGGGGCGAACGTGCTGCGCGCATTCCGGTATCCGCTGGCCGATGTGCGGGTGCTCATCGTCGGACAGGATCCGTACCCGACACCGGGGCATCCGATCGGCCTCTCGTTCGCCGTCGAGCGGCACGTGCGGCCCGTACCGCGCAGTCTGCAGAACATCTACCGGGAGCTGCGCAGCGACATCGGTCTGCCCACGCCTGACCACGGCGATCTCACGGCGTGGAGCGAGCACGGCGTCATGCTGCTCAACCGCGTGCTCACCGTGCGCCCTGGAGCGCCGGGGTCGCACCGCGGTGCCGGGTGGGAGCGGGTCACGGAGCACGCGATCCGGGCTCTCGTGGCGCGCGGTACGCCCCTCGTGGCCATCCTGTGGGGAAGGGATGCCGCGAATCTGCAACCCCTGCTCGGCACGACACCGGTCATCACGTCGCCCCACCCCAGTCCACTCTCCGCCGATCGCGGATTCTTCGGCTCGAAGCCGTTCAGCCGCGCGAACGAGCTGCTCGTGCGCCAGGCCGGGCGGCCGGTGGACTGGTCGCTGGGCTGATCCCGCTTCCGACGTCGACCGCGGCCGTCATCCGATGCACGAAACAACTGCGCAACACGTCGTGGTTACGCTAGTCGCCGTGCTGGAAGAGGAATACCAGGCCAGGCGCGTGCTCCCGCAGCATCTGCGCAAGCCTGTGCCGCCGGAGTCGTCCTTCGATTACGCGCTCCGCGATGCGCGACCCGTCGACCTTCCGCACGTACGTGAGATATACAACTACTACGTCACGAACAGCACGGTCACCTTCGACGAAGACGTCATGTCGCTGAAGGAGTGGAAGTCGAAGTACGCCTACCTGACGAAGCTCGGCATGCCCTTCCTCGTCGCGGAGTCGCCGAACGGACAGATCCTCGGCTATGCACTGGTGACGCCGTGGAAGCAGAAGAAGGCGTACCGGTTCACGGTGGAGAACTCGATCTACCTGGGGCAGGCATCCACCGGCAAGGGGCTCGGCACGGTGCTCATGCAGGCGCTGATCGAGCGGTCGAAACAGGCGGGGCTCAAGGAGATGATCGCCGTGATCGCCGATCAGGGAGCGGATGCCTCCATCGCCATGCACAAGGCGTTCGGCTTCAAGGAGATCGGCAGCATGGGCCACGTCGGCTACAAGTTCGGCCGGTGGCTGGGCACGATTCTGATGCAGAAGAGCCTCAAGGACTAGTTGTACCCGGCCAGGACGTTGGTGGCGGCGAGCCTGGTTGAACGAACGAGAACCTCCGAGTGGGA
>NZ_BAAHAW010000027.1:0-72225 GCF_054777235.1 Humibacter antri | reverse complement strand
TCCTGACATCCTTCCAGCCCAGTCTCACGACCAGACAGCTCAGATGTCACCTATCCGTGCAGCAGACCCATGCGACTGAAAGCGCGCGGTCGAAACCGCGCGGCGGAAGCCTTCAGGCTGCAACCGCAGCTGCCTCCCGAGGCGCCGGAACCGGTGAATGCTCCCGCGCCGCCTCCGTCGCCGCCTCGGCGCTGCCGCGCTCGTCGAGGTACCGCGTGTAGGCCACGACAGTGAGAAACGCCGGGTACTCCGGCCGCAGCGCCACCCGCTCCAGCACGTCGGAGGCCTCGTCGAACCGATCTTCCGGCGTGCGGGGCAGTTCGACGAGAATCTCGTCACGCAACTTGTGGATGAGCGGCACGTCCACGAGCACGCCTTCGCTCGTGACCACCTGGTTCTCGATCCACTGCCACAGCTGCGACCGGGCGATCTCCGCGGTCGCGGCATCCTCCATGAGGTTGTCGATCGCGACAGCACCGGTGCCGCGCAGCCAGGCCTCGATGTATCGCAACGTCACCGAGATGTCATCGCGAACACCGGCCAGGGTCACCCCGCCGCCCGCCCCGCTGAAGTCGAGCAGATCGGATGCCTGCACCCGCACCTCCTCTCGCGTGCGCTGCAACTGATGCGGGGTGTCGCCGAGCACGGCGTCGAACTCCGCCTGAGCAGTTGCGATCAGGTCCGGATGCGCCACCCAGGTGCCGTCGAACCCGTCGCGCGCCTCGCGCCGCTTGTCTTCGGAGACCTTGGCGAGTGCTCGTTCCGTGACCGCCGGGTCGCGGCGATTCGGGATGAACGCGCTCATGCCTCCGATGGCATATGCGCCGCGCCTGTGACACGTGGAGATGAGCAGTTCGGTGTATGCGCGCATGAACGGCACGGTCATGGTCAGCTGGGAACGGTCCGGCAGCACGTGGGCGCGACCGCGGGAGCGGTAGGTCTTGATCACGCTGAAGAGGTAGTCCCAGCGTCCCGCGTTGAGTCCCGCACAATGCTCGCGCAGCTGGTAGAGGATCTCCTCCATCTGGAACGCGGCCGGCAGCGTCTCGATCAGCACGGTCGCGCGCACGGTGCTCACGGGCATCCCGACGCGTTCCTGCGCGAAGCGGAATACCTCGTTCCAGAGCCGTGCCTCGTCATGGTGCTCGATCTTCGGCAGGTAGAAGTACGGGCCCCGGCCGGCATCCACCAGACGCTGCGCGTTGTGCCAGAAGTACAGGCCGAAGTCGACCAGGCTTCCGGATGCCGGCAGGCTGCGGCCCTGCCGGTCGATGAACCCCAGGTTCTTCTCACAGAGGTGCCAGCCGCGCGGACGCATCACGATGGTGGGCGTGTGCTCGGTTGTGACCCGGTACTGCTTGCCCTCGGGGCTGATGTAGCCGATCGCGCCGCGCAACGTGTCGAACAGCGAGAGCTGTCCCTCGATCACGTTGGCCCACGTCGGGCTGGTGGCGTCCTCCTGATCGGCGAGCCAGACCTTCGCGCCGGAGTTGAGCGCGTTGATCGTCATCTTGCGATCTGTGGGACCGGTGATCTCGACCCGGCGGTCCTCCAACCCCGGGCCCGCTCCGGCGACGCGCCAGGTCGGGTCGTCGCGAATCCATGCCGTCTCGGGCATGAACTGCGGATCGCGACCATTCGCGATGTCGGCGCGGCGGCGCATCCGGTCGGCCAACAACTCGTGACGGCGCGCGGCGAAACGATCGTGCAGTTCGGCGAGGAAGCCGAGCGCACCCGGCGAGAGGATCTCGTCGTATCGGTCGCCCGGAGGCGCGGTCACCTCGATGCGGGGCTCGTGGTTGTCGATGGTGTTCATGGTCGTTCCTTCGTCTAGGTACTGCCTGTCGCGTCTAGGTACCGCCGGTCGAGCTCGTCGAAACCAGAAGGTCTGGGTTTCGACCCTTCGGCAGGCTCAGGGCGGGCCAAGCTCAACCCGCGGGGGTCGACACGCTCAACCCGCGGGAAGCGGGAGTGGGTCAGAATTGGGCCTGCTCGGTCGAGCCGGCCAGCGCGAGCGTGGCGCTGGACGGGTTCAAGGCCGTGGCGATCCGGTCGAAGTAGCCGGTGCCGACCTCCTGCTGATGGCGGGTGGCCGTGTAGCCGTCGAGCTCGGAGGCGAATTCGGCCTCCTGCAGTTCGACGTACGCGCTCATCTGCCGCTGCGAGTAGTCGTGGGCGAGCCTGAACATCGAGTGGTTGAGGGCATGGAAGCCGGCGAGCGTGATGAACTGGAACGCGTACCCCATCGCGGCCAGCTCGCGCTGAAACCGTGCGATGGTGTCGTCGTCCAGGTGCCGCTTCCAGTTGAACGACGGCGAGCAGTTGTACGCCAGCCGCTTGTTCGGGAAGTCCTGGTGGATGCGCTCGGCGAACGTGCGGGCGAGCTCGAGATCGGGTTTCGAGCTCTCCACCCACAGCAGGTCGGCGTACGGCGCGTACGCGAGCCCGCGAGCGATGACCGGGTCGATGCCGCCCCGCACCTCGTAGAACCCCTCCGCCGTGCGCGTTCCGGTGAGGAACTCGCGGTCGCGCTCGTCGTGATCGCTGGTGAGCAGCGTGGCGGCGAGGGCATCCGTGCGGGCGATCACGATGGTGGGAACCCCGGCGACGTCGGCGGCGAGCCGTGCCGCGTTCAGCGTGCGGATGTGCTGCGAGGTGGGCACGAGAACCTTGCCTCCCATGTGCCCGCACTTCTTCTCGCTGGCCAGCTGGTCCTCCCAGTGCACGCCGGCTGCGCCCGCCTCGATCATGGAGCGCATCAGCTCGTACGCGTTGAGCGGTCCGCCGAAGCCGGCCTCGGCATCCGCGACGATCGGCGCCATCCAGTCGATGCCCTCGCCGGTCGAGCCGATTCCGCTGGTTGAGCCTGGCCCGCCCTGAGTCTGCCGAAGGGTTGAGACCGACCCCGAAGTGGCGTCGATCTGGTCCGCGCGCAGCAACGCGTTGTTGATGCGTCGCACGACCGCAGGCACCGAGTTCGCGGGGTACAGGCTCTGGTCGGGGTACGTGTGACCCGACAGGTTCGCGTCGGCCGCGACCTGCCACCCGGAGAGGTAGATGGCCTGCAGGCCGGCCCGCACCTGCTGCACGGCCTGGTTGCCGGTAAGGGCGCCGAGCGCGGCGACCCATCGCGGTTCGCTCGCCCACGTGCCGTCGGGAGCCGGGATCTCGGTGCGCTGCAACTGTTCCCACAAACGCTCCGCTCCACGCCGTGCCAGAGTGTGCTCCTCGACGACCCGGCCGCGCAGTGCGACGACGTCGTCGGCC
Source organism: Humibacter antri (assembly GCF_054777235.1). Taxonomy (NCBI): domain Bacteria; kingdom Bacillati; phylum Actinomycetota; class Actinomycetes; order Micrococcales; family Microbacteriaceae; genus Humibacter; species Humibacter antri. Next base: position 68,958 of record NZ_BAAHAW010000027.1, on the reverse strand, counting down.
GTGTAGTCGCGGCGGATGTCGTCCCAGCGAGGATCAGCCCTCCACTCCAGCTGCAGCTCCGCTGCCGTCTGCCGTTGATCGCCCGGGCGGATGCTCCGCCGCTCGTCTCGCGGCCCGCTCGCGTTCTGCTCGGTCATCGTGGTCTCCTTCGCGTCTGGTCGTCACGCCTCGGTCGCCTTCTGTGCGGCCGGCGGATTCGTTGCGACAAGACTGCGTCCGCCGCGACGTTCCGATCCCGGATTCGAAAGAAGAAGGTGTGCGTGACTTCTGCGCACCGGAAATACCCTTGCTTCTCCGCAAATCGCAGAAGAATCGTCGTTCTTCTGCGCACTTGAGTCTGACGTGCACCCCTCTGGATGGCAGCATCGGCACATGATCACCGCAGTTGGCAAGGCCGCACGTGTGCGCACCGGCAGCGCTCGGGCCGGTGCCGCCTCCACCACCACCGTGCACACGGCGGAGCCGAACGAACTGGATGCCCTCACTCTCGGTCGCCGCATCCGGGAGCGTCGTCAGCGTCTCGGCATGACGCTCGACGACCTCGCCACGGCGATCGGCCGCGCGCCGTCGCAGGTGTCCATGATCGAGAACGGCAAGCGGGAGCCCCGGCTCTCCATGCTGCGCGGAATCGCGGAATCGCTGAGCACGTCGGTGGATGAACTCGTGCGCCCTGAGGCGCCGAACGAGCGCGCGGCATTGGAGATCGCGGTCGAACGTGCGGTGCGCGGGCCGGTGTTCGCCTCACTGGGGCTGCCGGGCATCCGTGCAGCGAAGTCGATGAGCGACGACGTGCTCAAGGCATTGCTCGGCCTGCACGGCGAGATCGAGCGCCTGCATCGGGAACGCGCCTCCACCCCCGAGGAGGCGCGAAGGGCCAACGCGCAACTACGAGCGGAGATGCGCGCTCGCGACAACTACTATCCGGAACTGGAGCGTCAGGCATGCGAACTGCTGGAGGCGGCAGGGCACACCGGAGGGCCGGTGTCGCAGCAGACGGTGAGCGACATCGCCGCCCGCCTCGGCTACAGCCTGCACTATGTGGGCGATCTGCCCTACGCCACCCGCTCGGTGACCGACCGACGCAACCGCCGGGTCTACCTGCCGGTGCAGCAGTCGTCGTCGCGCGACTCCCGTTCACCGGTGCTCCAGGCGCTCGCCAGCCAGGTGCTCGGGCACGACGAGCCGCGCAGCTACGCCGACTTCCTGCGCCAGCGCGTGGAGACCAACTACCTCACCGCTGCTGTGCTGCTGCCGGAGAGGGATGCCGTTCGTCAGCTCAGCGAAGCGAAGAACCTTCACCGCATCTCGATGGAGGATCTGCGCGATGCCTTCGCGGTCTCGTACGAGACGGCGGCGCACCGCTTCACCAACCTCGCCACGACACGACTGGGAATTCCGGTGCACTTCATGAAGGTGCACGAGTCGGGCACCATCGTGAAGGCGTACGAGAACGATTCGGTGCGTTTTCCGTCGGATGCCACCGGCGCGGTAGAGGGCACGACGGTGTGCCGCAACTGGACGGCGCGCACCGTGTTCGAGGCATCCGACCGGTTCAGTCCGTGGTACCAGTACACCGACACCCCCACCGGCACCTACTGGTGCACGTCGCGCATCGAGAAGGCCAAGGAGGGCGAGTACTCAGTCAGCGTCGGCGTGCCGTTCGCACACGTCAAGTGGTTCCGCGGCCGCGACACCGCGAACCGCGCCTCCTCGCGGTGCCCCGACGAGGGCTGCTGTCGCAGAGCGCCGACCGAGTTGGCGGATGCCTGGGCAGCCTATGCATGGCCCGCCGCGCGCACTCCCACCTCATTGCTTGCCGCGCTGCCGACCGGCAGCTTCCCGGGAGTGGATGAGACCGAGGTGTACGAGTTCCTGCAGGCGCACGCGCCCGTTCCCCCCGCTGGTTGAGCTTGGCCCGCCCTGAGCCTGCCGAAGGGTCGAAACCAGCTGCTCACGGGTTCAGACAGGCACAACCCACAGTGAGGGCGTACGGGTTTCGACAAGCTCAACCCACGGTGAGGGCTCAACCCACGGTGAGGGCTCACTGCGACGCCGCCGCTGGCAGAGGATGCCATGCCCGCGGTGAAGAACCGCCCGCCACGGAATACCGCATCGACCGCACCAGCATGGATGCCGCCCGCGACCTGCCTGTCCGCCCTCATCATCGGTCTCGCCCCGCCGTCCGCCTGCCTTCGTCGTCCGATCGAGCGTATTCGCGCACCTCCCGACTGTCGCGGTTCGGCCACGGCGGACGAATCGCCCACCGCCGTCCGTCATTCCGGACGCCGAAGTCTGCCCGGCCGGCAATCCCGTTGCCTAGGCTGGCAGGAGTGCCGCACGGACGAGGTAGCCCAGCGGCGAGAAAGGATTCCCATGAGCGACTACGCCGTGGTCAACCCTGCGACGGGCGAGACCGTCAAGGAATACCCGACCATCACCGACGAACAGCTGCGCGACGCGATCAGACGAGGGGATGCCGCCTACCGCACGTGGGGCCGGGGTACCACGCCCGCCGAGCGTGCGGAGCTCATCCGCAAGGTCGGTGACTTGCATTCGGAGCGTCGCGACGAGCTCGCCGCGATCATCGTGCGCGAGATGGGCAAGCCCATTGAACAGGCATACGGCGAAGTCGATTTCGCCGCCGACATCTACCGCTACTACGCGGATGTCTCGCCCGAGGTGCTCGAGGACGAGCCCATCGAGCTGCTCGCGGGCGAGGGTTCGGCGATCATCCGCCGCACACCGCTGGGGGTGCTGCTGGGGATCATGCCGTGGAACTTCCCCTACTACCAGGTCGCACGCTTCGCCGGGCCGAACCTGATCATCGGCAACGCGATCCTGCTCAAGCACGCCCCGCAATGCCCCGAGTCGGCCCTCGCGATCGAGCGGATCTTCCACGACGCCGGGTTCCCGGACGGCGCCTATACGAACATCTTCGCGACGAACGAGCAGATCGAGTGGGTCATCGCCGACCGACGCGTGCAGGGCGTCTCGCTCACCGGCTCAGAGCGCGCCGGCGCCGCTGTCGCGGAGATCGCCGGGCGCAACCTCAAGAAGGTCGTGCTCGAACTCGGCGGCTCCGACCCGTTCATCGTGCTGTCGGCCGACGACCTCGACAAGGTCGCAGCGGATGCCGCCGCCGCGCGCCTCGACAACAGCGGTCAGTCCTGCAACGCGGCGAAGCGCTTCATCGTCGTGGACGACCTCTACGAGCCGTTCGTGGAGAAGCTCACGACCAAGCTCGCGCAGTCCCAGCCGAGCGATCCGACGAGCCCGGACTCGCCGCTCGGGCCGCTCTCGTCCACCGCAGCAGCCGAGCGGCTGCAGGACCAGCTCGACCGAGCCGTCGAGAACGGCGCGACGCTTCACGCGACCGGCGAGCGCCGCGGCAACTTCTTCGCGCCGATCGTTCTCACCGACATCGCAGCCGACAACCCGGCACGACAGGAGGAGTTCTTCGGCCCGGTCGCATCCGTGTACCGTGTGGCCGACGAAGACGAAGCAGTCGAGGTCGCCAACGACATCCCGTTCGGTCTCGGTTCCTACGTGTACACGACCGACCCCGAGCAGGCGCAGCGCGTTGCAGGCAAGATCGAGGCCGGCATGGTCTTCGTGAACGTCGTACTCGCCGATGGCGTCGAACTGCCCTTCGGCGGTGTCAAACGGTCGGGCACGGGGCGCGAAATGGGACGGCTGGGCGCCGACGAGTTCGTGAACAAGAAGCTGATCCGCATCGGCTGAGGCCACTTCGGCGGCAGGGATCAGGAGCCGTTCCCGTCAACCTCCTGGGCGCGGAACAGGAGGACGTCGTCGAGCACATCCGGAGGCAGCGGATGCTCGACACTGAACCGGATCGCACCGCTCGAGTGCGAGTAGCCGGCAAGACGGTCGGCTACTCGTGCGACGACCTTGCCGCTGAATGGATAGATCGCCAGGTGAGCTTTGGCCTGCATCGTGGAGATCAGTCCCTTGCCGCGATAAAGCAGTACAGGCATCCCGTAGCTGCGGCCTTCGACCGCGTCGGGCACCAGCTCGAGAGCTCGCAGCCGGATGCCGTCGAAGAGTTTGCGCACCTCCGCCGGAAGCGTGGCGTAGTAGTCGGTGACCTCGCCCATGCCGCACACGTTACCGTCGCCTGACCCGGATGGCGACGGCGCCCATCGACCAGTCCTCCACCGCGGGCACGGCGAGTGCGATGTCCACGGATCTGATCTACTAATTCTAGTAGGTACGGCTAGACTGCTGGGATGGGACGCGTGACGAAGACGGAACTCAATCAGCAGACCGCTCGCGTGCTCGCCCGTGTCGCGGCCGGCGAACGACTGACGATCACGGACCGCGCGGTGTGCCGATTGCGGAGATCCGCCCCGCCGAGCCCATGTCGCGATGGGAAGAGCTCGTCGCAGCGGGCAAGGTGAGGTTCGCTACGAAAAGCGGTCCACTGCCGTTCGCCCCGATTCACAGCGACGTTTCGTCGCAGGAGATCCTTGACGACATCCGCAGGGATCACTCGTGATCTACCTCGACACGTCCGCCGCCGTCAAGGCCCTGCTCGAGGAACGAGCGACCGAGGCAGTACAGGAGCTCTTCGCGCACGACGCCAAGTTGACGTCGTCTCGGCTTCTGGCGGTGGAGCTTCATGCAGTCGCAGACCGGCGGAAGCTGAAACCCGCGAACGTCGGCGAACTCCTCGAGCGGGTGTCTCTGCTGCCCCTGGACGACGAGACTCTCGACTCGGCGGTCCAGTTGCACAGCGGGTTGCGAACGTTGGGTGCCCTGCACCTCGCGACGGCCCACGGCATTGCGAAGACGATCACCGGCGTGCTCAGCTTCGACCGAGAGCTCACGGGCGCGGCACGCTCGCTCGGGCTGCCGATCCATCCGCTGAGCGAGGGCTGAGCCCCCGTGCCAGACTCGATCCGATGTGGATCGGCTGGGTCGAGTTCGACGTTCTGCTCGGCGACGTGCACTCGCTCAAGCAGAAGCGCGCCGTCGTGAAGCCGCTGATCGCCGAGCTCGCCCGACGCACGGAGGCGGCCGTGGCCGAGGTCGGCACGCTCGACCTGCACCGCCGGGCTACGATCGGCGTCGCCGTCGTCGCCCGCGACGCCGCGCACGTGCGCGATGTGCTGAGCCGCGCGGAACGGATGCTCGCCGACGAGCATCCAGAGGTCACCTTGCTCGCCGCGCACCACGGCCTGCACTCCAGCGACGACTGAGCCCTCGTTCTTCCCTCGTGGCCACTCCCGCCGAGACTCGAACGGTCCACCGAAGCTATGGCCAGACGACCGAGGCTATGGTCAACGTCCGCAGCCTCGGCACAGTAGCCGCAGTCTCGACGGCGCTACGGGCCGACGTCGACGGCCCGCACGACGAACGGGCCGATCCCGAAGGACCGGCCCGTCGCCTCTTCTGATGGGATCAGTGTTTGCCCTGCGCCAGCAGATGCGCCAGGTCGAACGACATGGCGCCCATGCCGGTCACGTCGTCGTATCCCTTCGTGACATTCAGCGAGGTGTCGTGGTTCAGCGTCATGAGGAACGACCGTCCGCTCGTCTTGCTGGTGTAGACGACCGCGACCTCCTGCGACGGCGGCTGCACATCACGGAACGATCCCGGCAGAATGCGATCCAGCCCGTACAGCGTCGGGTTCGCGAACCCGATCGTCGAGTGGGTCAGCTGCTGCGCCAACGCCATCTGGGCGGCGGTCAGCGGAGACGCCAGCGAGGTTCCGCCGTACGTCTCGTTGATGTAGTCACCGGTACCGAGCGTGGTGTTGTCGGTGATCGGCGACATACCGATCTCGAACCCGGTGTACGGATCGGCCAGCGCGGCCAGGTCGGGTGATACGCGCTTGCCGTTCGACAACGAGTCGGGCACGACGCCCTTCTGGTAGGCCGGCTCGGCGTTCACCGCGCTGACTCCACCGCCCGCACCGCCCGCGAAAAGCGTGCCGGGAAGCGGATCGGTGTACGAGAGGCTGCCCGCGGCATCCTTCTGAATGACGTCGGCCTGGTCACCCCAGCCGACCTCCATGACCAGCTTGCCGTTCTGATCGACGCCGATCGAGGTCCCGCCGACGGCGGTGACGTAGGGCGAGGATGCCGGGAAGTCCGGCGACGCATAACCCAGGCTCGCAGCCTCATCGCCGTTGTCACCGCTGGAGAAGTACAGCCCGATGCCTTCGCCGGCTGCCTGGATGTGCAGGTTCTGCTCGCCCGCGATCACATCGGCCGGAACATCTTCCCCGACATCGCCGTAGCTGTTGCTGACGATGTTGGCGAGTCTGTTGTCGAGGATCTTCGACATCGCGATGTCGAGACCGCCGCCGCAGTTGAACCCGCCGACGTAGAGCACCTTCGCCTTCGGCGCGATGGCGTGAACCGACTCGACGTCGAGGGTCTGCTCGCTCTGCCAGCCGCTGGGCTCCTGACACAGTGCCGTGTCGCTGAACTGACTCGGATCCGGCACGATCTGCGTGTATTGGCCGCGGCTGAGCGTGGGCTCGTCATTCTGCGCCGAGTACTGGTTCACGTCGGACTCGATGCTCGGCGAGGCGTACGCATCGATGATCGCGACGGTCTGCCCTGAGCCGTTGATGCCCCACCGCGACCAGCCGTCGAGGTTGTACGCGGAGCGCAACTGCTTCGGCACGTACCCGCAGATGTTCGTCGGGTACTGCGTCTGTCCGTTGTACGCGGGCGGAACGGTCACCGTGTTCTGCGCCCAGTAGGTCGAGCACGGAGCGTTCACGGTCGGCGTGGTGGCTTCGCGCATCTGCCTCTGCGGCGTCGTCGGTGCGCTCGAAGACGGGATGTCGCCCTGCTGGATCGAGTCCGGCTTCGTCAGCATGCGTGACTGGTCGAGACTGACGGCGCTGACGGATGTTCCGACATCCGACGGCAGCGACGGCGCGCTCGAGGGCGCCACCAGCTGGTGCCCATCGTGGGCGTACGTGTGCAGCGTCGTGGCGAATGCGGAGTTCAACTGCGCCGGTGTGCCGCGGTACACGACGTACTGCCTGCTAGCCGGAGTTCCGGTGATCATCAGCCCCTGCAACTTCAGATACGAGACCACGGCGTCGTAGGTCTTCTGGGTCGGCGAGTACCGGGAGATCCACTGCCGCGGGCTCAACCAGTTCCGGTATTGCCTGGTTCCGGGCGTGGAGACGGCGATCGCGAGGTTCGTCGCTCCCTGCTCATCGCGCAGGTGCAGGTAGAGCTCGCCCTCGACCGTGGTGTCGGCCGCGGGCGATCCGCTCTCGTTGGCGCTCGTCGCCCAGGCCGGCACCGAGCCGGAATAGTCGACGCGCGAGGCGGCACTGGCCGCCGGCATTCCCACGGCAGACAGAGCGACGATGCTCGCCCCCGTGGCAAGGATGGCCGTAGCGCGCCTTGTGAGCGCACGCCGGCCGACTCGTATGGTCATCCGATCGGTTCCCTTCGATTCCCTTTCGCGCACCCACCCCTCGGGCGCACACGATTCGGACACTATGCCCGCGCCCACGTCCCTCACAAGGGGGACACAGTCTCGAGCTGTATCGAATGCCGGATCGATCGGCAGCGACCCACGCTTGCGTCGGCGCTCAAGGGTTTCGCACACGACGAAGGGCCCCGCGCGATGCGGGGCCCTTCATTCGAGTCTCAGTGGCTCAGATGGCGTTCACGTCCAGTGGGATGCCCGGGCCGAACGTGGTCGACACCGCACCCTTCTGGATGTAGCGCCCCTTGGCGGCCGACGGCTTGAGCCGCACAACCTCCTCGAGAGCGACCTTGATGTTGTCGGAGAGCTGCTCGGGCGTGAATCCGGCCTTGCCCACGACGAAGTGCACGTTGGCGTGCTTGTCGACGCGGAACTCGATCTTTCCGCCCTTGATCTCCTCGACGGCCTTCGCCACGTTGGGGGTCACGGTTCCGGTCTTCGGGTTGGGCATGAGACCGCGTGGGCCGAGCACCTTTCCGAGACGACCGACCTTGCCCATCAGTTCGGGGGTCGAGACAGCGGAGTCGAAGTCGGTCCAGCCGCCTGCTACACGCTCGATGAGTTCGTCGCCGCCGACCTCGTCGGCGCCGGCCGCGATGGCCGACTCGGCAGCGGGGCCGGTCGCGAACACGATGACACGGGCGGTCTTGCCCGTGCCGTGCGGCAGCATGACGGTGCCGCGCACCATCTGATCCGCCTTGCGCGGGTCGACGCCGAGCTTCAGCGCGACCTCGACCGTGGAGTTGAACTTCGCCGAACCGGTCTCGCGTGCGAGCGCGACGGCCTCGTCGGGGGTGTAGTACTTGCCGTCTTCGATCTTGGCGGCGGCGGCCCGGTAGGCCTTGGACTTCTGTGCCATGGTTCTGACCTACCTTTCCTACTCGACCGTGATGCCCATGGAGCGGGCGGTGCCGGCGATGATCTTGGATGCCGCATCCAGGTCGTTCGCGTTCAGGTCGGCGAGCTTCTGCTCGGCGATCTCACGAACCTGGGCCGCGGTGAGCTTGCCCACCTTGGTGGTGTGCGGAACGCCGGAGCCCTTGGCCACGCCTGCGGCCTTCTTGATGAGCTCGGCGGCCGGCGGAGTCTTGAGGATGAACGTGAACGAGCGGTCCTCGTAGACGGTGATCTCCACCGGGATGACGTTGCCGCGCTGCGACTCGGTCGCCGCGTTGTACGCCTTGCAGAACTCCATGATGTTGACGCCGTGCTGACCCAGCGCCGGGCCGATCGGCGGGGCGGGGTTGGCGGCGCCGGCCTTGATCTGAAGCTTGATCAGACCCGTGACCTTCTTTTTCGGTGCCATTGATTGTCCTTTCCACGAACGGATGCTTGTAGTCATCCGCTCTCCCACGCACCCGGACTGTCCGGGTGGTGGTGTCGAATGCGCGCCAGCGCAAACCACACAATCTTACTCGATGCAGACCGTGTGCTCAGCCACACCGCGGGTCGAGGCGTTCAGCCCCACCGCGGATCGAGGCGTTCAGCCCCACCTCGGATCGAGGCGTCCAGCCCCACCTCGGATCGAGGCGTCCAGCCCCACCGCGGATCGAGGCGTCCAGCCACACCGCGGATCGAGCGGTCCAGCCGTACCGCGGGTTGAGCTTGTCGAAACCCTGATGACTTCACGAGGTCTCGACACGGCCGCACAGCGGCCTGTTCGACCTGACCCGAGTCGGATCAACGCCGCTTCACGGCATTGATCCGACTCACGTCACTGCTTGGTGACCTGGTCGAAGCTGAGCTCGACGGGCGTCTCGCGCTCGAACAGGGAGACGAGCACGGTGAGCTTGCCGCTCTCCGGCTTGATCTCGCTGATGGAGCCCGGCAGGCCGGCGAACGAGCCCTCCTTGATGGTGATGGTCTCGCCTACCTCGAAGTCGACCTCGATCGGAGCGACCCGCGTGGCGGCCTTCGCGCCCTTGCCGGCGGCGGCCTTGCCGGTGGCGACCGGCTCCACCTGCACGAGCGACTTCAGCATGTTGAAAGCCTCATCGAAACGCAACGGCGTCGGGTTGTGCGCATTGCCCACGAAGCCCGTGACGCCCGGCGTGTGCCGCACGACGGACCAGCTGTCCTCGTTCAGGTCCATGCGCACGAGCACGTAGCCCGGGATGCGCACGCGGTTGACCATCTTGCGCTGGCCGTTCTTGATCTCGACCACGTCTTCCATCGGCACCTCGGTCTGGAAGATGTAGTCCTCCATGCCCATGGATGCCGTGCGGTTGGCCAGGTTCTGCTTCACGCGCCGCTCGAAGCCGGCGTAGGAGTGGATGACGTACCACTTGCCCGGCAGGTAGCGCAGCTCGCGCTTGAACTCGTCGTAGGGGTCGACCTCGGCCTCCTCGGCCGGGTCGTCGTCGGACGCCTCACCGGCCTCGGCCTCGCCGTCGCCGGCAACGCCGTCCACCTCTTCCTCGTCCTCGATCGCCTCGAACGCAGCCTCGGCCTCTTCGGCGTCGTCGATCTCGAGCGCGTCGTCCACCAGAGCGTCGGCCTCGGGGTCCGCGGTCTCGGCGATCGCGTCGAGCACCGCATCCAGATCGATGTCGTTGCCGTCGGCACCCGTCACGTGCAGCGCCTCCCGCTCGGCCGCATCCGACGAATCCTCGGCGGACTTCAGCTGGTTGCCTTCCTGCGCCTCGTCGTCTTCGGCGGACTGCTCAGCAGCCGTCGCCCAATCGACGTCGTCGCGCTCTCGTTCAGACACTTCGCTCTTCCCAATCCATTCCTGTTGTTGCGCAGGTCACGGCCCGCGCCGCCGATTCATCCAGGCCGTCCCGCCCAGCGGCCATGTCGGCCGTCAGTGCGAGGAGCCGCCGAAGACGAGAATCACGAGCCACCCGAAGAGCTGGTCGAGTCCGAACACGATGCCCATCATGATGATCACGAAGACCAGCACGACGCCCGTGTAGCTCAGCAGCTCTCCGCGCGTCGGTGTGACCACCTTGCGCAGCTCGCCGAAGACCTGCCGGATGAACAGTGCGATCCGAGAGAAGGGGTTGCGCTTGGCTTCCCGCTCCTTCTTGGCGTTCGCGACGACATCCTCGCTGGGTTCGTCGATGACTTTTCGGGCCACCTCATACCTTTCGTGGGCCGGCGCATGAGCACCGACTTGCAGGGCGGACAGGACTCGAACCTGCAACCTGCGGTTTTGGAGACCGCTGCTCTACCAATTGAGCCACCGCCCTTTGCGTGCCGAAGTCGTGACAGCTTCCGACGAATTCGAAAATGGGCGCAGAAAAGCTTGGCTGACTTCAACAACCTCGGTCAAGTGTAGGCGAGCGGTACGCAGTATCGCAAAGCGAGGCCGGGGGCGCCCGACCCGAGCAGAAGACTCCGCTTCCTGGGCTTGCACTGCACTACAGAACGCTCTGCACCGTGCCGGCCAGCGTGGGCGCATGCCCGGCGTTGCACTGGTAACCGACGATCTTGATCGGGTTCGCACCGGTTGCCGAAACGGTGAGATCGGACAACGCGCAGCCGGTGAGGAACCAGGCGTTGGCCGCGTGATTCCTGGCCGTCACGTTCGTGTACCAGAGCGTGTTCGAGCTGAAGGTCGGCGGAATGACCCCACTCACCACGACGCCTGCGCCCGGATCGGTGTTCGAACCTCCGATCGGGAACCCTGCGTTGCCGGTCCACCGCACTCCGCCGCTTCCGTTGCTGTGATTGAAGGTGTTGCCGACGACGTTGCCGTGCGCCCAGTTGTCGGAGGCCTGGGAGCCATATGGACTTGTTGCTGCGAACGAGTAGTAAGCGCCATAGCACGCCACCACGACGTTGCCGGTCGCCGTCAGATTTCCCGAGCTGTTCCAGATCGCCAGCCGATTGCGCGTGAACACGTTGCCGCTCAAGGCGGAGTATTCGGCGCGATCGGCGAACGACACGCCGAAGTAGCAGTGATGGAACGTGTTGCCCGTCACGTGTCCTCGATACGAGAAGTAGTCATCGCTCGTTGAGCCGGTGACCACGATGCCCGCACCGAGCCAGTAGTTGAAGTCGCAGTCCAGAACACGGAAGTCCGTGCACCTCGAGAGCCTGATGGCGACGTGCGCGAAAGACGGGGCTGTGCCGAGCGGATCGGCGGTACGACCCTGGAACGTCACGTTCCGGACGGTCACATCGATCTTCTGGTCTGCAGACAAAGCGCCCGTCGAGTCGTCGGCAACCGTCACGATGGCGCCGTTGCCCTCGATGAAAGTGTTGTCGGGAAGGGCGACGGTCTTCGTCAGTGTGTATGCGGCACCCGGCACGAGTTGCACCTGCGGCGTGGCGGCCAGCACCTGACCCCAGTCGTCGTCGGGAGTCAGTACCGGGAGCGCCGTCGAAGCGGTGGGCGTCGCTGCGAACGCAGGCGACATGGTCATGCCGGCGGCGAGACCCAAACCGGCCGCGCCTGCACCGATCAACACGTTACGTCGGTCGAGAAGCCTGCTTCTGTCGCGTGGCACGGTGTTCATGACGACTCCTTCGACGCACGATCCGGTTCAAGTTGTCGTACGATAACACTTCGCAAGGCTCCGGTCATCCGATGTTGGACATCTCCCAGTCGGATGACACGGCGCTTGACCGTCATTGGTTCGACTACGGAAGTGGGCCACATGGAACTGCGCCTCGGCCGAGTGCTCGGAACGCTGGGCGGTCTCGCGCTGATCGCCATCCTCACCGTCGTGCCGCACACGAGGGCACACGCGGATGCCTCGACGTCGGTGCATGTCGCAATCGCTGGCTCTGCGACGGTGAACGAGCCGCTGCCGAACTCGGGCTGCTATCCGAGCGGGGCCATGGCGGCCTTCACGTCGATCGGGGTGACGGCGACCGGTGGGGACGCGATAGTCCGCGCAGACCTCAGCTCTACCGGCGCCCCTGTCGTCGGTGCGCTCTACAGCTCGACCTTCGTTCCGACCAACACCGTCGCGTTCTGCCGGGGTCGGTCGATCGCCACCGGCTCCGGTGGGACGGCGAGCCTGACCTGGCACGTACCGGCCGGCGCGCAACGGGCGCAGTGGAATCTCGTCTTGTTCTCGGCTGCAGGCGCGGCAACGGTTGATGTGACGTTCACGGGGACGGATGGCCTCAGCGTCGAGGGACAGCCGCTCTCCGTCATCACAGACTCGCTCCCGACTGCAACCGAAGGCGCCGAGTATCGCGCCGACGTGGGGGCGGTGAACGGTTCGCTTCCGTACACCTTCACAGCCACGGGCCTTCCGCAGGGCCTGAGTCAGGATGCCCGGTCCGGCACCATCACCGGCACTCCGACGGCGGAGGGAATATTCGACGTCGCCCTCACAGCGACGGACTCGTCGCAACCTGCGGTGAGTGCGACGCGCTCCCTGCGTCTGCAGGTTGCGGCGAACGGCTCGGGCAGCCACGCGCCGCCATCCCCGAGTCCAGACCCGACGGCCGGCACGAGCACGAACGACCCAGTCGGCAAGGCGCACGAACTGGCGGGAACGGGGTCCGACCTGGCCTTGCCGGCTGCCCTCGCCCTCGTCACGCTCCTGGCCGGCGGGCTGCTCCTGGCCCTGCGGAGGCGTGGCCGGCGAGCGGGCTGAAGCGTATCGAGCTGTTCGAGCTTCGGAGGCCCGTGGCATCGATCACACTCTCATCTTCGCCGCCTTGACGATGGCCCCCTGAGCCCCTATCTTGTCAGATGTCCTACGTCCCACCTATGGGATGACGTCAGTGTCGTCGTGAAAGGAAGCGCAGTGCCGCGTCCCCTCCATTCCCGTTCCCTGCGTATCGCAGCTCTCATCTGTGCGGGAACGCTCGGACTCACTCTCTGCGGAGCGCTACCCGCGCAGGCGCTGGTAGATCCATTCCCATCGCCGACCGCGCCTCCTGGGAGCTACACGGAGCAAGACCTTGCCGTACCAGGCGTGGGCGGCTTCCCGTACTACCGCATCCCGGCCCTGGCAGACCTCGGAGGCGGCCGGCTTCTGGCGTCGTACGACGGGCGACCCAACGGCGGCGACGCCCCGAACCCGAACTCGATTCTGCAGCGCGCGAGCGACGACGACGGCAAGACCTGGGGACCGCAGACCGTCATCGAGCAGGGTCGGACCACCGCTCCGACCACCTCGTACAGCGACTCCAGCTACGTCGTCGACTCCTCGGCGGCGGCCAAGGCGAGCAACAACGGCAAGCCGATCGTGTTCAACTTTCACGTCTATGGCAAGGATCAGGGTTACGCAGGCAGCGCCTACGGGTCCGACGACAACGACCGGAACGTGCTCAGCCTGAACGTGAGCACGTCGTATGACGAGGGCGTCACGTGGACCAGCCGGCACATCACCTCCTCGGTCAAGCAGGCGAACTGGAAGGGCACCTTCGTCACCTCCGGTGAGGGCATCCAACTGAAGTACGGTCCGCACGCCGGCCGTCTCGTCGTCATGGCCATCGCTCAGATCGGCGATCCCAACCCGGTGGCTCAAGCCGTCAGCGTGTACAGCGACGACCATGGCACGACCTGGCACGCGGGGACCCCTGCCGGCAGTGGCATGGACGAGAACAAGGTCGTCGAGCTCTCCAACGGAGATCTGATGATGAACTCCCGGGCGAGTGACGGCACGAAGTACCGCAAGACGGCGATCTCCACCGACGGCGGGGTCACGTGGGGCCCGGTCGGCGTGGACACCGACCTGCCCGACCCGAATGTGAACGCGTCGATATCTCGGCTCTACCCGGATGCCGCCGAAGGCTCCGCTCAGGCCAAGATGCTTCTCTTCTCGAACTCCGACAGCCAGAGTTCGCGCTCGAACGGAGCGGTGCGTCTGTCGTGCGACGACGGGAAGACCTGGCCCGGCCTCCGTGTCTTCAACGGTGGCGCCATGGCGTACTCCACGCTCACGGCGCTCGCGGACGGCACCGTCGGTCTGCTCTACGAGAACGGCTCGAAGATCACTTTCGCGAAGTTCGACACGGCATGGCTGGATGCCGTCTGCGCGCCTCTGGCCGCGGCATCCGTTTCGCTCGCCAACGGTGCGACCGCGAACGTCGGCGTCACGGTCACCAATCAGCAGACGACCGCACTCAGCGGCGCGACCGCCACTGTCGACACGCCCGTCGGCTGGTCGGCGGGAACCGTGACCGTTCCCACGATTCCTGCCGGCGGCACGGCGACCGTCTCGATTCCGATCACGGCAGCCCCGAGCGCCACCGCCGGTGCACGCTCGATGGACGCAGTGCTGATCGCATCCGACGGCCGATCGCGCGGTTCATTCACCGCCACCGTCACCGGCGGCGCAACGACCAGCGTGTACGGCGTCGACGTGTACGGAGAACGCACCGACGGCAGCCGTGACCTCGCCACTGACCCGTACGCCGTAGGAGAGGCCGTTCCGTACCAGTTCAAGGTGTACAACGCCGGGAACAGGCCGGAGGCGGTCGTGCCCACGAAGGGAGACTTCGACCCGTTCGCCGCGACTCCCGTCGGTCAGTCCGCGCCGGCAGGCAACTGCCGCTGGGGCAGCCCGAGCAGCTTCCAGCCGGGCGCGAGCTATATCTGCTCGACTCCCCGGCACGCAGTCACCGCCGACGAACTCGCCGACGGCTACTTCGTTCCGCAGACCACGTGGACCAGCGGCGCAACCGCTCAGGCGGGGGATGCGACCCTGGTCACCCAGTCGTTCACCGGGGCCGAGGTCGACCTCCTCGTGCGCAAGCCGGCGATCTCCGTCACCGGTACCCGCACCGTGGGCGCAGGCAGCGGCACCGCTGCGATCGGCGATGCGCTCACGACCACGTTCACCGTCACCAACTCCGGCAATGTGCGGATCACCGGCCTGGCCGCCGGCCAAGGAACACAGCGATCCGCCGCAACGGCACCGACGACCGCGGTCACCTGCGGGCAGACCACGCTCGACGCAGGCGCCGTCACGACGTGCACGTCGAAGCGGGCACTGAGTGCGGATGACCTGCGCTCCGGAATTCCGGCTGCCACCGTGAGCTTCACCGCACAGAACGGCTCCATGGCGGTGCACGCGAGTTCATCTCTGAACGCGATCGCACTGAATGGCAGCACCGCCCTCGCGCCTGGCTCCGGTTCGGCGCCCTCGAGTGGGTCTCAGCTCGCCAGCACCGGCCTCGACCTCGCCCTGCCGCTGTCACTGGCAGCCCTGGCGCTGGCCATCGGCATCGCCCTCACCGTCGTGACACGTTTGCGGGCTCGAGTCCAGCGGTAGGAGCGCTCGGCATCCACATGGCGGGGCGGCGCAGCCGAACCGTGCGGGCGCGCCGCCCCGCCGACATCACAGCAGGCGCCGGGCAAGGGCCCAGGCGGTCAGCTCGTGACGCGAGGAGAGCTGCAGCTTGCGCAGAACGGCCGACACGTGTGTCTCCACCGTCTTCACCGAGATGAACAGCTCTCCGGCGACCTCCTTGTACGCGTATCCGCGGGCGATCAGCCGCATCACCTCGCGTTCCCTGGCTGTGAGACGGTCGAGCTCGTCGACGCTCTCCGCCTGCTCTCCGGATGCCGTGCCGAAGGCATCCAGCACGAAGCCCGCCAGCCGCGGCGAGAAGACCGCATCGCCGCCGGCTACTGCCTGAACGGCGCGCGTCACCTCGGCACCGGAACTGCCCTTCGTGATGTACCCGCGGGCTCCGGCACGGATGACGGCGACCACGTCTTCGGCGGAGTCCGACACGCTCAGTGCAAGGAACCGCGTGGCCGGCACGCGCGGAGCGGTGCGGCGTGCCACCTCGGCGCCTCCGCCCCCTTCACCGCCGGGCAGGTGCACGTCGAGCAGCACGACGTCGGGCCGTAGCGCGGCGACCGTCTCGACGGCGGAATCCACGCCGTCCGCCTCACCGACGACACGGATGCCTTCGCCCAGGTCGGCACGCAGTCCCGAGCGGAAGATCGAGTGGTCGTCGACGATCACGACGGTGATCTCCGGCTTCCGCGACAGGTCGCCTGTCTCCGTCACGGCTGCTCCTCTCGGGACTCCGCGCCCTGTTCAGCGCTGTGCTCGGCCCCGTGCTCGAGATGGATGAGCACCTCTGTTCCCTGCGCAGACCCATCCTGACCTCCCGCGCCGCGGCGCACGGATGCCTGCCCGCCTGCCCTGCGCATCCTGCCCACGATCGACTCCCGAACACCCATGCGGTCGGCGGGCACATCGCCGAGAGCGAACCCCGGACCTCGGTCGCGCACGAAGACGTCCACCGAATGCGATGTGCCCTCGACGTACACGCTGACGTCGCCGCCGGCGTGCCGTGCAGCGTTGAGCATCGCCTCTCGTGACGCTGCGGCGACCTCGCCGCTGGAGCGTTCGACGGTCGCGCCGACCGCCACCACGTCGAAACGCACCGGGTAGTCGAGTTCGAGCGCCGCCGCGGTGTCGCGCAGGTCGGAGACGAGGTCGCTGTCGCCCCGCCGCTCGCCTGAGTACAGCCACTCCCGCAGCTCGCGCTCCTGGGCGCGCGCCAGCCGGGCCACCTCGCTGGAGGCGCCGGCCCTGGTCTGGATGAGCGCCAGAGTCTGCAGCACGGAGTCGTGCAGGTGCGCCGCCATGTCCGCACGCTCCTCCTCGCGCACCCGCTTGGTGCGCTCGGCGATCAACTCCCGCCACAACCGCAGCGCCCACGCCCCGGCGAGAACGGCGACGCCGGAGAGCACTGCCGCCAGGAAGAGCATCCACGCCCAACCCGGCGCGGCGCCGCCCCATACGAGCATGCCGAGGATGCCGGCAGCCAGCAACAGGACGCCGGTCACGGTACGCAGCCAGCGGGCCGCGGCCTCGTTGCGGGGAGCCGCAGCGTCTACGAGCTGGTCCCAGACCACCGCGCCCACGCCGCACGCGATCAACCCGGCGATCACCGGGAACAACACCGTGGGATTCGTGAGTCCGGCACGGAACGAGCCCCCGAGCCCGAACATGAGAATGGTCAGCGCTGCGGCGATCGCGAACAGCGCCCACGGCACCGAGACGCGGCGATGCACGAGGCCATGCGCGCCCGCCTCGGCCGGTTCCAGCGGCGTCAGCGCCCACAGCCACACATACAGCAGGATGCCTGCGCCGCCGCACAGCGCAAGTCCGACGGCAAGCCATCTGGTCGCCGGCACGCTCCATCCGAGATGCCGGGCGACAGCGACACACACTCCGCCCAGCGCGCACTCGCGCGGCCGGAACAGCGGCGGCCGCAACGCGGCTCCGCGGGAGGGAGTGGACATACTGGCATCCAACCATCCGGCCCAGTCCGGTGCCGTCCCAGGGTTCGGATCTCAGGGATGGATCAGGGGCATCACCCATCGCGCAGTGGCCGGTGGCTCGGGCACGATCGGAGCATGCCTGAACCCCACAGTCAGCACGACGACCACGCAGCCGGCGGAGCTTCCTCGTACGGCGCCGCTCACGCACCGCAATCCGGGCCGCACGGTGGGAGCGGGGGCGATCGGTTCTTCGGCTGGCTCCATTCCCTCGGAATCGTGCGGCAGAACGGGTGGATCGGCGGCGTCTGCGGAGGAGTCGCCGCGCGGCTCGGGATCGATCCGATCATCGTGCGCGGCATCGCCGTGGTGGTGGCGGTGCTCGGCGGTCCCGCGTTCCTTCTCTATGCGGCGGCGTGGCTGATGCTGCCGGATGCGCAGGGTGACATCCATCTGCAGCGTCTGATCAAGGGACACTTCGATCCGCCGATCATCGCGATCATCGTCATCGCACTGTTCTCGTTCCTGCCGTTCGCGCAGGGGTTCTGGTGGGCCGGCGCCCAGTTCTGGGGCGGCCTGAGCTGGTTCTCGTCGGTCGGCCGGGTGCTGTGGACCGTGCTGGTGATAGCGCTCATCGTCGGGGTGATCGTCTGGGCGGCACGCAGCGGCCGCGTGCAACCTGCCACTTCGTCTTCCCATCCCGTCTACTCCCCTCCCGGCTCCGCTTCGACCTCACCGACGGATGCCGGTGGCGACGCCACGCATTCGGCTTCCTTCGGCGCCGCCCCGGCATCGACAACCACGCCAGAGCCCACCACGTACCCGGCGCACGCCCCGAACGCCACGCATTCGGCAGCGGCGGGCGCAGCCTCAGCCTCCACGGCCGGTGGGCCGGACGACCTCGCCGACTGGCGTGCCCGGCAAGACGCGTGGAAGGCGAACTACGCCGCCCGGACGGCGCAGCGCGACGACGCGAGGGTCATCCGCCAGCAGCGCTCGGCCGAGTTGCGCGCGCAATCGCGGGCGCTCGCCGCCGAGGCGGATCAGGCCCGCAGGCGTCGCCGGGCGGCCAACCCGCGCACGAGCGCCGCATACGTCTTCATCGCCCTGGGCGTCGCACTCGTTGCTGGTGGAATCGCGGCCGCGATCGCACTCCTCGGCGTCGCCTCCGACGATGCCCTTGCGATCGCACTGGCCGTCGCGACCGGCGTGATCGGACTGGCCATCGTGACGGCCGGCATCCTGCGCCGCCGCAGCGGCTTCTTGACGTTCGTGTCGATCGTGCTGGTTCTCGCGACGTTCGGTGCGGCATTGCCGCCCCGTGGGCACGAGTTGATGCTGCTGCCGCGGGCCGCGTACTGGAACGCCCAGCACGTCTCGATCTACCAGCCGGTCGGCTCTCTCGAGTTGAACTACGACCGGACGGGCACCCGCAAAGCGGACATCGTGCAGGGTGCGGGCGATGTCGCCGTTCAGCTGCAGCAGGGCGTCAGCGCCCGAGTCGTTGTCGTGCAGCACACGGCGGGAAGCTCGGTGTACGCCACCGGGTTCGACGACCAGGGCGACACGCACGAGGTCGCCCCGACGAGCGGTTCGGGACTGACGCACACCTACGTGTTCGGGCACTCGACCCCGACGATCGAGGTGCAGATCGACCAGATCGCCGGCGACGTGAACCTCAACTACTACCCGGCGGCCCAGTGATGAACGAGGAGACGGCGATGCCACAGCACGACGACGCACACGAGGGCGCTGATGCCGACATGACGGAGAGCACCGAATCCGCGGGCTCGACCAGGAGCGGCGACGCCACAGGACCGATCGAGGTCGAAGGCACGGGCCCCACCGAAGTCATCACATCCGCGGCCGACGCGGCGAGCGCGGGCCCCATCGAGACGAGCACCGGCCGTTCTGAACCCGGTACGGACCAAACCCTGACAGACACCGGCCGTACTGAACCAGACATCGGCCGGACCGACTCGAGCACCTGGCCGACCGAGGCGAGCACCTGGCCGACCGAGGCGATCACGGGGCCGACCGAGGCGATCGACTCGGAACCGAGCACGACTCGGATCACCGCGTACGACTCCACGGCGTCAGCCCCGTTCGCCCCTGGTGTTTCTGCCGCCTCATACGGGGCGACTGCGACGACTGGCCCCGATGGAACTTCGCCCCGAACCCCATCCGGGTCGGCGCCCTGGAGCCCCACCCCTCCCGCGCGACCTCGGGTGCGTGTCGGGGCGATCGTGTGGGGCGTGCTGGTCGCGGCGTTCGCCGCCGCGGTGATCGCGGTCTCCGCGTCGCCCGACGCGAGGTCCGCGTTCGACGCGTGGCAGGCATCCCTCACTCCTGCCGCTTGGGCGGTCATCGGCGTCGTGGCGCTCGGCGTCGCGGTGCTGCTCATCGCGGTCACGTCGGCGATCCGCAGCGCCCAGCGACGGGCGCAGGCGCTCGATCGCGGGTAGTGGCCTCTCCTGGCTCCTACGCTGCCGAGCGTTCCGCCGTCGGCCTCCGCCGCCCGGCTGAGGAGAGGATCGGCGGGGTGGCGTACTCCTGGTCCATCCGACCGACCCCGGTGCCGGGCGGGACGATCGCGTCGATCCGGTCCAGCAACTCGTCCGACAGCTCGATGTGCACCGCTCCGAGCAGATCGTCGAGCTGCTCCATCGTGCGCGGGCCGATGAGCGCAGAGGTCACCCCGGGGTGGGCGATCACGAATGCGAGCGCCATATGGGTGAGTGAGATCCCGGCCTCCGCGGCAAGCGGGATGAAGGCCTCGACAGCGTCGATGCGGCGCTCGTCGCGCAGAGCCGCGAACATTCGCGTGCGGCGCAGATCGGTCTCCTGCCCGCGGCGAACGCGACCGGTGAGCATGCCGCTCGCGAGCGGGCTCCAGATCATGGTCCCCATTCCGTAGCGCTGCGCGACGGGCAGCACCTCGCGCTCGATGGTGCGGTCGAGCAGCGAGTAGTGCGGCTGCTCCACGCGGAGTCGCTCGAGCCCGTGCCGCTCGGCGACCCACTGCGCCTCGACGATCTCGGATGCAGGCATGTCCGAGGAACCGATCGTGCGCACTTTGCCGCTGCGCACAAGGTCTGTGAGCGCCGACAGGGTCTCCTCGATGTCGGTCTGCGGGTCGGGCCGGTGCAGCTGGTACAGATCCAGGTGATCGGTCTGCAGTCGGCGTAGCGAGTTCTCGACCGCCGTCATCACCCACCGACGCGAAGCGCCGCGATGGTTCGGGTCATCGTCGATCGGACGGGAGAACTTCGAAGCGAGCACGACATCGTCTCGTCGTCCCTTCAGGGCACGACCGAGCATCTCCTCGGAGTCCCCATAGGCATCGGCGGTGTCGACGACGTTGATTCCGGCGTCGAGGGCGCGCGCCACCATTCGATCCACCTCATTCTGATCGCTGTTGCCGAACGAGCTGAACATCATCGCGCCGAGCGCGAGGGGCGAGACATGGATGCCGGTACGGCCAAGCGGACGGTAACGCATGGGTTTTCCTCCAGGATCGGATGGTTCTCGATGTCGAGCGCGTACGCTGGTATAAGCGGAACACTCTTCCGTAAGTATACGGAACATTGTTCCGTTTACCCTGCAAGGATGCCGATGAGTTCCCAGGAGACCCCCACGGCGGTACCCCGCCGCAAGCGTGCGGATGCGGTGCGCAATACGGAGGCCGTGCTCGACGCGGCCAAGGCCGCCTTCGCCGCGTCCGGGGTCGATGCCCCCATGCGCGATATCGCAGCTCGCGCGGGTGTCGGGGTCGGGACGATCTACCGCAACTACCCGCAGCGCTCGGACCTGATCATCGCCGTGTTCCGTCGCGAGCTCGACGCCACCGCGGCAGAGGCCGACCGCCTGGCCATGGAGCATCCGCCTGCAGAGGCGCTGCGGCTGTGGGCGGAGAGCCTCGCGCGCTTCGTCGCGACCAAACGCGGCTTCGCGAGTGCGCTGCATTCGGGGGAGCCGGCATATCAGCCTCTGCCGGCGCAATTCAACGGCGTGCTCGCCCCCAAGGTGCAGAGCATCCTCGACGCCGGCGTCGCCGATGGCACCATTCGCGGAGATGTCCGCGCCGAAGACCTCATCGGCGCCCTCAGCCGCCTCGCCGATAGCCATCCCGGGGACCCGGACGATCGCTCGGCGCGGATGATGGGGGTGCTGCTGGATGGGCTGATCCTGACCTCTCGGCCGTCATTCTGACGCCTGTATGCTCGTCCGGCACGAGCAGCGGAACACGATCGGTCCTCAGCACTCGGAGAGCCGGTGCTTTGCAACACTCCGGGCGCATCATCCCCGTACGCAAGCCGATCCCCAGTGGGCAACAGGCGATCAAGTCACCGCCAGACGTTGACGGGCTTCTGCGCGGTGCACGCCGAGCGCATCCAGTAGTGCGGTAGCCGGGTCAGGGGCAGCTCGCTCGATCAGCGCGAGTGCCAGGTGGCGGGTCGTGAGGGTTCGCGCCTTCTCGGTTGCCGCGTTTTGCACGGTCTGCGCGAGCACTTGCTTGGCTCCGGCGGTGAACGGTGTGTGCTTGCCGAGTGCAGCCCGCACACCGGGTTCGGCATCGCCTAGTTCCACGCCGATCGCGGCCAGGGCACGCCGGTCGAGTTCGGCGGCGGCTCGGCGTGCAGCGTGGGCATCGGTGCCGATGGCGATCGCGACGGTGTCATCGTGCAATACCCCGATCAGCAGGTGGTCGGTGCCGATGCGGCGATCACCCCGCCGTGCCGCCTCGAACTTGGCATCGTCGACTGCGACCCGAGTGGCCTGCGCGAACCGCTCAAACATTTGTCCCCTGCTTTCCGTACTTCGCGTGGACTGATTGCCGTGTCACCCCGAGAGCGTCACCGATCTGCTCCCATGACCAACCCGCTTTCCGCGCCTCGGCGACGTGCAGTGCCTCCACGCGTTCCGCCAGGCGATGAAGCGCCCCGACGGCACGTAGGCCACTTGCCGGGTCGGCCGTCTGCAACCGTGCGCCGATGTCTCCCACATCCATAATGTCAGTCTGACTTGACAAGTGGCGGATGTCAATTGAAACTGACGAGCATGTCAATCTCTGCAGATGTTCTGGTCGCCGGCGCCGGCCCCACCGGGCTGATGCTCGCCGCGGAACTCGCGGCGAGCGATGTCGACGTCGCCGTCGTAGACCGGCGACTCGCCCCGACGGCACACCCAAAGGAAACGGGATTGTCGGGCACGCGGCCGTGCACTTGCGCCGGCTCGGCGTACTGGAGGGCACGGATCTGAAGGTGGTCCGCCCACCGCACTTCCCTTTCGGCGCTCTCCGCCTGCGACTCGGGCTCGGCCCGGGCAATCCGCTCCACGTCCTCTCCATTCCACAGCGTCGCCTGGAACAGCTGCTCCAGGAGCGTGCAACGGCCCGCGGCGTGCGCATCCTGCGTGGCCACGAGGTGAGCGCCTTCGAGCCGGCCGACGACATGGTCACTGTGCGCCTGCACACACCCGACGGTGATGAACCGGCAGTCACGGCGTTCCTTGTCGGATGCGACGGCGCCCGCAGCACTGTGCGTCATCAGGCCCGCATCGGCTTTCCGGGGTTCACCAGCGACCGGATCGCACGCATCGCCCGCGTGACCATCCCCGATGACGCCGTCGCACGTGTCGGTGACGAACTCGAACTATCCGGCATCGGTCGGTTCGCCACATTCGGACCCAATCGTGCACCCGGCGGCGGCTTCTCGATCACTCCCGCAGCAGCACTCGACCGGGAGGCACCGGGGGACCTCTACATCGTCGCGACCCAGGAACCACTCGGCGAAGCCCGCTCCGACGACACGCTGTCCGCTGCCGATCTGTCCGCGAGCATCACCCGCGTACTCGGCACCGAACTGCCATTCACGGCAGCGACCGCGCTACGCGCCACAGTCGGCAACAGCCGCCAGGCCGACGCGTACCGCAAGGGCCGCGTGCTGCTGGCCGGTGACGCCGCACACATCTTCAACGCCGGAGGCTCCGCCATCAACGCGGGCCTGTTGGACGCCCTCGACCTCGCACCCCGACTCGCCTCGACGATCGCCGGTTCGGCACCCCTGTCCGATCTCGACCAGTACGACGCGTCCCGGCGCCTCGCCTGCGACCGCACCCCGGCCCACACCCGGTTACAGGCATCTCTGGCTCGAGTGGACGAGCATGCCGCAGAGCTGCGCACGGTGCTGGCACCCGTTCTGAGTGATCGCACCGCTTCCCGCGCCCTCGCGCGACTCATCGAGGGTGCACCGGCGATGCCCTGAAGGGCGAGAACGGGGGACGTGACCGCTCGCGCGCCCATCCGCGCACCCTCCCCTGGGCAGTTGTTTCGCTCGTTCGAGTGGAGTGCTGAGATACTCGGTTGCATGTGCATGTTCTTCCGACTCGGCTAGCGATCCGCTAGCCGAGTGTGGCTCTGCCCGCTGCTAGCGATGCGGGGATGGACGCGTTGTCCGTTCTCGACCGCTGTCGGGAGGAATCGCTATGCCCTCTGTGCGCTTCGGCGCCGAGGAGGCCTTGTCGCGCGCACTGTGTCGGCGTGAGCGGGTTCGGGCGCTCATACGCACCACCGGTGGGATCGAAGAACTCGCCGCCGAAGAGCTGCGGACTGCCGGGCATCAGGTGCTCGAGCTGTCACGTCGTCAGCTCATCGTCGCTCTTCGCACGGCGCAGGTCATCGCTCGACCGCCCCGCCTCGTCGACGATCTGTTCCTCATCGCAGCGGACGTTCCCGACCCGGGACGACGTCGGGACGGGCTCGACACGCTCTCGGCCCGACTGAACGCTGCGATGCAGCTTCCGGTGCCGATACGTCCGCGTGAGCCCTTCGCCGTCAGCGGCTCGTTCGTGGGAAGGCGGAACTTCTCGCGCTATGCAGTCGAGGACACGGTGGGAGAGCTCGTTCAGCGCGTAACGAAGGGGAACTACGTATCGCGAGGGGACGGCACGGTGGTGCCCCCTGCTCGGCGGGCGGATCTGCGTGTCGTCTTGGACGGCACGCGAGCCATCCTCGGCATCCGACCATTCGCTGTCCCTCTTCACCGTCGCGACTGGAGAGCGAGTACCGTTCCCGGGAGCCTTCACCCACCGGTCGCGGCTGCGCTTGCTCAGATCGCCGACATCCAACCTGGCGATGTCGTACTCGACCCTTTCACCGGTGCCGGAACTCTGTTGTTGGAAGCCTCCCAGATCGAAAGCGGCGCCCGCTACATCGGGATCGACCGCGACCAGAGTGCGCTACATGCTGCCCGAGCGAACGCATCCGGTCGATCGGATGTCCAATGGCATACCGGCGACGCTAGGGACCTGTCGCAGTTCACGTCGACGGCGGATCGAATCATCACGAATCCGCCGTGGGGGCGCCAGCAACCCATCGCCGACATCGCCCCCTACATCGACCAGTGGCGCATCGCCTTGAAGCCCAACGGGGTCGCCGTCGCGATCCTGAATCCCGCACAGGCTGCATCATTCGCCCGAGCCCCCCGGTGGAAGACGCTCCGACAACTCGATGTCACCGTGGCCGGCCAAGCCGCCCGCATCGTCTCGGCCACGCCTGGCGGGAACATGCCGGGCGAGCAATGAGCGAGCACGACGACAACGAGCCAGGAGAACGCCGATCCGTCCGCTGCGCACTTCTCGGCCTTTACGTGTCTGCCTTCGTGGATCTTGTCCTCAGAGGTCGAGACCGACCAGCACCGGCTCCGGGTGCAGCAGCACGCCGAACTCCGCCTGCACCCGGCCCTGCACGAAAGACGCGAGCTGCGCGATCTCGAGCGCGGATGCCTCGCCCCGGTTCGTGATCGCCAGGGTGTGTTTGCTCGAGATAGCGGCCCCCGATCCGGGCAGCGCGAATCCTCGCGCGATCCCGGCGTGCTCGATGAGCCATGCGGCGCTGAGCTTCACGCCGGGGCCGTCTGCCGACTCGGAGCGGGCCCGGTGCCGCTCGCGGTCTGCCGCCGCTTCGGCCAGCAACCCGACCGTCGTGCTCTCGTCCGCCGTCGAGCCGTCGAGCGCAGCAACGAGGTCGGGTTCCTCCGGCGCGAGCGGCCAGCGCGGGGCATCCGTCGGCAGGGTGCGCGCGAACCGCGCGGAGACGATCGGGTTCGTGAAGAACGAGCCGGCACTCACGGAGTCGGGATCGTGCGGGTCGAGCACCATGCCCTTCGATGCCCGCAGTGAGAGCACCGTGCGGCGCAGCTCACCCAGCGACACCCGCGAGCCGACCTCGACAGCGAGAGCGTTCGCGAGCTGCCCGTAGGCGATCGGCTCGCCCAGTGCCGCGCCGACGTCCGGCCTCTGCAGCAGCTCGAGCTCCACCGCGATCACGACGCCCTCGAGCCCGCGCTTGAGCACGGACGTGCGGTAACCGAGCTCGAGGTCCGCCGCAGCCAGGCGGCGCACGTCGCCGGTGACCGCATCCAGAAAGTCGACAGCGATGAGCACCGACGACAGCTCCTGCCCGTACGCGCCGATGTTCTGCACCGGCGCCGCCCCGACACTGCCAGGGATGCCCGAGAGCGCCTCGATTCCCGCCCACCTGTTGCGCACCGCGAGCGCCACGAGCGCGTCCCAGCTCTCGCCGGCCTGTACGCGCAGGCGAACGGCATCCGGATGCCCGCCGCCGCCATCGCCGGCCTGCACGCGCTGTACTCCGGTCGTGGCGACCCGGACGACCGTGCCGTCGAATCCCTCGTCGGCCACCACGGTGTTCGAACCGCCGCCGAGCAGCAGCACGGGCTCGCCGGAGGCGTAGGCATCCGCCGCCAAGGCGATGAGTTCGGCCTCCGTCGCGGCGACCGCCAGGTGCTGAGCGGGACCGCCCACGCGTATGGTGGTCAGCTCGGCGAAGGTGGGAACGGTTTCGCTCACGCGAACGAGACCCACGCCTGGGCCTTGCCGAGCACGGTCCGGCCCTCGACCGTAGCGATGACATCGATGCGCGCCCGGCGGTTCTCCGCCTCGACCACCGCCACCTTCGCCGACACGGTCAGCGTGGCGCCGTCGTTGGGGTCGACGACCACCGGCCGGGTGAAGCGCACCTGGTAGTCGACGATCCGCGATGGGTCGCCCGCCCAGTCCGCAACCGTCTGGACTGCGATGCCCATGGTGAGCATGCCGTGTGCGAGCACGCCGGGGAGGCCGACGAACTCGGCGACATCGTCGCGGTAGTGGATGGGATTGAAGTCTCCGGATGCCCCGGCATAGCGCACGAGGGAGTCCCGCGTGATGAGGTGCTCGGCATGCGCCACCTCGTCACCGACGGCGAGAGCACTCAGGTCGGGGGTCGTGGCAGCCATCAGCCCTCTCCCCTCACGACGAGGGTGGACGTCGCTGTGACGACATGCTGTCCGGATGCGTCGCTGATCGCGGTCGCGGCCGTCACCATCGAGTTGCCGCCGAGCGTCTTCACCTCGGTGACGGTGAGGCGGGCGGTCAGTTCGTCCCCCGCCACGATCGGGCGCGAGTACTCGAAGCGCTGGTCGCCGTGAACCACTCGGCCGAAGTCGATGCCGGCGTTCGGGTCGCCGAGGAGCTGCGCCAGCGTGCGCTCCTGCACCACGATCGGGAACGTCGGCGGCGCCACGACATCGTCATGCCCGGCTGCCCTGGCCGCAGCGGGATCGAGGTTGATCGGGTTCGTGGCGAACACCGCTCGCGCGAACTCCCGCACCTTCTCCCTTCCGACGAGATACGGCTCGGTCGGCGGGTAGGCACGACCCTGAAGGGCGGGGTTCACTGGCACGCAGTTCATTGTACGGATGCCTGTCACGGGCCCCCGCGCCCGGCCCCGTGCACACGCCGAGGCCACCCCGAGCACAGAGAAGCTCGCCGACAGACAAGCCCGAAGACAAAGAAGAAGGACCCCGACTCTTGGGCCGGGGTCCTTCTCTGTCAGTTGTCTCTGTCAGTGCCTGTTGTTGTCAGAGCAGCTGCCTACTGGCAGCTGTCGCACTGCAGAAGATCCATCGGGTCGACGGGCACTGCATAGCCGCCGACTGTGTCGTTTTCGTAGTCCATGATGACCTCCCCTGAAGAATGTCTTCCCGGGTTCGCCACCCGGCCGCTCGGTATTTCCCCCCGCGGTGTTCACCACTATATAACGTGAATCACACGATTGTCATTCCACTAGATGTTGTGTTTCGCGATTCTTCCGCTTCGAGTTCGACGCTACCCGGAACCCCCGACATCCGAGTGAGTCGATCGGGCTCCTGTTCGCCGACGTCGCCCGTCCGATGCGCGCATCCCTGCCCCCCTATTAGGGGCAGTACGAAGGCTGTCTACCTGCTCCCAGCTCGCGTACATTCTTAGACAAGGTTCTAGATTCGGGGATGGACCGTGGAGACTGTCGAGGCGCGAACGCCTGCGCGACTGCTCCGCCTGCTGTTGTGCGGGCTGGGCGTGGCCGCCGGCCTTGTGCTGCTCGCGCTCGCGTTCGGCTCGCACTCCGCCTCGGCGGACGAGCCGGGAACTCCGCCATCGACCCCAGCGGCCTCCACGAGCTCCGGGTCCGGCCTGCTGGGCACTGTCGGCTCCGTGCTCGGCGCGGTGACCGCACCGGTCTCCAGCACCGTCAGCGCGGTGACCTCGACCGTCTCGAGTGTCGTGAACCCCGTGACGCAGGCTCTACCTGCCCCGCTGCAGCAGGTCGTGCAGCCCGTGACGGATGCCGTCACCACGGTGACGCAGTCCGTCTCCGTGACGCAGACCCTCGCTCCCGTCACCAGCGCGGTCGACCAGGTGGTCGGCTCCGTGCCGGTGGTCGGGCCGACGCTGAGTTCCACGCTCGGCTCGCTCACCGGTGCCACGGCAGCCGTGACGGGGACGGTGGACGGCGCGGTGGGCGACGTGGGCACCGTCACCGGTTCGGTCTTCGGGCCACCGGCGCCCGGCTCGGGCAAAGGGGTTCCGCCTGCGGCATCCGAAGGGTCGCCCACCGCCTCCCAGTCGGACTCCGCGGCAACGCCGATCGCCGCACTTCCTGCCGCCTCGGCGGGTGCCTCCGCGACTTCGTCGGGGAACGTCCCGCCGGCATTCACGGCATCGTTCGCGACGCAGCAGGCCGGCCTTTCCGCTTCAGCCGGCGGGAGTTCTGTGCCGGCCGCTCCTGGCGGCGATCCTTCCGCTCCCGGAACTCCGCCCGGAGGCTCCGCGACGGGCAACGGCACGACCTCCGGCGGCGGCTCGGGAGGCGGCTCTGCCTTCAACGCCGTGCACGAGTTCACGCTTTCCGTCGTCGGCGTCGGCATGACTTCTGCGACTTCCGGCGACGATCGACTTCCCTCGACGCCTACCTACGAGACCGACTCGACCCCTGACTGAGCGGGTCCGCTCCGCCATGCCCTTGCACGGCATCCTGACGATGCTGCGCGGGCGATAGGCGGAAGACGAGACCTCAGTCTCCTCGTTCGACGTGCCTTTGCCTCACGGGACGGGGAGCCACGACAACGACTCTTCGGGGAGTTACATCATGAATAAAATCGTGTCGAGAGGGCTGTG
Organism: Humibacter antri; assembly: GCF_054777235.1. Lineage (NCBI taxonomy): Bacteria > Bacillati > Actinomycetota > Actinomycetes > Micrococcales > Microbacteriaceae > Humibacter > Humibacter antri. The sequence continues at coordinate 39,821 of NZ_BAAHAW010000027.1, read as the reverse complement.
GTTCACAGTCATCCTCGGCGGTCTTTCACTGGCGGGCATCGGAGCCGCGAATGCGGCAGAGCCCTCCACGAGCGGCAACGACGGAGCGGGCTCCGGCGACGTGCTCGGCATCAACCTGAGTGCTCCGATCTCGCTGGCGGGCAACGCCATCAGCGGCATCGGCGATGCACTCACCAACGCAGCGACCACCTCAACGTCGACAGCTCCCTCGGCTCCCGCGCCGGCGGCGTCGACGTCATCCGCGCCGTCCGCCCCTGCGGCTCCGGCACCGGTGACGACGTCGGGTAACGGGGGTATCGCATCCGGCGACATCGTCAGCGGCACGGTGACCGTGCCTGTGACGATCGCAGGCAACGCCATCAGCGGTGTCGGCGATTCCACCACCACCGATCCCGCCACGACCACTCAGGCGCCCGCATCCGCTCCGACGTCCACCGGTTCATCCGGTGCGGTCACGAGCGGCAACGGGAGCGTGCTGGGCGGTGCGGTGGCGCCTGTGACGGTGAACCTGCCGATCACAGTCAGCGGCAACGGGATCAGCGTGCTGGGCGACTCGACATCCGACAAGGCGGACACGTCGACCAGCACCGGGGGCCCTGTCGCAGCTGCGACGCCGAACACCACGACCGGCAACGACAGCCTGCTCGGCGGGCTGCTGCTGCCCATCGGGGTGAACGCGCCGATCACGATCTCAGGCAACGCGATCAGCGTCGCCGGGGACTCGCGCACCACGAGTCCTGCCACCACGACGACCACGGGTCAGACGACCGGTGCCGCCGGCGCAGCGGGGAACACATCGGGCACCGACGGTGTGCTGAGTGGGCTTCTCGGCGATGTCGGGGTGAACGCTCCGGTCACGGTGGGCGGCAATGCCATCAGTGGCCTCGGCGACTCCACGACCACAGATCCGGCGACCTCGGTGACGGGCACCGAGTCTGCTGCATCGGCCGGCGACAGCACCTCGGGCAACGGAAGTCTGCTCGGCGGGCTCCTGGCGCCCATCGGAGCGGATGCTCCGGTCACGGTGGGCGGCAACGCCATCAGCGGCCTCGGCGACTCCACCACCACCGGTGCGATCACCTCGGTCGCACCGGGGTCAGGCACCTCCGGTGACACCACCAGCGGGAACGGGGGCCTCCTCGGAGGCATCCTCGCCCCGATCGGCGTGGACCTCCCGATCACGATCGGCGGCAACGCCGTGAGCGTGATCGGCGACTCCACCACCACCGATCCGACCACCACGGTCCCCGGCACCCCGGGCACTCCTGGAACTCCTGGAACCCCGGGAACCCCGGGAACTCCCGGAACCCCCGGCACTCCTGGAACCCCCGGCACCCCGGGCACTCCTGGAACCCCCGGCACCCCGGGCACTCCTGGAACCCCCGGCACCCCGGGCACTCCTGGAACCCCGGGAACTCCGGGAACCCCGGGAACGAACGGCACTCCGGCGTCGTACGTGACCACGGTGTCGTCGGTGCACGCATCCGGTGCTGGGATGAGCCCCAACTCGCTCGCCGAGACCGGGTCCGACCTGGTGGGCGCGCTCGGTGCTGCGCTGCTGGCCCTGCTCGCAGGGCTCGGGGCGCTGCTGTTCACGCGCCGGCGCACTGCTCGGGCGTAACCCGCGGCAAGGAGAACGAGCGCGGCGGGCGCCGCTGCCTGGCCTCCGTGCCAGGTGGCGGCATCCGTGCTCCGCGCACCATGAACGTGGCCGGTGATCCCGGGCGGCTGCGCCGAACTTCGGTGCACCCGGCGTGACGCGAGAGTCGTTCAAACCGTGTTGCAACTCGCATCCGGCCGGTCACGCGGTGACGGTGGTGCTGTTACGGCGCCACCGTCATCGTCATGCCTGGATGACCGCGAGAACGTTGCCGGCAGGGTCGCGGAACCAGGCGATGTCGGGGCCCCGCTCGGGGTTGCCCGGACGCGCGATGCCCTTATCGTCGGTGGGGAACGCCGCATCGGAATAGATCTTCGTCTGCACGCCCGCGGCGCTCAGCTCGTCGACCGCGGCATCGATGTCGTCGACCACGAAGTTCAGGATGGTGAAAGAGGCGGGTGTGTGGTTCGGCTTCGCGTAGACGAAGACCTCGGCCCCACTCGGCAGAGTGAGACGGATGCCCATGTCTCCGTCGCTCACCACCCGGAGTCCCAGCGTGGTCGCGTAGAACTCCCGCGCGGCGTCGAGATCGTCGACACTGAACCCGCTGAACGAGTCGATCGCAGTGAACATCGCACTTCCTTCGATGGGGTGTTCCTCCGCCGCTTGCGCTACTGAAACCAGCGTTCGCGACACGTTTTTCCTGTAGCTGATGCCGATCCCTGTGGCGCGACGGGTAAGGCCCGCCTCGCCCCAGGAACCACAAAGCCCGACGGGCCGCAACTGCGGCTCATCGGGCGGAAGTGGGGTAAGCGGGCGAATTGTTTTCAAACGGGCCGCTTGCTCCCCGCCCCCACGGAGAGCAATGAACGGCCCGAGAAAAGCTTGGCCCCAAGCCGTGAGCCTTGTCAAGCATTGCTGAACAGAGCCCACGTACCCAGTTCGGGTAGGTCTGCTCGGTCGAACGCCGGTTGCACTGACCGGCACTCGACGTAGCCTGGAGTGGTCGGTAGCTCGTAGTGGAACGCGTCGAAGGAGATGGTGACCATGCGCGCATCGGTGGGCGAGCGCATCCTCATTCGCGGAATGACCGTCGAGACACCCGATCGGCATGGCGAGATCGTCGAGGTACGTGGCGACGACGGAGCGCCGCCGTATCTGGTGCGCTTCGATGACGGACACGAGACGCTCGTGTTCCCGGGCTCGGACGCGAGCGTCGATCACGAGGCTCCCGCCGGTTGAGCCGTCGCCAGGCCTCGGCCGACCGCCGAGACGGCGGCCGGTGCCGGGACGCTAGCGCAGGTCGAGCCAGCGGACCTGCTCGTCGGTGAGCGCGACATCCAGGCCCGCCATAGACGTGCGGGTCTCTTCGATGCTGCGTGGGCCGAACAGCGGGAACGTCGGGAACGGCTGGGCGAGCACGTACGCGAGGGCGATCGCGGTCGGCGCGACTCCGAGTTCCGCCGCGAGCTGCCGTGCACGCGCGAGACGCTCGAAGTTGCCGTCGCTGTAGTAGCAGCGCACCAGCTCAGCGTCCGAGGCGTCTGCACGGTCGGCCCTGGCGAAGAACCCGCGTGCCTGTGACGACCACGGCAGCAGAGTGGTGCCCGTGCTCTCGAGCCAGGCGCGGTCCTCGTCGTCGGTGACATGCCGGCATCCGGCCCACGGAACATCAAGGGCGTGCGCGAGCCCGAAGTGGTCGCTCAGCGCTGAGAAGCGCTGCTTGCCGTGCGCATCCGCGTAGGCCAGCGCCTCCTCGTACCGCCCGATCGACCAGTTCGATCCGCCGAACGCACGGATGCGGCCCGCTCGCGCCTGCTCGTCGAGCACGTCGACGAACTCCCCCACCGGGATCTGCTCGTTGTCGCGATGCATGAGGTAGAGATCGAGATGGTCGGTCTGCAGCCTCTCCAACGATTCGTCGAGCTGGCGCACGATCGACTCCGGGTCGCAATGCGGGGTGTGCGCACCCTTGCCGATGATCACGACGTCGTCGCGAAGTCCACGGTTCGTGATCCATTGGCCGAGCAGCCGCTCCATCGAACCGCCGCCGTAGATGTATGCGGTGTCGAAGGCGTTGCCGCCACGCTCGAAAAAGTCGTCGAACATGGCAGAGGCGTGCCCGAGTGTCGTCTGGTTGTCGACGCCCATGACGAGCCGCGACACGTCTTTGTCGAGTCCTGGGATGCGCCCGTAGCGCATGGCGGCATCCGGTCGCCTGCGTGGAGCGCGCCCGCCGGCCGGTGGGATGTTCGTGGTCGCCGCCTCGAACGGATACTGCAGGCCGATCGCGGCCCGCCACCGATCCAGCGCGCGGGCGTTGCCCAGCGAGTCCGCCCACCCGATGTTCGGGCTCTGGCCCTCTCCGGCGTACTCGGCGACGGCATCCGCCTGCAGCGCATACTGCCATGCGGGTTCGATGCGGATCGACTCTGCTCCGTCGGTGCGACTGAGCTCGAGATAGCTCGGCTCGGTCGGGCTCGGGATCCACGGCTGCGGCACCACGATGCGGCCCTTCGAGCCGGTGACCACGATGCGGTTGTCGTCTTCGAGGCGCACGCCGCACGTGACGTGGGCCGTGATGCCGGAGGCGAAGACGAGCGATGCCGCGGCCCATTCATCGACACCTGTGGCGCCGATCTCGCCCTTCGCGGTGAGCGAGACCGGGTCGGCGAATCGCTCACCGATCGCCGCGCCGGCGATCTGGCGCGCGGCCGACACCGGGTACCCGCCGACATCGAGGATGCCGCCGCCCGCGAGGTGCGGGTTCATCAGCCGGTGGGCCGCCGACAGCTCGGCACGAAACGCGAAGGAGGCCTCCACGTGCTGTACGTCGCCGATCGCGCCCTCGGCGATGAGTTCGGTGAGCCGCACGGTCTGCGGGTGGAAACGGTACATGTACGCCTCTGCCAGGTACCTGTCGTTGCGGCGGGCGGCCTCGACCACTGCCATCGCGCCCGCGTGGTCGACCGAGAGCGGCTTCTCGCAGACGACGTGCTTGCCTGCATCCAGAGCCTGAATCGCCAGCCGCACGTGCTGCGTGTGGACCGTCGAGATGTAGACGGCGTCGACGTCGGAGTCTGCGAACAGTGCGTCGTACGACTCGTGGATGCGGATGCCACCGGCCTCCTGCTCGAACTCGGCCGCGAATGCGCGGGCCCGCTCGCTGTCACGGCTCGCCACCGCCACCAGGCGACCCGTTGCACTGTGCGGCAACTGCTCGGCGAACCGGTGGGCGATGCCTCCCGGTCCCACTATTCCCCAGCGCACGTGCTGCAGTTCTCCTGCCATGAGTGTTCCTCCGTCGTCCATGATCGGTGTTCGGGTGGGCCGGGCGGGCCGGCGCAGAGAAGGCGCGAGCGCATCGGAGTCACAATTGACCGTGAACGTTCACGGTGAGTGACATTACCAGTACGATTCCGAGCATGGCAAGGGCCGAATCCAGTGGCGTGAAGCCGGCGACGATCAACGACGTGGCCGCGGCGGCCGGCGTCTCGCGCCAGACGGTCACCCGTGCCATGAACGACCTGCCCGACGTGAGCCCCACCACGAAGCGACGCGTACAGGAGGCCGCGGCGGCGCTCCGCTATCGCCCCAACCGGGCAGCGCAACGGCTCGTGCGCGGCGGAGACGTGACGATCGGTTTCGTCGTCGGCGATCTGCGCAACCCGTATTACCCCGAGCTCGCGGCCGAGCTCACGCACCGCGCGGCAGAGCGCGACTGGGGTGTCGTGATGACGGATGTCGGCGGCAGGCGGGGCACAGAACGCATCGAGTCGATCGTGGGGCGAGTCGACGCCGTCGTCGGGCACCTCGCGCGCCGGCACCGGGACCTCGTCACCACGCGCGTTCCGACCGTGCTGCTGTCGGACGACCCCGTGGAGCCGGGTGCCGGCGTGCGGTTCGAGTATGCGAGGGCCATGCACGACGCGGTCGCCCACCTCGTCGCCGGCGGACGCCGACGCATCGCGATGATCGACTCCGACCAGGGTCCGTCGCTACGGTTCCGCCTGCTCGCCTCCGCGCTGGAGGAGCACGGCCTGAGACCATCCGCCGTTGTGGCCGTCGTCGACACGCACCAGGGTGGCGTCGGCGCGGTGGCGTCGCTGATCGAGAAGGCGCCACAGGTGGACGCCGTGCTGTGCTTCAACGATGTGCTTGCGGTAGGTGCGCTGAAGGGTCTCGCGCTGGCGGGCATCCGGGTGCCGGACGACGTCGCCGTGATCGGGGTGGACGGCCTCGACATCGGCACGCTCGTCACACCCGGGCTGACGACCTTGGCGGTCGACATGCGCGCCGTGGCCCGGCACGCGACAGACCTCGTCGCCGGGCTGCTTCGCGGCGAGACCGGCGACGCGCTTCACCGATCGGTTTCGCACACGCTTCTCCTGCGCGAGTCGGCGTGAAGCGCGCACGCCTCGAACCCGCGCGTGCCGAGCGGACGGTCTAGGACTCGTCGCTGCCCACCATGCCGGTTCGCAACGCGTGCGCCACATCCGGTCTGCCGTTCCGAAAGGCAAGGTCGATCGCCGCCCGATAGTCGTAGTCGATGGCTCGCTCCTCGGCGGACCAGCCCTCTGGACCCCGCTCGACGAGCGTGTATCTCGCCTGCGGCGAGCGCGCCTGCACGAGATGGTGAACGGGTGCGTCGTCTTCATACGCGGGCCAGCCGACGCTGCCCGGGTTGACCACGAGAGCACCGTCGGGCAGCCGCCGCGTGCGTTGCAGGTGCGTGTGCCCGCAGACGTAGAGCTCGAAGCGACCGGCCCACTCGCCCAGCCGCGCCGCGATCTCCTCGTTCGTGGCAGCCCTCAGCGAGTCCTCAGCGTGCGAGTCCACCGTCTCCAGCAGGTAGCAGAGGTCGTCTTCCGGCGCCCCGTGGAACGCGAGAACTCCGGGAACGGGCTCGAGTCGAACCGGGAGCCCCGAGAGCCATGCCCGGTCCTCGCTGGTGAGCACCCCGGACGCGAGGCGATCCGATGCGCTCATGTCGTGCGACGGCAGGGTGAGCAGCTGGCGTTCGTGGTTGCCTCTCACGGTGAGGATGTCCGTGCGAGCGCGCAGCAGATCGAGGGTGCCCCTCGGGTCGACGCCGCCAGAGGCGATATCGCCCAGGTCGACGATGAGGTCGACGGCGTCGGCGTCGATGGCCTGCAGCACGGCGACGAGCGCAGGCGTGTTGCCGTGGACATCCGAGATCAGGGCGATGCGAGGCATCCGTCCAGCCTAGATTCGGCGGGCGGGTGTCGAGCCGGCGCTACTGCACCGACCAGCCGCCGTCGGACGGCAGCACGGCGCCGTTGATGTTCACTCCGTCGTCGCTGAGCAGGAACGTGATCGAAGCGGCGAGCTGCTCGGCGGTCGCCACGGTCGGGATCATCGCCTGGAACGGCTGAAGGCGAGCGGAACCGGCCTGCGACACGTTCTGCGGGAACGGGATGCCCGTTGCCACCCCGCCCGGGGCCACCGCATTGACGCGGATGCCCTGCGGCCCGTACATGAACGCGGCGCTTCGGGTCAGGCCGATCACGCCATGCTTCGACACCGTGTACGCGTTGCCCGAGGCGTTGCCGCGGATGCCCGCCTCCGAGGCGATGTTCACCACGGAGCCGCTTCCCGAGGCGAGCATCACCGGCAGTACTGCGCGAGTGAGCTTGAACGCGCCGGTCAGGTTGATGCCGATCACGCGCTCCCACGTGGCATCCGTCGTCTCGTGCAGAGGCGAGAAGTCGTCGTTCACGCCCGCGACGTTCGCCAGCGCGTCGATGCGGTCCCCCGCGGCGGCCACGATGGCGTCGACGTCATCCTGCTTCGTGATGTCGCCGACCACAGTGATGACCTGCGCCTGCGGCAGCGTTGCAGCGAACTCCTGCAGCCGCTCCGCCGACACGTCGACGGCCACGACGCGGCCGCCCTCGCGGGCCACCCGCGACGCCGTCGCCCGGCCGATGCCCGAGGCTGCACCTGTGACGACGACGGTCTTGCCCGCGAACCGGCCGGACGTCGCCTTCTCCGACCATCCGGCGCTTTCGGACTCTTCGGGCATGACGCCGCCGTTGGCCTTCAGCACGAGGTCGTCGACAACGGACTGCGGCAGCTGACCCTGGCTCAGGGCCACGAGTTGCTGCAGCGGGAGCCCCTTGATCGGCGCCAGCGTCGACTCGTCGGCGCCGCTGGAGGCGAGCAGGCCGCGCACCAGCGGGCCGCCCTCCGGATCTTCCAGCCACCGCCCGATCGGGCTGTTCGCGGTCAGCGGTTCGCGTTCGTTCGCCATGTGCGTTGTCTCCTCTTATCTAGATGGTGGATCTCCTGCCGGCCGAGCTTGTCGAAACCCGGCCGGACTGGTTTCGACAAACTCAACCAGCGATGGTGGACGACGCCGCTTCCCGTGCCGGAGCGGTGTGCGTCTTCGTCGCCGACACCCCGTGCAGCGGATGGCTGCGCTCGAGCTTCGCGCCCTCCACGTCGACATCCGGAAGAATGCGGTTCAGCCAGCGCGGCAGCCACCACGCGGCCCGTCCGAACAGGTGCATCAGTCCCGGCACGAGCACCATGCGCACGACGAACGCGTCGAACAGCACGCCGAACGCCAGACCGAAGCCCAGCGGACGCACCATCGAGAGGTCGGAGAACACGAAGCCGCCGAACACCGAGACCATGATGATGGCCGCTGCCGTCACCACGGCTCGGCCGCCACGCAATCCGGACACCACAGCCTCACGCGCCGAGAGACCGTGCACGTACGCCTCGCGCATGCCGGAGACCAGGAACAGCTGGTAGTCCATGGCGAGTCCGAAGAGCACGCCCATCACGATGATCGGTGCGAAGCTCAGCACCGGACCTGGATCGTGCACCCCGAACACCGGACTCAGCCATCCCCACTGGTACACCGCTGTCATGCCGCCGAAAGCGGCGAACAGCGACAGCACGTACCCGCCGGTGGCGATGATCGGCACGAGAAGCGAGCGGAACACGATGATCATGATGATCAGGGAGAGCCCGACGACGACCGCGAGGTAGAGCGGGAGCACCCCGGCGAGCTTGTCGGAGATGTCGATATTGGCACTCGCCTGTCCAGCCACCCCCAGCGTCACGCCGCCGGCGAGTTCGTCGTGGTCGCGCAGCTCGTGCACGAGCTTCTCGGTCGACGCGCTGCTCGGGCCGTCCTTCGGGACCACCTCGAACGCCATGAAGTCGTTCGCCTTCGACGTTCCGATCGGCGCCACAGCGACGACATCGCTGCGGGACATCAGGTCGCCGACGATGCTCGCCTGCGTCGTCGTGACATCCGCTGAGCTCACCGCTTTCGGGAGGGTCGCCGTGACGATCAACGGTCCGTTCTGCCCTGCACCGAACTCGTGGGCCACCGTCTTGTACGCCTTGTACTGCGTCGAACTTGTCGATTCGGACGATCCGTCCGGCAGGCCGAGGCGCATCGAGAGGGCCGGGAGGGCGATGATCAACAGCCCGACCACCGCCACCACGACACTCAGCACGGCGCGACCTGTGCGCATGGGCCGGACGAGCGGCGCACGGTGCAACTCGTGACCGATCTGCGCGCGCGCCTTCTTGCCCAGCACGCGCAGCCCGAGCATGCCGAGCAGGGCGGGCGTGAGCGACACGGCGACGAGCACGGCGACGAGCACGCACGCGGCGCCCACGGTTCCCATGGCGCTGAGGAATTGGATGCCGCTCACGTTGAGCGCGAGCAGGGCGACGAGCACGGTGGCTCCGGCGAACACGACCGCATTGCCCGCTGTGCCGTTGGCCAGGCCGATCGACTCGCGCACATCCATGCCGGCCAACAGCTGCCGTCTGTGGCGGTTCAAGATGAACAGCGAGTAGTCGATGCCGACCGCGAGCCCGAGCATGACGCCGAGCACCGGCGTGACCGACGACATGTCGACGACCCCGGAGAGCGCCATCGATCCGGCCACGCCGACACCGACGCCGACCAGCGACGAGATCAGCGGCATCACGGCCGGCAGCAGGGCGCGCATCATCACGATGAGCACGATGAGCGCGATCACGACGCCGGTGATCTCGCCAGGACCGATCAGTCCGCTGATCGAGGTGGCGATCTCGGACGAGTAGTTGATGGTCACGCCCGGGATGCTCGCGGCATCCAGTTCGTGCGCGACAGCGGTTTTCACCTCGGCGGGCATGTTGAACGTACTGTCGTGGAACTGCACCATGCCGATCGCGGTGCTGCCGTCGTTCGACACGGTCTTGATATCGCTGGCGGCATCGAGCAGCTTCTGCCCGGCATCCAGCTGCTTCTTGGAGGCGGCGAGCTTCGCCTCGCCCTGGTCCAGCTGCGCCTGCTGCGCCGCGAACTGCGCCGATGCCTGGTCGTAGACACCGGCTGCCTTCGCCTGGGCTGTCGCGGCGTCGAGCTGTTGCTTGCCGGCATCCAGCTGCGCCTGGCCCTGCTGCAGCTGGGCACGACCGTCGGCGAGCTTCTGCTGCTGCGCCTCGCGCTGAGCCTGGGTTTGGAACGGATCGACGATGCCGTCCACGCCCTTCACCTCGGCGACGGACTTCAACAGCGAGGTGATCTGCTGCTTCTGGTCGGCGCCGAGCGACCCCTTCGTGGTCTGGAAGACGACGGTGCCGGTCGCGCCGCCACTCTGGTCCAGCTGCTTCTGCAGCTGCTCGGTGACCCTCGAAGTCTCGGTTCCTGGAATGTTGAAGCTCGTGGCGAGCGTTCCGCCGAACGCGAGGAACGCACCGCCGGCGAGCGCGAGTGCCGCGAGCCAGCCGACCAGAACGGTCCACGGTCGCCGGGCGGAGAATAGTCCGAGGCGGTTGAGCAGGTTGGCCACGGCGAGCCTTTCTGGTCTCGGGTGCGATGAGGCGCGCGCAGCTCGACGGTGAACGGTGCGAATAGAATCCAAACTATCCAACAGATGTCGGAAATCCGGCACCTGTTGGAGAACTCACAGTGAATGCAGGAGTTCCCCGCAGGTTGCACGGAGAAGGCATCGGTGCGAATTCTCATGGCAGAATCGCGGATCATGGATGCCCGCATCACCCGAACCCGCGCGAGCCTGCAGGACGCGCTGATGGAACTCGCGCGCGAGCAGCCCCTCGACGAGATCACGGTGGCCGACATCGCGGATCGCGCGGGCGTCAACCGCAGCAGCTTCTACCAGCACTACGCCGACAAGGACGTGCTGCTTGCGGATGCACTGGATGCGGCCTTCGAGGAGACGGGTGCACGGCTCGCGCTGCTGACCGGCCCGGTGTCGGGACCGCCGGAGGCGATGCGGATCTACCTCGGCCACATCGAGAAGCACGCGGCGCTGTACTCACGCGTGCTCGGAGACCGCGGCTCAGCCATCGTGACCGCCAGGGTGCGTGACCGCATCGAGCAGGTCGCGATGGAGGGCATCAGTCGCACGGCCTCTCCGGCGTACGACGGCGTGCCGGTCGAGGTGGTCGCAGCCGGCATCACGGGCGCCGCCCTCGGCGTGGTCCGGGCGTGGCTCGAACGCGACCCGCGGCCCACCGTGGAGACGGCCGCCGACTGGCTGTGGCAGGTGCTCCTCGGGCCGGGCTCCGCCTGGACGAAGACCGACTAGCTACAGCGCCTGTCGCAGCGCCTCGCCCGGCGTGGGCGCCGAGGCGATGTAGGTACAGCCCTCGTACAGCGGCCACACGGCCCACGCGCCCGCGTCGTTGCGGTAGAGGTAACCGAGCACGGTGTCGTCGCGCACGATGTTCCACGACCCTCCCGCCTCGGGCTGAACGAGTGTGAACGGCGTGTTGTTCACGGCCACGATCTGTGAACCGGGCTGTGGCTGGAAGTTCTCGAGCATTGTGCTCCGCATTTTATGGGACTCCACGAGTATCCGAGTCTGAAGGTCGATGCGAAATGACAACGTTGACAATTGACTGTCATCGTTGTCATACTGACGGAGGTCGCGTTCGCGATCGCCCCCTCAACGAGGAGTACGTCGACGATGACTCTCAAACGCACGATGACGTTGGTGCTACCCGCGTTCGCCGCGGTTCTCGCTCTGATGGCCGCTTCACCTGCAGTGGCTCAACCTGCCGGCCCGATCGCGGGCCCCGACTCGCACCGAGGCGACCTGTCCGTCAAAGACGTCACCTTTCTCGGTCCGCTCGACCAGAACGCACACGTTGTCGCTCGCGACAACGGACAGAGCGTGCTGTACCGCGGAAAGTCCTACTGGTTCTTCGACGACACCCAGGTGCGAAACCCCGACGGATTTCTGTCGAGCACTGCCGCGGTGACCAGTGATCTCGATGCGAGCAACGGCATCACCCTTCACTCGACCGACCCGTTCGATGAACAGAACACGGGTTCGCCGACGGAATTCGTTCCCTATTCCGCGGCCGAGACGGCCTTCCAGGAAGCGCACGCCTCCACCAACTGCACCGGTTCGACCGATCCATACTGCGGAACACAGTTCGCCTTCTGGCCCGGCGCGGCCGTTGCGGATCCGGCGCGGCATCGCATTCTCGTCTTCTACGGCAAGCTGTGCCGGGGCGGCCCCGCCAACGGGCCGTGCGCCTCGGGCTTCGTCGGCCAGCCGCTAGGGAACGGCATCGTCTCGGTGGACATGAGCACGCATCAGATCAGCCGCCTGGCGATCGAGCATCAGGATCCCGCGCTGACCAGTCCGGAGGGCCACGACCCGACCCAGCTGTTCCCCAGCACCCAGAACTGGGGCAGCAACGGGCTCGTGCTGCATGGTCGCGAGCTCTACGCATACGGCGGATGCTCGAACACCAACGCTTGCGGTGTCGCCAGGGTGCCCGTCGACCGGGTTCAGGACCGCTCCGCCTGGCGTTTCTACACCGGGAACGCGAACCCGCGTCTCGCATGGTCGAGCGATCCGGCCGCAGCTGTGGCGGTCATGACCGGCGGAGCGGCTGGCGAGACGGTGCACTTCGATCCGTCGACCGGGCTGTACACGAACACGTTCATGCCTTTCCTGAGCGACCAGGTGCAGTTCCAAACCGCCCAGCACCCATGGGGGCCGTGGAGCACGCCGAAGCTCCTTTTCGCCACGCCGAGAACCTCCGGCGTCGAGTATGCGGCATTCGCCCACCCGGAGTACACGACGAATCACGGCCTGACCCGCTATTTCACCTACTACACCTCCTCGACCGGCGCGCAAATGCTGGTCAAGGTCGACTTCACGAGGTCCTGAACCGCATGCACAACGAACCCCAGCGCATCATCGATCGAGCCAGGCGGATGCTCCACGAACGCATCTGGCCGGCGACGGAAGCGGCCACCACGCCGCTTTCCGTCTCCGCCCGGACGCTTCCCGGCGAGCCCGAGCCCTTCGTCGACGCCACACTCGGACGTTTCGACGACGTCTCGATCGGTGATGCCTGGGGGCCGGCATGGTCCACCACCTGGTTCCACGTGACCGGCAGCGTTCCGGATGCCTGGCGCCTTGGCGACGGACATCGCATCGACGTCACGATCGACATCGGCTTCGCGCCGGACAGCGGCCCCGGTTTCCAGTGCGAGGGCTTGGTCTTCGACGCTTCGGGGAGCATTCTCAAGGGCATCCACCCCCGAAACCGGTCCGTGCCGGTGCATGGACGCCAGATCGATCTGTACATCGAGGCTGCGGCGAATCCCGACATCGCCTCCGCCGCGTTCCGCCCCACACGACTCGGCGACGGTCCCGATACCGGCGGCACTCCGCTCTACCGGCTGCGCCGCGCGGATGTGGTCAAGACGGACATCGGGTTGGAAGCGCTCGCCTTCGACGTCGACGTGCTCCTCGGCTGGGCTGAGGCGCTCCCTGCCGACCGCCCACGGCGAGCGCGCATCCTGGCAGCACTCGAGAGTGCCTGCGACGCCATCGACCTCGACGACGTCGCGGGCACCGCCCGTGCTGCACGGGACGTGCTGCACCCGTTGCTGGCCGCGACGGCCGAGCCGAGCGCGCATCGGGTGGCCGCGATCGGCCACGCGCACATCGACTCGGCCTGGTTGTGGCCCACCAGGGAGACGATCCGCAAGTGCACCCGCACGTTCTCGAACGTGCTGGCGCTCTCGGCCGACTACCCCGAGCTGCGTTTCGCCTGCTCGCAAGCGCAGCAGTATGCGTGGATCGAGGAGTCGCAGCCTGAGCTCTTCAGCAGGATCACGAAGGCCGTCGCGTCGGGAACCTGGATACCCGCCGGAGGCATGTGGGTCGAATCCGACACGAACATGCCGGGTGGAGAAGCGCTGGTGCGCCAGTTCGTGTACGGCAAGTCCTACTTCCTCGACCGCTTCGGCGTCGAGTCGCAAGAGGTCTGGTTGCCTGACTCGTTCGGCTACACGGCCGCTCTGCCGCAGATAGCAGCGTTGGCGGGCTTTCGCTGGTTCCTCACGCAGAAGCTCGCCTGGCATCCGACGAACAAGTTCCCGCACCACACGTTCCGGTGGGAAGGCATCGACGGCACCCGGCTGTTCAGCCACATGCCGCCGGTCGACACGTACCTTTCCGAACTGTCGGCATCAGAACTCGACCATGCCGTGTCGAACTTCGCCGAGCACGGCGGCGCATCGACCTCAGCGGTGCCGTTCGGTCACGGCGACGGCGGTGGCGGACCTACCGCGCTCATGATGGAACGCGCCCGCAGGCAGGCCGACCTCGAGGGAGCACCGCACGTCGCGCATGCGACGCCGGCGGAGTTCTTCAGCAGCGCGGAGGAGGAGTACTCCGAGGCCCCGACTTGGGTCGGCGAGCTGTATCTCGAGGCGCATCGCGGTACCTACACGTCGCAGGCAGCGATGAAACAGGGCAACCGGCGCAGCGAGCATCTGCTTCGCGAGGCGGAGCTTTGGAGCGCGACGGCGACCGCCCTGCACGGCACCCCGTACCCGTACGACGAGCTGGACCGCCTCTGGAAGGCGGTGCTGCTACACCAGTTCCACGACATTCTCCCCGGCTCGTCGATCGCCTGGGTGCATCGACAGGCGGCCGAGACCTATCGAACGGTCGCTCACGAGTCCGAGGACATCATCGCGCGTGCACTCGACGCGCTCGCAGGCGAAGGCTGCGTGCAAATCGCCTTCAACGCGAGTCCGTTCGAGACCGCGGGCGTGCCCGCGCTGGGGGCCGCCGCACTCCCCGACCGGGTCGCCACCGAGACGACTGTGGCCGAAGTCGGCACGGGAACGGTGCTGGACAACGGCGTACTGCGAGCGACCTTCGACGCTGCAGGCCTCATCGTGAGCCTCATCGATGTGCGCCGCGACCGCGAACTCGTAGCCCGCGGCGGCCGACTCAACGAGCTGGTGCTGCACCAGGACCTCCCGAACGCCTTCGACGCCTGGGACGTCGACCGCCACTATCTCGGCTCGGCTCAGGTGGTCGACGCCGTGAGCAATCGGCGCATCGAGCGTACGGACGACGGGTCTGCAACGCTGGTCGTCGAACGGGACTTCGGATCCTCCTTCGTCGTGCAGCGAACGACCCTCAAGCCTGATTCCGGCGAACTGGACTTTCAGACCGATGTCGACTGGCATGAGTCCGAGCGATTCCTCAAAGCATCCTTCCCGCTGGACGTCTTGACGGACAGCGCGGCATCGGAGATCCAGTTCGGCCACCTTCGACGTCCCACGCACTCCAACACGACGTGGGACGCCGCGAAGTTCGAGATCTGCGCGCACCGCTGGGTGCACGTCGGAGAGCCCGGTTTCGGCGTCGCGATCGCGAACGACTCGACATACGGGCACGACATCCACCGCCGGGACGATCCAGACGGCGCACGTCCAGGAACGCAGGTGCGGCTCTCGCTGCTGCGTGCACCGCGGTACCCCGACCCCGAGGCCGATCAGGGACCGCATCGTTTCGGCTATCGACTCGTCAGCGACGCGAGCATCGAGGATGCCGTGACCGCGGGCTACCGTCTGAACCTGCCGCTCCGGCAGAGGCAGGGCGAAGGCCCTGTGGCGCCGATCGTGCGGGTCGAGGGCGGGCACGGCGTCGTCGTCGAGAGCGTGAAGCTCGCCGAAGACCGCTCGGGCGATCTGATCGTGCGCCTCTATGAGTCGCTCGGTGCACGCACAAGGGCCGAACTCTGCTGGGATGCGTTCCCGGCCACGGCATCGATCGTCGACCTCCTGGAGCGCGAGTTGGAACCCCTGCCCGATGCGCCCGGTAGCGCGCAGCTCGAACTGCGCCCGTTCCAGATCATCACGATCCGCATCAAGCCACGGCATGCGGCGTCGGACGTGAAAGGTGGCCACGATGGCGATTGACGCTCCCGCTCCGGCGGCTCCGCCCCGAGTGCGCGGGCGAAGCCGGTCATCTGGCATCGCTTCGCGACGACGACGCAACGCGACAATCGGATACGCCTTCATCTCGCCGGCGATCTTCGGTCTCATCCTGTTCGTCGGCTACCCGATGGTGACGTCGCTGTACCACTCGTTCACCGAATGGAACGGCCTGACACCCGCACGCTGGGTCGGGTTCGACAACTACGTCGAACTGTTCACGAAGGACCCGACGTTCTGGCCGTCGCTCGGCGTGACCTTGCTCTGGGTTGCGGTCTCGGTGCCCGTGACGATGGCGGCGGGTCTCGCGCTTGCCGTGCTGGTCGACCGCTCGATGCGCGGCGTCAAGCTGTTCCGCACCCTCTTCTATCTGCCCGTTGTGCTGCCCGCCGTCGCGGTGCTCACCCTCTGGAAGTACATCTACGACCCGACCTACGGTCTCGCCAACGAGGTTCTGCGCGCGTTGCATCTCCCGACGAGCCTCTGGCTTGGCGACTCCCACGTGGCGCTCGCAGCCATCCTGATCGTCAATGTCTGGGGCGTCGGCGGCACGATGCTCATCTTCCTCGCCGGGCTGCAGGCGGTCCCGACAGAACTGACCGAGGCAGCCAAGGTCGACGGCGCGGGCGCCATCAGGCGATTCTTCCGCATCACCATTCCCATGATCGGACCCATCCTCATGCTTCAACTCGCCCTGCAGCTCAACGCGGCGTTCCAGACCTTCAACCAGGTCGCCATCCTCACCAAGGGCGGCCCTGGCACGTCGACGAATCTGCTCATGTACAAGATCTACACGGACGGATTCGCCGACTTCATCACCTCACCGCAGCTGGGCTACGCCACGGCGGAGGTCTGGGTGTTGTTCGTGATCGTCATGATCGTCACCGTCGTCATGCTGCGACTCACGCGTGGCCGCTTCTCGGCCGGAGGCGACCAATGACCATCGCCGCACGCCGCGTGCCCATGACGCGGCAAACGCAACTGTCGCAGCGCGTGCCGCGGATCGTCTCCCGCGTCGCGTGGTACCTGCTGTGCACGCTCCTCGGTGCCTCGATGCTGCTGCCGCTCGTCTGGATGGTCGGCATCGCCCTGAAGACCAGCGGTGACATCAACCAACTGCCGCCAGTGTTCTTCCCGACCCAGTTCGACTTCTCGAATTTCGTGAAAGGCCCGGCCGAGATCCACTTCTACCGGCTCCTGTTCAACACGGCGATCGTCACCGTCGCGTCGACGTTCGGCGCCGTCGCGAGCTCGATGATCGTCGGATACGGCATCTCGCGCATCGAGTTCCCCGGGCGCAAGCTCTGGCTCGCATTGATCTCGGGAAGCATCTTCGTACCAGGCATCGTCGGGCTGATCCCGCTGCAGCACCTCTACATCGACCTCGGACTCATCGACACCTGGGTGCCGCTCATCCTTCCCTCGTTCTTCGGCAGCCCGATCTTCGTGTTCCTCGCACACCAGTACTACCGGTCGATCCCCCGTTACATCGACGAGTCCGCACTCATCGACGGCGCGAGCCATTGGACGATCTTCACTCGCATCATGCTTCCGATCACGAAGCCGGTGTGGATCACCGTGGCGATCATGTCGTTCCAGTTCGCCTGGAACGACTACCTGAACCCGCTCGTGTATCTGCAATCGCAGTCGAACTTCACGCTCTCGCTCGGAATGGCTTCTTTCCTCAGCGACACCGCCGGCTCTCAATACAACTACTACATGGCGACCAACCTGCTGTTCATGCTGCCGCCGCTCATCCTGTTCTTCCTCGCCCAGCGCTACTTCATGGAGGGCCTGGGCTCCCTCGGCACCATCTCCAAATAGACACCACCCAACCACCCGAATTCGAAGGAGAATCATGCACCGCACACGATGGGCTGCCGCCACAGCGGCCGCCGCGATCGTCGGCCTCGCACTGGCCGGTTGCAGCACGTCAGGATCCGGATCGGCCCACGGCTCCGGCACGGTGACCTACATGACCTGGGAGACCAACGCCACGAACGCCGCCCTCGACAAGTCGATGGCGAAGTTCGAGAAGTCCTCGGGCATCCATGTCACGCGTGAGGCCGCCCCGAACGCCGACTACGCGCAGAAGCTCGCGAGCCTGATCCTCGCGAAGAAGGCCCCGAGCTACTTCTGGTGCACGACGGCTCAGGCGCAGAACCTCGCTGCCGAGGGCCTGCTCTACGACTGGTCGTCGCACCTCGACTCGGGAACGGGGCTGAAGGCATCCGAGTTCGCGCCCGGCTCTCTTGCCCTCTGGAAGTCCAAGGACGGCAAGGTCACCGGCATCCCGACTCTGGCCAACACCTACGGATTCTTCTACAACGCCTCCACCTTCACGGCGGCGGGTCTGCCCGCGCCGAAGATCGGCTGGACGTGGAACGACCTGTTCAACGACATCGGGAAGCTGAAGGCCGCGGACTCCGGAACGACTCCGCTCGTTGCCGCCTGGCCGCTCCTGGACAGCCCGCAGGGCGTGTCCGCCTACTCGGTCGCCAACGGCGGAGAGCCGTTCGTCGACTCCTTCGTGCACGCGACGAAGGTGCAGGCGGATGCCACGTTCCGCGCCGGTGCCAAACGATTCACCGACGCGATTGCTGCGGGCGAGCTGACCAATCCGGACTACGACGGCTCGAACGCCACGGCGGCGTTCTCCAATGGAGGCATCCCGCTGATGTTCGGGGGTCAATGGCTCCAGGAGATGATCGCTTCCAATCACCCGAAGTTCGACTACGGCTTCGCACCGTGGCCGGTCGGCACGAAGGAGTCGGTGCAGCCGATCGAGACCAACGGGGTGTGCTCCCCCGCCACGCTGAAGAACCCGGATGAGACGTGGAAGACGATCTCGTACATGGAGGTCAACGGGTTCAACGACACGATGAAGACCGTTCCGGTCGCACCGATCGCCTACCAGCCCGGTTCGAAGGGGTACTACGAGAACCTCGCAGCAGCCGGTGACTCGGCGTCGGCAAGCATCGCCGCCACGGCGAAGTACGAACTCGGTACGAAGCACAAGTTCATCACCTCGTTCCTCGACCAGTGGGCGACGAAAGCCGGCGGCATCGTCACGACCTCGTGGAACCCCGCCCTGGAAGGCAAGACTGGTCTCGGCTCCGGCATCAACGCCACCGTCTCGGGCATCAAGGGGCTGATCACGAAGTGAGTTCCGCCCCGCCCGTCGGCTTCCCATTCGGGCCGTTCGCCCGGTCGGAGCACTCACCGGTGCTCCGACCGGGCAGACACCACTGGGAGTCCGCCAGTGTCTACAACCCCGCGGCCGTCGTGGTCGGGGACCGCGTCGCGCTCTTGTATCGCGCGCACGCCGACGACATCGTGTCATCCCTGGGGCTCGCCTTCAGCGAAGACGGGTTCCGGTTCACCACCGAGCCGGAACCCGTGATGGTGCCCGAGCACGAGTGGGAGCGGTATGGATGCGAAGACCCCCGACTGTCGGTGATTGACGGCGTCTTCTACCTGACTTACACCGGCTGGGACAGGGAGTGCGCTCGACTCTGCCTGGCCACCTCGGATGACCTTCGCACCTGGACGAAGCATGGTCCGATCGTGCCCGGCATCAATACGTTCCGCGGCATTCGGCAGACGCCGGGCACTGACTGGAGCAAGGCCGGGGTGATCCTTCCCGAGCGGATCGACGGGCGATGGCTGATGTGGTTCGGCGAGGGCAACATCCACCTGGCGGTGTCGGACGATCTTCTGCACTGGACGCCCGATCCGGAACCGGTGCTGCGCCCCCTGCCGGGATCGTTCTACGCGGAACTCGTCGAGACGGGTCCCCAGCCGGTTCGCACCCGCTCTGGTCACGTGCTGCTGCTGCACAACGGCGCGGCCGAGGATGCCGACGGCCGCGTCGGCTACGCATGCGGTCAGCTGCTCATCGATCCACATCATCCCGATCGCATTGCGGCCGTGCTGTCCGAGCCGTGGTTGAAACCACGGTCGCAGGAAGAACTTCACGGATTGGTAGACGACGTGACGTTCGTTGAGGGGCTGGCTTTCTTTCGAGGCACGTGGTTCGCCTACTACGGCCAAGGCGACAGCTCGATCGGTGTGGCGACGTTCACCCCGACGAGCACGACGGAAGCAGACAGCCTCACGATGACAGGAGCAGCAACCAGATGAGCATCAGGCTGGAGAGCGGACAGACGGTGATGTTCGCCGGCGACTCGATCACGGACTGCCATCGGTTCGGCGCAGACGAGCCGCTGGGATACGGATATCCGTTGCGGGTCGCCGGAGAGTGGGCGCTGCGGCACTCCGACCGGCGGGTGCGCTGGCTCAATTCCGGGATCTCCGGCAACAAGGTGATGGATCTTGAGCCGCGGTGGCAGACCGATGTCGTCGATGAGCATCCCGACGTCGTCTCGCTCTTGATCGGGATCAACGATGTGGGGTGGCACGACTACGACCCGGCGGGATACGTCATCACCGTCGACGACTACCGCGAGGGATACGAACGGCTTCTGGCTCCCCTCATCGAGACGAACACCCGGCTCATCCTCATCGAACCGTTCCTGCTTCCGGTGAACGAGCTGCAGCGCAGGCAGCGCGCCGACCTCGACCCGAAGATCCAGGCGGTGCGCGAGCTGGCGACGTCCCACGGTGCCCTGTTGCTGGCAGCAGATGGTATGTTCGCGCAACTGGCCGCGTCGACCGGACCGGAGTATTGGGCGTTCGACGGCGTACACCCGACCCCCGCCGGCCATGCCGCGTTGGCGCGGGCCTGGCTCGACCTCGTCGATTGAATCATGGGCAAGGACGGCGAGTCGCCCGCCGCGCCCTTGCCCATCGCACAGTCACGCGCTGCTCCGGACGGGCTCGCGGATGCGCAGAGTCGCAGGCACCACCGCTCGCTGTGGGCTTCTCGTGCGGTCATCGAGGCGCGCGAACAACAGCTCAGCACCGGTGCGTCCCACCTCGTACGGATCGCTGTCGATGACGCTCACGCCGAAGCGGGGGGCCAGCGGAAAGTCGTCGAAGCTGAGCACATCGACCGGATGCCGGAGGAACTCCGGAGAGAGCAGCAGTCCCGTGCAGAGACGATTGTTATCGGTGAAGGCGGCTGTCGCCGGTTCAGGCAGCGTGAGCAGCCGGTTCGTCGCGCGGGTTCCGTCCTCCTCTGTCACGAGGCCCGGAAAGACCAGCGATGGATCGATCGGCAGGCCGGCGATCTTATGCGCCTCTTCGTAGCCCTTCCAGCGTTCCAGTGCACCGCTGCCCGCGCGGGGATGGCCGAGATAGCCGATGCGGCGATGACCTCGCGCGATCAACATCGCGACCCCTTCCGCGGTGGTCTCGGCGTTGGTCGTGGTGACAGAATCCATGAGGCCGTCGAGACCCGGCGGCGGGGAATCGACGAACACGATCGCGGACCCGAACGACGCCTCCTCTTCGAGGTATCCCAGGTCTTGACCGATCGGTGCGATGACCAGGCCTGCCACCCTGTGCGCGAACAACCGCTTGATCGCCCGCTGCTCGAGATCAGGGTCGTTCTGCGCGTCGGCCGAGAGCACCAGATGGCCTCGGCCCTCCGCCACCGAGTGGATGCCACGGAGCATGGGCGCGAAGAACGGGTTGGTGAAGTCGCCTAGTGTGACGCCGATTGTCGTCATGCTGCGACCCTTGCTCCGAAGGCCGGCCGCGATGTCATTACGCCGAAAGCCGAGCCTGTCGGCCTCTGCGAGGATGCGTTCACGGGTCCGTTCGCGCACCGGCCCCTCCCCATTGAGCGCACGGGACACCGTCTTGATGCTCACGCCAGTCGCTTTTGCGATGTCTTGCAGACGTGGACGTCGCCGCGGCGCAGCGCCTCCCTGTCCTGTCGTCTCGGCCATCGCTCGATCCTAATGCCAACGATGTCATCGACACCTGCTCGACGCGGTCCGGCGGCGGATCGGGGCTCGATTCCACGGGTCGCGGCTCCTCCTCGAAGTCGACGCACGCGCTACCGGCCTGGCCCGAATCCCGCTGTACGCGGACTGAGCCTCTAGAGCAGCACGGCGTCGGCGAGGTCGACCGCTTCTGCGTTCCCCGATCAACGACCGCGGACTTGCGAGGCTCCCGGTGCGCTCTCCCTACACTGTCGATATGCGATCGAAGCGGATGCCGGCATGAGCACGGCCCATGAGCACGCCGCGGCACACGAGCACGAAATGGCGCACAGGCATGCCGGCCTCGAGCACCGCGGTCGCGCCGCCGTGATCACGGTGTCGGACCGTGCAGCGGCCGGCACGAGGGCCGACGAGTCCGGCCCGCTGGCCGCGGCACTGCTGGCCGACGCCGGCTGGCACGCCGGGGTGCGGGTCGTGCCCGACGAGATCGACGCCATTGCAGGGAGCATCCGTACGGTCATCGCCGACGGCGCGCAGTTGGTCGTCACCACCGGTGGAACCGGCCTCACACCCCGCGACGTGACCCCCGAAGCGACGACTCCGCTGCTGGATCGCCTGCTGCCGGGCATCACGGAAGAGATTCGACGCGTGGGCTCGGCCGGGCTGCCCACCGCGATGCTGTCGCGAGGCGTGGCCGGGGTGCGCGACGGTGCCCTGATCGTCAACCTCGCCGGATCGCCCGGCGCGGTGCGCGATGGCGTTCCCGTCGTGCTCGCCGTCGCCGATCACGTCGTTCAGCAGCTGAGCGGCGGCGACCATGCCACCGGCGACCATGCCACCGGCGAACCGAGAGACGGTGAGCGCCCGTGATCGTGCGCGCACGGCTCTCGGATGAACCGCTGAGCGTCGACCGGCAGCTCGCCGAGGTCGCCGCGACTGACGCCGGCGCCACAGCGCTGTTCGTCGGAACCGTGCGCGACCACGACCCGGGCGCGACGGGCGAGGTCGTGCGACTGGAGTACACGGCGCATCCGGATGCCGACGCCGTACTCGAACACCTCGCGGAGGAGCTCGACGGCGATGGCGTGCGCATCTCGGTCAGCCATCGCGTCGGGACGCTCGAGGTCGGCGACGTCGCCATCGTCTGCGCCGTCTCGAGCGCGCATCGCGCTCAGGCGTTCGAGATCAGCCGCGAGCTGGTGGAACGCGTCAAGGCCGAGCTGCCGGTCTGGAAGAAGCAGGTCGAAGCCGACGGGTCGTCGACCTGGGTGGGCCTCGGCCGCACGCTCTGACCCGCAGGCCGTCGAGGGCGCAGCCAGCGTCGCTAGTGCTCAGCCGCCTGCGAACGGCGGGAGCACGTCGACAGTGCCCTCGGCCGGCACGGGCTCGTCATCGGCGAGTCGTGCGCCGTCGACGCGAATGGCGCAACGCTCCAGGACCCGTGCGAACTCGGCACCGTGCTCGGCGCTGAGCACCGCGCGCAATTGACCGAGTGTCAGCTGTTCGTCCAGGTGCTGCTCGTCGAGTCCGGCCGCCTCCGCGGCGCCTGCGAAGAATCGGACTCTCATGACTCGGCCCTCATGACTCTGCCCTCATGACTCGGACTCATGAGTCTGCCGCGTCGGCGCTGTGGCGCTCGATCGCGGCGCGGGTGGCGGCAGCCGCGTCGTCCATGGTCATGCCGCCGGCCACGGCCAGGCCGACGAGGTATGTCGTCAGCGGACCGGCGGGACGCATCACGCCGTGCGCAGCGTCGCGCGTGAGGTCGAGCAGCTGCCCGGTCGGCACCAGCGACGGATCGAGGCCGAGAGCTTCGGCCAGTTCCGTCACCCACGCATCGAGGTCTGCCGGAGAATCGCTCATTCTTCGATAGTGCTCGATGGCCGGCCAGGTATCAAGGTCGACCGAGGCGCCGACACGGTCCGGAACGACGCGCACGCGGCGCCCGGAGAGCATGAGCCGAACGGATGCCCCGGCCGGCTCGGGAAGTGCCGCGATCGCCGTGCGCAACGACTGCGTGCGGTATCGCCCGGCGAGCCACTGCTCACGGCCATCGGCGTCAGCGAGGATCACGCCGTCAGCATCGGTGAGCGGCTCCGACCGCAGGATCGCGACGATGGTGTCCGCCCGCGGAAGATCGCACGCGAGCAGCCAGGTCTCTGCGGGAGGCGGTTCAGGAAGGGCGTGAAGTGCGGCGGCGAGCGCGGCGACCGGGCCGCCGAACGGAGGATGCTCGCGCACGACGGTGACGCCGCCGCGCGCGAGAGCAGTCGGTCCGACCACGATGACGGGCGAGCATCCTTCGACCGCGTCGAGCACGTGGTCGAGCAGCGCGCGGCCGTCCACCTCGACAGTGGCCTTGTCGGCGCCGCCGAGCCTGGCGGCGCGGCCGCCCGCGAGGATGATCGCTGCGGCGTTCACCGCGAGGCAGCTCCCGACACGGTGTCTCCCCGCGTCGAGTCTGCGCCCGTCGCGTCTGGACTCATCGAGTCTCCGAGCACCGCATCTTCAGGCGTCGACGCTCCCCGCAGCCAGTCGCCGCTCTTGCCGCCGGTCTTCCGCTCGAGCCGGATGTGCTCGATCGACACCGACTTGTCCAGGCCCTTCACCATGTCGACGACGGCGAGCGCGGCCACCGAGACGGCGGTGAGCGCCTCCATCTCGACTCCGGTGCGGTCCGCAGTCCGTACCGTCGCTCCGATGCGCACTCCGTCGTGCACGATCTCGAGGTCGACGGCGGCGCCGTGCACACCGATCACGTGCGCGAGCGGGAGAAGCTCCGATGTGCGCTTGGCGCCCTGGATGCCCGCGATGCGTGCGACAGCGAGCACGTCGCCTTTCGGCGTCGAGCCATCCCGAAGCGCAGCGACGATCGCCTCGGAGCAGCGCACGAATCCGGACGCCGTCGCACTGCGCACCGTCGGCTGCTTCTCTGTGACGTCGACCATGCGGGCTGCGCCAGTGGCGTCCAGGTGGGTGAACGGCTGCCGAGTGCTGCCTGAGGAACTGTCGCCGACCACGTCCGTCGCTGCAGAATCGGTCATGTCAGCACCATCACGGTCACGGGGTCTCCTTCTTCGACGGCCTCGACGTGTGCGGGCACGACGGCGAGTGCCTCTGCTGCGGCGAGCGAGGTCACCAGGTGCGATCCACTGCCCCCCGCGGATGCCGGACGCACCGTCTGCTCGTCGTACACGACGGGCAGCACCTGGGTGCGCGCGGGCGGGCAGGTCCACGATGTGCCGGCCGTGCGCGTCACCAGCGCACGATCGACGACCGAGTGCCCGCCCATCGCGCGCAGCGCGGGTCGCACGAACATCTCGAACGAGACCGCGACGCTGACCGGGTTCCCTGGCAGGCAGAAGACGAGGGTGCCGTCATCCGTTGCTCCGAAGCCCTGCGGTTTGCCCGGCTGCATCGCAACGGGCTCGAACACGATCGAGCCGACGCCGTCGAGCACCGCCTTCACCACGTCGAACGCACCGACACTGGCCCCGCCCGACAGCACGACGACATCGGGGCGGGCGTCGCGCCGAAGGTCGTCGAGCACGCCGCGCAACTCCGATTCGTCGTCCGCAACGCTGTACACGCCGACCAGTTCGGCCCCCGCGGCGCGAAGTGCAGAAGAAAGGAGTACGGAGTTCGACTCGGGGATCTGCCCGCGGCGCGGGGCCTGCGCCGGCGGCACGAGCTCGGAGCCCGTGGAGATCACGGCGACCCGCGGCGTCCGGTACGCGACCAGGTGATCGTGCCCGGCGGAGGCGATCGACGACAGCTGCCACGGGCCCAACTCCGCACCGGCGGGCACCGACACCGCACCGGCGGGGGAATCCCCTCCGATGTGCCGAATGTGCGCGCCGGGCGAAGGCTGCGTCGTCACGACCACCCATTCGGGAGCGCTGGCGGTGATCGCCGTACCGAGGTCGGTGTGCTCGAGCGGCACGATCGCATCCGCATCCGTGGGAACCGGCGCGCCGGTCATGATGCGTGCCGCCTCACCCGCACGCAGCGGCGGGTCGAATTCGGAGCCTGCAGGAACGTCGGCGACCACGCGCAGCCTGGCGCCGGGCGAGGCATCCGCTCGGCGCACGGCGTAACCGTCCATGGCGGAGTTGTCGAACAGCGGAACCGGCCAGCGCGTGTGCACCGGCTCGGCCAGCACGAGGCCGAGCGCGCGGGCAAGCGGTGTGCGTTCGGTCGGCAAGGGATGCGCCGCCGCGAGCACTCGTGCCCGGTGCTCCTCGATGGTGATCACGAGTGCGCCCGCTGGTGCACTCGCATCCACGCGTCGTATCCGCCGTCGAGGATGCGGATGTCGGCATCCGGATGCTTCGCCAACAGCATGCGCGCGGCGATGCGGGCACGAGGCCCGGTCTGGCAGAACAGCACGACTGGATGGTCGAGCGCGAGCGGCGAAGCATCCGTCGCCAGGCGTCCGAGCGGCACCGACCGGGCACCTGGGATGCTCCCAGCGGCGAACTCGTCCGGCTCGCGCACGTCGAGGAGGGTGGCATCGCTCAGCGAGCTGGGCTCGTCTGCTCTGGGCTCGTCTGCTCTGAACTCGTAAGCGCTCAGCTCGTCCACACTGATCCGGCGCACGGCGTCCGGCCGCCGGCGATCCGGGAACGGCGCGTGCAGAACCCCCGCCTGCAGGGACTCCTCACCGGCGATCTCCGCGCCACGTGATGCGGGCACCAGCGGCACCTCGCGCGTGGTACCCGCGAGCGCATCGATCACGAGCATGCGGCCGAGCAGGATGCGGCCGATTCCGCAGATCAGCTTCACTGCTTCCGCGGAGAGGATGCCGCCCAACTGCCCGCAAAGAGCGCCGAGCACGCCGGCGTCGGCGCAGGAGGGCGCGTCCTCCGGCGCGGGCGGCTCGGGGAACACGTCCCGGAGATTCACGGACCGGTTGGCCGCGCCGGCCGTGCGCGCGGCCGTCGCGGCCGTCGCAGGGAGATCGTTCGGCGGACGCGACCAGAACACGGTCGCCTGCGCATCGAATCGCAGCACCGAACCCCAGACCAGCGGGATGCCGAGCGCCGCGCAGGCATCCGCGACGGCGTAGCGCGTCTCGAACGTGTCGCTGCCGTCGACGACGACGTCGTAACCGTCGATGAGCCGTTCCGCATTGGCGGCATCCAGGTGCTCGCGAACCTCGCGCACCGCCGTGTGCGGTGACAGGTCGCGCACGCGCTCGGCTGCGACGGTCGCTTTCGGGCGGCCGACGTCGGCCGTGCCGAACGCGATCTGGCGCTGCAGGTTCGTGGCATCCACGACGTCGTCGTCGATGATGCCGAGCGTTCCGACGCCTGCCGACGCCAAGTAGAGGAGTACGGGTGAGCCGAGGCCGCCTGCGCCGATCACCGCGACCTTCGCCGCAGCCAAGCGGCGCTGCCCGACGTCACCGATTTCGAGCAGCCGCAGCTGCCGTGCCGCGCGCACACGCTCGTCGGGGGCGAGCACCTCGACGGGCCGCACGAGCGGTGGCAGAACCATGTCTCAACGGTAGCCGTTCGGGAGGACTGACGAACGGCGCCCGCCCTCTCTGTGACGCCGGTCGTTGCGCTGCGCGGGATGCCTGCTCCGGTTCTGGCCGAGCACGCTCCGTCGCTGGGCACGCTCGGCACGCTCGGCACGCTCCGTCGCTGGGCACGCTGGGCACGCTCGGGATCCGCATCCGCCACACGAACTTTCAGCAGCGATTGCCGATCTGTGCAGCGGATGCCATTCGCGGTCTTCTCACGACGCGTCTCGACCCGCCTTGTGTCGTGTCTTGTCCTCCCCAGATGATGGGCCGGTGTGGTTATCAACAGGCCTGGTCAGGCCGCATTTCCGTGACCCGGGAATGTCGGTGGTACGGCCTAGCTTCAAGAGCATGAACGACAAGGAGCTCGCACCGATGCCGGCAGGTGATGCCGGCTTTGCGGCGGTTCCGGCCGACCCTCCGTTCTGGGCTGAGTCGGCCGACGCGTCGTTGTTCGACGAGGGCGCCGAGCTGGCATGGCTGGACGAGAACGCCGATGCTGAGCCGTCGCCGGCTGGCGGGTTCGTGTCGTCGGCGCGGGTGGTGTCGGGTGAGGCGTTGATGCGTTCGGCGTTGGATGATGCGGTCGCATCGCAGACGATGGTGAACCTGGAGGCGGCGCGGCAACTGTTCGCGGTGGGGCGGGCGTTCGAGTATGCCCGGCAGGATCCGAGCATCTATGTTCCGGTGGGTGCGTGTGAGAAGGATCCTCGGGCGGATGAGGTGGACTTCGCCATCCGGTCGGTGGCGTTCGATCTTGCGCAGCGGTTGCATCTGAGTGAGAACGTCATCCGGTCGATGGCGTGGCAGGCCGAAGTGCTCTCGTCGTCGTTGCCGGGGTTGAAGGATCTGTTCGTCTCGGGCCGGATCAGTGCGCAGCATGTGCGTGCCGCGGTGGAATCCTGCACCGGGCTGCCAGACGAGGTCGCTTTTGAGGCCTACGACCGGCGGATGGCAGCGATCGTGGAGTGTGTGAACCCTGGGGTGTTCGCACGTCGGTGCCGGCTGTTGCGGGAGCGGTTGTGTGCGGACACGTTGCAGGAACGCCACGAGGAGGCCAGGACGAAGCGGCGTGTGGTGTTGGAACCGGACGCGGATGCGATGGCCTGGTTGAACATCTACGCCCCGGTGATGGACCTCGCCCGGATCGAAGTCGCCCTGACCGCCGAAGCCCGCCGGTTGCGCACCCTGCCCGGTGAGACCAGAACCCTGGATCAGCTCCGCGCCGACCTGGCGGTGCGGTGGCTGAAAGGTGACGGCAGCGCCACGGGCACGGCGGGTGTGCAGCCGTTCGTGCTGGTGGATGAGGCGGGCTGGTTCGCCGAACTCCTCGGCTACGGGCCGATCCCGCCGAAGATGGCAGCGGCGGCGTTGCGGGACGCACCCGCGTTCCGGAAGGTGCTGGCGAATCCGGTCCGGCCTGCAGTGTTGAACCTGGACACCACCCGGTACCGTCCCACCCCGGACCAGAAGACGTGGCTGACGTTGCGGTTCGGGCTGGACGAAGACGCCGCACCGTACCTCCCGGCCGGGATCGTCACCGGAGCCGAAGTCGACCACGTGATCGAACGACAGCACGGTGGCCCCACGAACGTGACAAACCTGGTGCCCTTGAAACCCAGGCTGCACCGGTTGAAAACGATCACCAGGATCCGCCTGGATCCCAAACCAGGCGGCGGCATCCGCGTCCGCACCCCCACCGGCTACGACACCGACCCACCACCCTTCTAAACGCCGCGAGGCATGGCCGAGCCACCGCCTCGGGTCACGGGCGAGCGGCGGCGGATTCGCCGTCACGGCAAGCGATCTGCACCCGGGACGCAACTGCGGGCGCAGTCCACTGCTTTCTGCGCACATGCGGAACTATCATCGAAATCATGACGCGTTTTCGGATCAGTGAAGCAGCTCCGCTGCTCGGGGTGAGCGACGACACGGTGCGACGGTGGATCGACGCCGGCGAGCTGACCTCCGGCACGGATGCCGTCGGCCGGGCCGTCGTCGAGGGTGCGGATCTCGCGCGGCGGCTGACGGCATCCGCGAACGGCCCCGGCGATCCGCTGGAGCGCGGCTCGAGTGCACGCAACCGCTTCGTGGGTCTGGTCACGGGTGTGACGAGTGACACCGTCATGTCGGAGGTGGAGCTGCAGTGCGGCCCCCACCGCGTCGTCTCCTTGATGTCCACGGAGGCTGTTCGTGAGCTCGGCCTCGAGGTCGGCTCGCTCGCCACGGCCGTCGTGAAGGCGACCATGGTGATCGTCGAGACGCCGCCGGCTGCCGAACCGAAGACACGAGGCGCCGAACCGAAGACACGAGGTACTGACACGAAGGAACGCGCGGGCGCACCAAGGGCGCGCACGGCCACGGGCACGAAGGGCGGCCGACGATGAGGGTGCCACGACGCGCGACGACCGCGGCCGCGGCAGCCCTTGCCGCCGTTGCCCTTCTCCTGACCGGATGCTCGGCATCCCCGGGTTCCGCCGCCACCGCCTCGAGCGGCGCGGCGGCCAAGGCCACCGCGAGCAAGCCGCTGATCGTCTTCGCCGCGGCGTCGCTGCAGGGCTCGTTCGACGCGCTGGCGAAGAGCTTTCAGAAGGCGAATCCGGAGTATTCGGTCGCGCCGATCCGCTACGACGGCTCGCAGGCGCTCGCCACGCAGATCGTCAACGGTGCGGATGTCGACGTGATCGCCTTCGCCGATCAGAAGTCGCTCGTGCCCGTCACGCAGGCCGGGCTGGCGGGCAAGGGCACGACCTTCGCGACGAACACGTTGCGGATCGCTGTCGCGCCGGGCGATCCGAAGGGCATCCACGACTTGTCCGACCTCACCAGGCCCGGGCTGAAGGTCGTGATCTGCGCACCCCAGGTGCCGTGCGGAACGGCCTCGCAGACCCTGCTCGAGAACGCAGGCGTGCACCTCACTCCGGCGAGCCAGGAGACCAACGTCACCAGCGTCGTGACCCGGGTGGAGAACGACGAGGCGGATGCCGGGCTCGTGTACGCGACTGACATCGCGGCATCCGACGGCAAACTCGACGGCGTCACACCCGCCGGCGCAGACAAGGTCGTGAACAGCTACCCGATCGCCGTCGCCGACAATGCGCCGTCATCGAGGGCCGCTCACGCGTTCGTGTCGTTCGTGCTCTCGAGTGCCGGGCAGCGCATCCTTGCGAAGTTCGGCTTCGGAAAGCCATGAGACTGCCGCGCGGTCTCTACGTCGCCGCGCTGGTCGCCCTGGCGTTCCTCGTGCTCCCCGTAGTGGGTTTGGTGACGCGCGCCCATTGGGCGACTCTGTGGAGCGACTTGTTCGCCCCCGCCTCGCTCACCGCTCTGTGGCTGTCGTTGTGGACGGCCTCCTGCGCCACGATCGTGTGCCTCGTGCTCGGCCTTCCGCTTGCTGTCGTGATCGCCCGCTCCGCCACACGCATCGCCAGTGTGCTGCGCACCATCGTGCTCATCCCGCTCGTGCTGCCGCCGATGGTCGGCGGACTCGCCCTCCTGTCGCTGCTCGGCCGCGTCGGGCTGCTCGGCAAGCCGATCTTCGAGTTCAGCGGTTTCAGCCTTCCGTACACGAGCGCGGCAGTCGTCGTCGCCCAGGCGTTCGTCGCCCTGCCATTCCTCGTCATCACCGTCGAGGGCACACTGCGCACCTCAGGCATCGGACACGAGCAGATCGCCTCGACGCTCGGCGCCGGCCGCTGGCGGGTGCTCGGCACTGTGACGATTCCGCTCGTCGCGCCCGGCATCGCCGCCGGCACCGCACTGTGCTTCGCCCGCGCACTCGGCGAATTCGGGGCGACTGCCCTCTTCGCCGGCAACGCGCCGGGTGTGACACAGACCATGCCGCTCGCGATCTACACCGCGTTCAACGGCGTGGGCATCACGCAAGACTCCGCCGTGGCGCTCTCGCTGCTGCTGCTCGTGAGCGCCGCAGTGATCGTGGGCGGGCTGCGCGCGTGGCGTGAGGACGCCGTGCGATGACCGAGCTGCACGGCGCATCCTTGTTCGCCGACGTGGGCGCTTCGCGCGGCGGCTTCGACGTCGACGTGCGGTTCGAGATTCCTGCGGGCGGGTGCCTGGCCATCTTCGGTCCGAACGGCGCCGGAAAGTCGACCCTGCTCGGTGCGCTCGCGGGCCTCCTTCCGCTGCGCCGTGGCGAGGTGCGGTTGGATGATCGTCTGCTCGAGCAGGCCGGACGACTTCGTGAGCGCCCTGAGCACCGACGCATCACGCTTCTGGAGCAGAAGCCGCGGTTGTTTCCGCACCTGACCCTCGCCCAGAACATCGCCTTCGGGCCTCGCGCTCAGGGCGCGACACGATCAGACGCGCGACGCACTGCCCAGCGCTGGCTGGAGCGCATCGGTCTCGCGCATCGAGCGGACGCCCGCCCCCACGAGCTCTCCGGTGGTCAGCAGCAACGCGTGGCGGTGGCGCGCGCGTTCTCCGCCGATCCGCGGGTCATCCTGCTCGACGAGCCGTTCTCCGCGCTCGACGCCGAAAGCGCACCCGCGGTGCGCCGGCTGCTCTCCGAGGAGCTTGAGCGCACCGGTACCACGAGCGTTCTGGTGACACACGAGCTCTCGGACGCCTGGCCGTGGGCGGAGTCCTGCCTGGTGCTCGATCACGGGCGCATCGTCGACAGCGGATCCCCGCACGACCTCGCGACCGCGCCGCGACATCCGTTCGCCGCCCGGCTCGCCGGCTTCTGCGTCGTACCCGGAACCTGGCGAGACGGTTCGCTTCACGTGGCCGGCACCGCGCTGGGCGGCTCCCCCGACGCACCGCTCCTCGATGGCGCGGCGGCCTTCGGCATCGTCGCACCCCGCGACGTCGTCGTCACGACGCCACTCCAACCCGGGGCTGCCCGCGCCGTACACACCAGCATCCGCCTGGTGTCCGCCCATGCCGGCACGCTTCGCCTCGAGACCACGGTGGGGCTCGTCGCGGAGCTCTCTCTCGCGGAGGCTCTGGCGTCGTCGGACGGAAAGATGCCCGAGCCCGGCGACCCCGTGCAGGTCACCCCGACGGCGCTCCGCGTGGTGCCCGCTCCCGCTCCGGCTCGCACTCCCGCGGGAGAAGCGCACTGACGGAGGGCTCAGCTCTCCGGTTCTTCCTCGGCCTCGAGAATCTCGTCCGTGTCGACGGCGGAGTGGTCGGTCTCCGTCGCCACCCTCGCGTGAACTCAGACCAGCACAGCAGGCGAGCCGTACTCGGCGACCCTCTTGTCAGATGTGAGGAGTGTGTAACCCTCGGACCGCGCTTGCGCCACCAGCATCCGATCGAACGGATCGCTGTGGATCGCGGGCAACTCACCCACCGCCACCGCGTGTGCACTGGTGATGTCGAGCTCGACATAGCCTGCCTCGATCAGGCCCCTGCGGAAGACGGCTGACGGAAGCCGAAACGATGGGCGACCGAGGCCGGTCTTGATGGATATCTCCCAGATGGATGCTGCGCTGAAGATCAGGGTGTTGTCCGGGTCCTCGAGCAGTTCCCGCGCTTTCCGGCCGAGTCGCGATTCATCGCCTGATGCCCAGATCAGCAGATGAGTGTCGAGCAAGTACTTCATTCACGCGTTTCCGTGCCGAGGAACAGCGCCGCAATTTCATCGGACATCCATTCATCGAAGTCGTCCGGCACGTCAGGCATGTTCTTGTACCAACCCAGCCGTGGGGGCTGTGCGGCCGATGTCTCAAGTCGCGTGAGCTTCGCAACGGGTCGACCAGCCTTCGCTATCACGATGGTCTCGCCTTGGATCGCCGCGTCCACCAGGCGCGAGAAGTGTGTCTTCGCGTCATGGATGTTCATTGTGCGCATGCGCGGCTCCCACTGGACTAGGTCAAGTGGACTAAGTCTAGACATGCAATGCACCATCGGACAGCGAAGCGGCGTGACATCCGTCGAGTTCATAAGTGAAGCGCTGGTAGACGGAATCGTCGGGAGCGTCTCTCTCGGAGCCACCGGCCAATCTGGTCTTCGCGAACCGGCGCGGCCTCCGAGAAATGATCTTGGGAAGATCATCCTCGAAGTACGTCTTGAAGGTGGATATCGGCCCTGTCGAGCACCAGTACTCGTGATCGACGTGCAACTCGCCGATCAGATGAAGGCCGACCTTTTTCGCTGCTTGTTCTAGCCGTTTCGCCTGGTTGAAGTCGATCAGATCGTGCCGAGCTTCCGCCGACCGATGCGCCACGGCGAAGTACCGCACGAAGTCTTTGTCGATCGCCCGGAAGATCGAGTCATGATGGTCGTCGAGGCGGCCGGAGTAGTTCTTCGCGACGGTTTTTACCAAGTAGAGCTCGAGATCACCCGTCATCGCGACGACGACGAGAGGCGATTGCTCGGTACGCTTCCAGAGCCGGCGCTTCGTCAGGAAAAGCAAGTCCCAACCGCTGTCGATGATCATGCATCGACGGTAGGGCGCCTCTACGACACGCACCGGCGTGGGCCACCCGGCTGTGCGAATGAGGCCGTCCGTGACGCTTGTGGAGGGGAAGAACAGATCGCGACGTATCGTGGCGATGTGGCCAGTGCAGACCAGAAACCTTCGCCGGATGCCGGTTCGACCGTTCGCGTCCGCCGCATCTACGATCCGCCGGAGGCAGACGACGGCAAGCGGATACTCGTCGACCGGCTGTGGCCGCGCGGTATGAGCAAGGTGCGCGCGGAGCTCTTCGCGTGGTGCAAAGACGTCGCGCCGTCGCCGCAGCTGCGCGAGTGGTACGGGCATGATCCTGCAAAGTTCGACGAGTTCGCGAAACGGTACCGCGCCGAACTCGACGACCTGGAGCATGCCGAGGCGCTCGAATCGCTCCGCAAGTTCGCAGGAGAAGGTGCGGTGACGCTGCTCACGGCATCCAAGCGCGACGACATCAGCGAAGCGACGGTGCTGCAGCGGGTGCTGACTTCCGCGGCTTGAGCCTGTCGAAACCCGATGTACCGGGGCTGGTTTCGAGAAGCTCAACCCGCGGTGGTCGCTCAACCGGCGGTAGTCGCGCGACCCGCGGTGGTCGCTCAACCGGCGGTGGTCGCGCAACCCGCGGTGGTCGCTCAACCGGCGGTGGTCGCGCAACCCGCGGTGGTCGCTCAACCGGCGGTCGTCGCTCAACCCGCGGTGGTCGCTCAACCGGCGATGACGGTAGACCGCACCGAAACGCGTCCGTCGGCGACGCGCACGTCCCACACCGGCTCGGGCACGGATTCCGGCCCGCCCTCGACCGCGCCGTCGTCGAGCCGGAACTCGCTGCCGTGCGACGGGCACTGCACGCATCCGCCGACGAGCGATCCCTGGTCGAGGGGTGGGTCGGTCAGCATCGGTCAGCGTCGACCGGCACGGCGGATCGGGCGCACGGCCCAA
This sequence comes from Humibacter antri, assembly GCF_054777235.1. NCBI lineage: Bacteria > Bacillati > Actinomycetota > Actinomycetes > Micrococcales > Microbacteriaceae > Humibacter > Humibacter antri. The sequence goes on along the minus strand of NZ_BAAHAW010000027.1, from coordinate 5,228 downwards.
CCTTCCGTTCTGGCGCAGAACGACACGTGGGCGGATGGCGCACCCCAGCCCGCGGCCCGCGACTATCGCCTCGTCGCGCGGCCGGCCCGCTCTGCTTCGCGCACCGCGTCGAAGTCCGCCAGCGGACCCATCACCGGCACGAGATGACGCAGCTTCTCGGGGTTGACCACGCCGTTGATCGCGACGATCCGCCCCTCCCGCACGTCGAGCGACATGACGCCCAGCACTCCGCCGCCGATCGGGATGTCCACGATGATCACGACGCCGGGACCTCCGTTGATGGCGCAGGATTCCATGTGCACCGGGAAGACCGCACGCCGTGCGAAAGATCCCAGCACCTTCGCCACCGCGTCGAAACCGTGCACGGGGCGGGAGAGGGCGAATCCAGGCGGAACCCGTCCGCCGCTGTCCGTGGTCGCAACGACATCCGATGCGAGCAACGCCACGAACTCGTCGACCGCGCCCGACTCGACAGCCCGGATGAAGCGCGACACGAGCTCGTGCTGCTCCACGGCTGAGGGCTGATACCGGGGAACGCGCCCGGACACCCGAGCGCGTGCCCGCGACACGAGCTGGCGTGCCGCCGCCTGGGACGGCCGGTCCAGCACGGTGGCGATCTCGTCGTACGAGTAGTCGAGCACGTCGTGCAGCAGGAACGCGGCCCGTTCGCTCGGCGTCAAGGTCTCGAGCAGCACGAGGAACGCGAACGACAGCTCCTCGGCAAGCTCGGCATGCTGCGACGTGTCGGACGGCTCGTCGAGGACCCCGCCGACGATCGGCTCAGGCAGCCAGTCGCCGACGTAGTGCTCGCGTCTGGCCCGCGCTGAACGCAGCTGGTCCACGGCGAGACGCGTTGCGACGGTCGTGAGCCAGGCCTCCGCGTTCGCCGGCCGCTCAGCGGGGGCGAGTCGAAGCATCCGCTCGATCGCCGACTGCGCGATGTCTTCGGCGTCGACCACCGATCCGAGCATGCGGTACGCCGCCACGAAGGCGACGCGGCGGAGCGACTCCGAGGCATCGGTCATGCCTCGATCCTCTCCCGGCGACCGCCTTCCGCAACCCTGATATGCGTGCGTCGGCCCGGAACGTACGGTCCGGGATGGCGGGCCGCGAAGAGGTTGCCGCGATGCACGTACTCCTTGATGAACCTCGCCGGGAGGCCTGTGACGATCCGGTCGGTCGCCACCCCTTCCGGTGTGAGCCACTGCAGCAGCGCCTCGTGCCGGCCGAGACTGATGCACTCGGCGAAGTACCGTCCGGCGAACGGCTTCGCCGTGCCGCCCGCGAGTTCGTCGACGACTTTGCGCGGGGCGGTGAGCGCCATGAACGCACCGGTTCGGCAGCCCATCTTCAGCGGCAGGCCGTCGCGACCAGGCACGCGCGCGGCATCGCCGACCACCCACACATCGGGGTGTGACACCGAGTTGAACGTCTCGTCGACGTACGCGCGCCCGCGTTCGTCGACGTCGAGCCCGGATGCCTCCACCAGCGGGTTCGCGCGGAACCCGCCCGCCCAGAACGTGAGCGCAGACGGCAGTTCCCGTCCGTCGGTCAGTTTCACGGCATCCGTGCCGATGCTCGCCACTCGTCCGGCGACCCGTTCGATGCCCAGCCGGTCGAAGACGCCCTCGAGGTGACGCTGTGCCGGGCGGCTCAGCCAATCGCCGGGAGCGTGCGCGCCCGCGATCGTGACCTTGATCCGCGGATGCGACTCCGCGATCTCCGTCGAAAGCTCGATGCCCGTCAGCCCGCCGCCGACCACGACGACGGGAGCGCCGTCCGGAAGCTTCTCGAGCGTGCGCGCCGCCGCCTCGATGGAGGCGACATCCGTCAGCCCGTGCGCATTCTCACGTGCGCCGGGCACTGCGCCGAAGTCGATGACACTGCCGAGAGCGATCACGAGGGAGTCGTAATGCAGCCTCCCGCCGCCTGCGAGGGCGACACTGCGCCCGTCGAGGTCGAGCCGTTCGATGCGAGCGACCTCGAGCTGCGCCCCCGAACCCTTCAGCGCCCCGGCGATCGACAGCAGCGGATACTTCTGACCCGAGGCCAGCTGGTGCCAGCGCATCCGTTCATCTCGCGTGGCATTGCCCGTGACGAGGGTGACGGATGCCTCGCCACGCCGTATGCGCCGCGCGAGCTGACCCGCGACCACGATCCCGCTGTATCCGCCGCCCAGAACGATGATTCGATGCTTGTCCATGCCAATACGACGAGACAGGGCGCCCCGGTGTGACAAGAATCCCGTCTCAGCAGGCAATGTCGGCGCGATCCCTTCGATCTCGGCGTACCCGCTCAGCCTTGCCGCTTCGCGGCCACGCCTTCGCTTACGAGCCGCCGAAGCGCGTCGCCGGGAGTCGCGATGATGACCGCATGTAAAGCGTGCTTGACACGCGGTGTGCGCGGCCCCGTATTGTCGGAGCATGACAAGCGACCTTGACACGGGTGGAGAATCCTCGATCGAGCTGCGACGCCGGCGCACCTTCCGGATCCGCATCTGGATCGGGGTCGGATGCCTCGTGCTCGCGAACCTCGCGCTCGCCCTGTGGGGTCGCGAAAGCGGCACAATGCAGTGGGTCCTTGCCCTGTTGCCGCTGCTGCCGATCGTGTGGATCGTGATCGTCATGGTGCTCCGCGCCCGGCAGATGGACGAGTACCAGGTGAAGCTGTTCTTCCCCGGACTCGCGGTCGGATTCACGCTGTCGATGGTGACCGCCGTCACCCTCGGCACGCTCGGCTCGGCCGGTATCGCCGTTCCCACCAGCGGATGGTTCGTCGCCATCGTCGGACTCATCTCCTGGGAGTTCACGAACCTGCTGGTCGGCGCACCCAAAGCCTGATGGAGAACCTCATCCGTGCCGAGCGTGAGAGCCGCGGCTGGACGCAGGCGGCGCTGGCCGAGCGACTGGATGTCTCGCGCCAGACCGTCGTCGCGCTCGAGACAGGCAGGTACGATCCGTCACTCCCCCTGGCGTTCCGCATCTCGCGGCTCTTCGGGAAGCGGATCGAGGAGCTCTTCACGCCTGGTGGCTGACGTCGGGCGAGTTCAGCGCACGAGTGCCGCCCCGAGCGATGGAGGCTGGAAGACCTCGGCCTCCGGCTTGTACTCACCGTCCAGTACGAGCCGCAGACAGCGCCCCCGCGTTCCCGAGGTACTCCTCCCCGACAGTGCGTCCTCAACAACCAAGGCGCGGCAGGGCGCACGCGGTCGAGGTAGGTGAGCGCTTGAGCGCCTCGAGACGCGACCACGGGGCATCCGAGTCGCGTGCCATCTCCGCGACGGCGTCGTCCGGGAGGTCGGGCGACAAGCCCAGGAATGCCGATCGCCGCCCAGCGGCGGATGGTCGAGCCCGAGGCGGAATGAACAACTGCCCTGCGCTCTTCTTCGGCGGTGCGATCATCTCGATCATCGGAGCGATCGTGAACCGGTTCATCAAGTCCGTGAAGTGACGTCGTACGCAGGTCGCGAGATCATGCCAGGGTGAGATCGCGACTGATTCTGATCAACGGTGTGCCGGCGAGCGGCAAGACGACCCTGGCGCAGCGCTGGGCCGAATCGCACGCGATGCAGCTGCCGCTGTGCATCGACATCGATGCGATTCGCTCCATGATCGGGGGCTGGCGGGACGCCATGCCGCAAGCCGGGATCGCCGCCCGAGACATCGCCGTCGCGGGCATCGAAGCTCAGCTGCGGAGCGGTCGGGATGCGGTGGTCCCGCAGTATCTGCACCGGCGCGAGTTCATCGACCGGTTGGAGATCACGGCCACGGGCCACGGCGCGATCTTCGTCGAGACGGCACTGTTCATCGATGCTCCCACCGCGGAGGCCCGCTTCCTCGAGCGCTCGGAGCGGCTTGCGGAGGATGATACGCACGGGAGCCTTTCGGCCGACATGGCAACTGTCGTCCGCGACTTCGAGGGATTTCTGGCGTCTCGTCCACGAGCGATCCGGTTCGTCAGCGGCGACGACGCGCTTCTGTCTCTTGAAGCCGCAATCCACCAACGGGAAGCCGACTCGATCGGCCGATGACGAGTCGACGACCCCTTGCGGGTTCTGCGGCCTGGTCGTCTGGCCGTGGGTGACGACGTCAGTAGTGGTCGCGTGCTTGCAGGATGACGATGCGTTCGTCGGTGACGTAATACACGAGACGATGAGCGTCGTCGACGCGACGTGACCACGCGCCAGCCAGGATGTGCTTGAGGGGTTCGGGCTTGCCGATGCCGGCGAACGGATCGCGCAGCACGCCAGCGATGAGTTGATTGATCCGCTTCAGCGTCTTGCGATCCTCCGTCTGCCAACGGACCGAACGGGCGCTGACCGAGGCCGTCGGAATGGCAGAGCCTGGTCTCAGAGGTCGAGGAAGTCTCCAAGCCAGGTACGGATCTCAACAAGGCAGGCGTCGGAGACCTGGCCTGCGATCCCGGTGATCCGGTCACGGGAGAGCGTGCGGGGCTGCTCAGACATGATCCAGGACGGCCGATCGAGACCGCTCGGCCCTTCAACCCGAATGTGGTTCGGCCAGCCGCGATCGACCGTCGTGATCGGCAGGATGATGACAAGCGTCGTGACCGCTTCAAGATACCCAGAAGAGGCGACCACGAGCACCGGTCGGTGGCCACCCTGTTCACGGCCGCGAACAGGCTCAAGGGATGCCCACGCGACGGCCCCCGGCGCGAGCTCGAGGTCCGTCACCGTGTTGCGTCGGTCAGTTCAGCGCGTTCCCATTCGGCGGACTCTGCCGCATGCGACGCGGCGTTCGCGGTCCCGGTGTCACCGATCGCCATCTTCAACGACTGCAGTCGGTTACGACGATCTTCCGCATCCGCGAGCCGTGCCAGATGCGCGCCCAGCGTGAGACCGTCGTGCGCGGCCTGTGCCTTCAGCCGGTCGCGGAGCTCATCGCTCACCTTGATCGTGGTGGTCATACTCTGAGTATACCGCCACCTCTTGAGTGCTGGTGGACAGCGGTCCGAACCATCCCGCCTCGTCCGACACCGCTGCGTCACTCGCGATCAGTGCCGGCGCGAACGTGAAGGCCATACAGCGGGTGCTCGCTCACGCGTCGGCTGCCATGACCCTCGACACCTAGAGTGAACTCTTCGACGATGACCTCGACTCCGTTGCGTCCGGGCTCAATGAGCACGCTGCCCACACGGATGTGTGTCCTTATGTCGTTGTCAAGCGGCGAGGGCGTGGCCAGGGTCATAGAGGGTGCCGTCGCGGAGCA
>NZ_BAAHAW010000026.1:0-1282 GCF_054777235.1 Humibacter antri | reverse complement strand
AACGACGTGCGCGTGCACGTCGTCGGCGACGTGCACAACGAAGCCGCACCCGCATACGCCGCCCTGAAGTAGGAGTCGGTCCAGCCGCTCGGTGCGTTGATGCGCCGGCTGCGGCAGTCGCTGCCGCTGTTCAACCAGCCTGCGGCGTACGAGATGTTCGGCTTCTCGGTCCCGACGTCGTGGAAGGTGAAGCCGGGCTGCGAGATAAGCGCCTCGTGGCGAACATCGCGAATGACCCCTGGACCGAGACGAGCGAGCGCAGTCAATCGAGTGCCGGCAGCTTCATCGGGGCGAGAGTGCTCATCGTGTTTCCTTATCTCGCCGGGCGCGATCATGACGTCACGTTGGGCATGCCGAGCAGGCGGCGCACCTCGGCGTCGGTGGTCTGTGTGAAGTCGTGGTACCACTGCCCGATCGCGAAGAACCCGCTCGGTCGCGCGACGCACACGAAGGCGTCCGTGTCCCCTCCCGGCTGGGGCTCCCAGTCGGGAGGGGCGACCGGCACGGCCAGCACGACGGATGCCGCCCCCTGCGCGCGCGCCACCGCGCAGGCCGCGCGGGCGGTCGCCCCGGTAGCGAGGCCGTCGTCCACCACCACGGCGGTCGCTGACTTCAGGTCGACCGGGGGCCTGTCCTCCCGGAACCGTCGCACGCGCCGTTCCAGCTCAGCCTGCTCGCGTTCCTCGACGCTGGCCAACTGCTCGTCGGTCACCCCCATCACCCGGATGAGGCCGTCGTCGATCACGCGCACGCCCTCGCCGATCGCGCCCATCGCGACCTCCTTGTTGCGAGGGAGCCCGAGCTTGCGCACCAGAATGACGTCGAGCGGAGCGTCCAGCGCTTCAGCGACGACAGCCGCGACGGGCACGCCGCCGCGCGGGATGCCGAGGACCACCGGGTTCGGCCAGTCGTGTCGATACCTCGAACAGGCCGTCGCCAGACGGCGCCCCGCGTCAAGACGATCCACGAAGATCATGTCCGACCCTTCCGGGCCAAGCCTACGACGCGGGATCCGCCCACTACCGGCCGGTTCGAAACGCGCCGGAGTCGCCCGGGTCAGGTCGGGTGCGCCTCCTGCTGCAGGACATCCGTCTTGGAGAGCGGATCGGCGATGTCCGCAAGCGACTTGTTCTCCGCGTTGACGCCGAGGAACACATCGACGAGCCCGGCGCCGATCATGAGGCCGGCACCTCATGAGGCCGGCACCGATGAAGGCGAGACGAGTGTGGGGGAGTACCCGGTCGTCACGGTGCAGACGATGGCGCGCATCATCGAGTCCACC
>NZ_BAAHAW010000025.1:0-32253 GCF_054777235.1 Humibacter antri | reverse complement strand
CGCCCCCACGACAACGAACCGCCCAAACCGAAATCATCCACCGGCCACGAGCACATCGGTGGATCCAGGTTTAAGCATGTCGCCCTCCCCGCCGCTTGAGCCTGTCGAAACCCCTCCCGCTGGTCGGGCCTGTCTCCCGCTGGTTGAGCCTGTCGAAACCCGGCCGCTGACCGAGACCCAGCCGGGCCGGCCGTCACGGCGCCGACACGGCGCCCGAATAGTCTGGATCGATGGACGCCAAGCAGCTGCCCCTTGACCGCACCTCCGCCGACGCCCTGAACGCAGAGGGCCTTCGCCTCGAACTCGTCGACGGCACGAACCGTGAAGAGCTCGCCGCATGGGACGAAGCAGACTACCGCGGTTTCCACGACCGTCGGCCGGAGCCGGAGGCGATCGACGAGCACGTGAGGCACACCGCGCACCGCCGCATCGTCGGGGTCTGGGACGACGGCATCCCCGAGCCGAACGTGCCGGTCGCGACGGTATCGACATGGGTCGGAGACCTCACGGTGCCCGGCGGCGCAACGCTGGAGTCCTGGGCCATCAGCTCCGTCACTGTCGCTCCCACTCATCGTCGGCGAGGCGTCGCCAGGGCCATGCTCGAGGGAGAACTGCGAACCGCCGCCGCAGCAGGCGTGCCTATGGCGTCGCTGACGGTGTCGGAGGCGACCATCTACCAGCGCTATGGATTCGGCCCCGCCACGCAGACCGCCGACCTCGCGATCGAGGCCAAGCGAGCGGGGTGGGGTCGCCCGCAGACATCCACCGGGCGCCTCGCGTTCGTGTCGCTGCAGGCCATCGTCGACACGTGTCGTGACGTGTTCGAACGTGCTCGGGCGAACACGCCGGGCGAATTCTCGCTCGACGAATTCCTCTGGGGCCGCCTCGCCGGTGTGCTGGGCGATCGCGACAAGAAGAGCGCTTCGCTACGAGCGGTGCGCTACGACGATGCCGACGGAGTGCCGCAGGGCTTCGTGGTCTATTCGATCAAGGAGAACGCGGCGGACTTCACGAAGAACACCGCTGACATCCGCTACCTGCGCGCCGCCACGGACGAGGCGTACGCGGCGATCTGGCGCTTCCTGCTCGAGCTCGACCTCGTCGGCACGGTGAAGAACGAGGTGGCAACGGCCGACGAGCCGGTGCTGTGGATGATCCGCGACCAGCGCGCGGCGACCGTCGTGCTGCGAGATCACCACTGGTTGCGCATCCTCGACGTGAAGTCGGCTCTTCAGACGCGACGTTACGGGCGCCCCGGATGGCTGACCCTGCGCATCGAGGACCGCCTCGGCTTCGCCTCGGGCACCTACCGGCTCGACGCTCGGTCCGACGGTTCGGCGGAGGTCGAGGAGACGGATGCCGCGCCCGACCTCAGCATGGACGTGTCGACGCTCTCCGCGCTCTACCTCGGCGCGTGGCGAACCTCGGCGCTTGCTCACGCCGGTCGTGTGAAGGAGGTCACCCCTGGTGCACTCGAGCGCTTCGACGGAGCATTCCGGGCCGATGAGGCACCCGCACTGAGCTTCTGGTACTGAGCTTCTGGTACTGAGCTGCTTCTGGCACTGAGCTGCTTCTGGTGCTGAGCTGCTTCTGGTGCTGAGCTGCTTCTTGTACTGAGTTCGACGTCGTCCGGGGCCGCACGATAAGCCGGAAAGCGAACGATACGCCGGAAAACATCCGCCTTTCGATCCGGCAGATCGTGCGTTTTCCGGCGCACCGTGCGACGCGGTCCTAGCGCTTTCCGCGCATGATCGCTTGCTTCACCTCGGCGATCGCCTGCGTCACCTGGATGCCGCGGGGGCAGGCATCCGTGCAGTTGAAGGTCGTACGGCAGCGCCACACGCCTTCCTTGTCGTTCAGGATGTCCAGGCGCACCTGTGCGGCTTCGTCGCGCGAGTCGAAGATGAACCGGTGCGCGTTCACGATGGCTGCCGGCCCGAAGTATTGCCCGTCGGTCCAGAACACCGGGCACGAGGAGGTGCACGCCGCGCACAGGATGCACTTGGTGGTGTCGTCGAAGCGGGCCCGGTCGGCCACGGACTGGATGCGCTCCTTGCCCTCAGGCGGAGTCGAACTCGCCTGCAGGAACGGCTGCACCTCGCGGTAGGAGGCGAAGAACGGCTCCATATCCACGACGAGATCCTTCTCCAGCGGAAGCCCCTTGATGGCCTCGACGTAGATCGGCTTCTGCACGTCGAGGTCTTTGATCAATGTCTTGCAGGCGAGCCGGTTGCGGCCGTTGATGCGCATGGCATCCGATCCGCACACGCCGTGCGCGCACGAGCGGCGGAACGTGAGTGAGCCGTCCTGCTCCCACTTGATCTTGTGCAGCGCGTCGAGCACCCGGTCGGTCGGATACATCTCGACGTCGAAGTCCTGCCAGTGCGGCTCGGTGTCCACGTCGGGGTCGAAGCGACGCACGATCAATGTCACGATGAACGACTTGATCGCATCGGGCGCGTCGGATGCCTGTGCCTCGGCTGCATCGGGCGCGTCCGCGACGGCGGTGGACATCAATACTTCCTCTCCATCGGCTGGTAGCGCGTCACGACGACGGGTTTCCAGTCGAGCTTGATGTGGTCTGCCGCGTTCGACGAGTGCGGGTCGCCGGTGAGGTAGGCCATGGTGTGCTTCATGTAGTTCGTGTCGTCGCGCTTCGGGAAATCGTCGCGCATGTGACCGCCGCGGCTCTCCTTGCGGTTGCGCGCCGAGAACACGACGACCTCGGCCAGGTCGAGCAGGAATCCGAGCTCCACAGCTTCGAGCAGGTCGGTGTTGAACCGCTTGCCCTTGTCCTGCACCTGCACGTTCCGGTAGCGCTCGCGGAGCCCGTGGATGGTCTCGGTGACCGCAGCCAGCGTGTCATCCGTGCGGAAGACCTGGGCGTTTCGGTCCATCTGATCCTGCAGCTCTTTGCGGATCGCCCCGATCCGCTCGGTTCCACTGGAGTTGCGCAGCTCTTCGAGCATGGCGCGCACGCCGGCGGCCGGGTCGTCCGGCAGAGGCACGAAGTCGGCAGTTTTGACGTACTCGACCGCGTTGCGGCCGCTGCGCTTTCCGAACACGTTGATGTCCAGCAGCGAGTTCGTGCCGAGCCGGTTGGATCCGTGCACCGAGACGCACGCGCATTCGCCCGCGGCGTACAGTCCCGGCACGACAGTGGTGTTGTCGGCGAGCACCTCGGCGTTGTTGTTCGTGGGGATGCCGCCCATCGCGTAGTGCGCGGTCGGCATGACCGGAACCGGCTCGACGACCGGGTCGACGCCCAGATAGGTTCGGGCGAACTCGGTGATGTCGGGCAGTTTCGTCTCCAGCACCTCGGCGCCCAGGTGCGTGCAGTCGAGCAGCACATAGTCCTTGTGCGGCCCGGCGCCCCGGCCCTCCAGCACCTCCTGCACCATGCTGCGAGCCACGATGTCGCGCGGGGCGAGGTCTTTGATGGTGGGGGCGTAGCGCTCCATGAACCGCTCGCCCGATGCGTTGCGCAGAATGGCGCCCTCACCGCGGGCACCTTCGGTGAGCAGGATGCCCAGACCGTAGAGACCGGTGGGATGGAACTGGAAGAACTCCATGTCTTCCAGTGGCAGACGCTTGCGCCAGATGATGCCCACTCCGTCGCCGGTCAGCGTGTGCGCATTGGAGGTCGTCTTGTAGATCTTGCCGAAACCACCGGTCGCGAAGATCACGGCCTTGCCCTGGAACACGTGCAGCTCGCCGGTGGCGAGCTCGTACGCGACGACGCCGGCCGGCCGGCGCGTGCCGTCGACCTCGGTCACGATCAGGTCGAGCACATAGAACTCGTTGAAGAAGTTGATGCCGAGCTTGACGCAGTTCTGGAACAGCGTCTGCAGGATCATGTGCCCGGTGCGGTCGGCCGCGTAGCACGCGCGGCGCACGGCGGCCTTTCCGTGGTCGCGGGTGTGGCCGCCGAAGCGGCGCTGGTCGATCTTGCCTTCGGGCGTGCGGTTGAACGGCAGGCCCATGTTCTCGAGGTCGATGACCGCGTCGATGGCCTCCTTCGCGAGGATCTCCGCGGCATCCTGATCGACGAGGTAATCACCGCCCTTGACGGTGTCGTAGGTGTGCCACTCCCAGTTGTCCTCCTCCACGTTCGACAGTGCGGCGGCCATGCCGCCCTGCGCCGCACCGGTGTGCGACCGGGTCGGGTAGAGCTTGGAGATGACGGCCGTCTTCGCGTGCGGGCCCGCCTCGATGGCAGCGCGCATGCCTCCGCCTCCTGCGCCGACGATGACGATGTCGAACTGGTGGTAGTGCACGCCGTCGATCACGGCTCCGTCTGCGATCTGTTCAGTCACGTGGATGTCCGTAGCTTTCGGTTCTCTTCGTAGCGCCGTCGGACGCTTACTTGGTGATGGTCGAGCAGAACTGCGGCAGCAGGTGGGCGGGCGTGCCGCTCGGGCACGGGTTGAAGACCGTCACCGTGTACGTGCCCAGCACGATCAGAACGATGACCGCCAGCAGGATCAGCACCTTCAGCGTGCGGTTCACGATCGTGCCGCGCGCGTAGTCGTTGACGAGTGTGCGCATCCCGTTGCCGCCGTGAATGAGCGCCAGCCACAGCATCAGGCCATCCCAGACCTGCCAGAACGGGTCGGCCCATTTGCCGGCCACGAAGGCGAAGTCGACCGCCTTGATGCCCTGTCCCAGCACGAGGTTGACGATGAGGTGCCCGAAGATGAGCACGACGAGCAGCACGCCGGAGACGCGCATGTACACCCATCCCCACTTCTCCCAGTTCACGCCGCTCGAGCGTGCGGGACGGGTGGGGGTGCGGGGAGCCTCGATGGTGGTCACGACGCGGCCCCCTCGGTGAAGACATTGTGCAGTTGAACGGGCACGAAGCCGATCATGAGGATGACCCACACCACGATGACCGTCCAGAACATGAACCGCTGGTACTTGGCGCCCTTGCTCCAGAAGTCGATCAGGATGATGCGGATGCCGTTCAGCGCGTGGAACGCGATGGCCGCCACGAGCGCGGCCTCACCGAGTCCCATGATCGGGTTCTTGTACGTGCCGATGACCGCGTTATAGGCCTGGGGGCTGATGTTGAGCACGACCGAGTCGAGGATGTGCACCAGCAGGAAGAAGAAGATGGCCACGCCGGTGATGCGGTGCAGCACCCACGACCACATGCCTTCCCGACCCCGATACAGCGTTCCCCCGGGCCGACGAGTGGTCGGCTCGAGAGTGTCTGCCGTTTCTGCCGACACGGACAACCCTCCCTGGTAAGTACGTTTCGAGCGCCTCTGAAGGCATGGATGCCTGCGGATCCGGCGCGCAGTCAGTTTACGTCCCGCCTCCGGCGCCTCGCTCCTTAGGCCAGCCTAACTGTCTCGACGTCGAGACATATCGCCGTCGGTCGCCCGCGCACGATTCGCCGCAAAACGCGCGATCCGCCGGACCAGTTGCGAGCTCCGTTCCGGCCGATCGTTCGTTGTCCGTCCGACCGAACGATCGCGTATCGCTGACTCCTGGTGCGTGCAGTGCCGCATGCTGGGAGACATGGCTCTTGCGGATGTCTCCATCGGGGTGGCGGGCACTCTCGGCTCAGAGGCGGTGGCGCGGCTCGCACCCGTCGTCGAACGCTGCGGCTTCCGGTCGCTGTGGGTGAATGACACCCCTGGCGGTGACTCGCTCGCCGCGCTGACAGCGGCCGCGGATGCCACCAGCCGGCTCGTGCTCGCGACCGGCGTCGTCCCGGTGGACCGCAGGCATCCGGACGAGGTCGTCGACACGGTCAAGCGGCGGGAACTCCCCGAGGACCGCCTGGTGCTCGGCATCGGCGCCGGCGCCGCGCGAAATGGCGCGCTTGCGCTGGTCGACACCGCTGTCGCCGAACTCCACGAGGGAACGGGGGCCGCCGTGCTGGTCGGAGCCCTCGGACCGAAGATGCGACGGCTCGGTGCCGAGCACGGCGACGGCGTGCTGCTGAGCTGGCTGACGCCCGATGTGGCCGCTGAACAGGCATCCGCCGCGCACTCTCTTGCCACGGCGAACGGGGCATCGGGATGCCACGTGGTTCTCTACGTGCGCACCGCGCTCGATCCGGCGGCCGACGGCCGCCTGGCGGAGGAGGCCGGTCGCTACGCCGGCTACCCGGCGTATGCGGCGAACTTCGAACGGCTGGGCATCCGTGCACAGGACACTCTGATGGATGCCTTCACCTTCGGCGACCGCATCGGCCGCTACCGCGAGGCCGTCGACGAGGTCGTGCTGCGAGTGATCGTTCCGACCGACACGGTCGACGACCACGTCCACTTCGTGGAGACGGCTGCGGACCTGCTCGGCTGACCGATCGGCCGCGCACCTATCCTGAGAGGCATGAGCGCGCTGCCCCTGCAGGACTTCTACTGCATCATTCCCGCCGGCGGTGTCGGGTCACGGCTCTGGCCGCTCTCCCGCGCCGACGCGCCGAAGTTCCTGCACGACCTCACCGGATCGGGATCGACACTGCTGCGAGCCACCTGGGACCGACTTGCGCCGTTGAGCGGAGCGCAACGCGTCATGGTCGTCACCGGCCGGGCGCACCGTGCTGCGGTCGAGGACCAGATACCCGCGCTGGCCGACGGGAACGTCGTGCTGGAGAGCGAGCCGCGCGAGAACACGGCGGCCATCGGGCTTGCTGCGGCCATCCTGGAGCGCCGTGAGCCAGGCGTGATCGTCGGCTCGTTCGCCGCGGATCATGTGATCGGCAACGAGCCGCTGTTCCGAGCCGCTGTCATCGAGGCGGTCGCGGCGGCCCGCGCCGGGTACATCACGACCATCGGCATCACGCCGACCGAGCCCGCGATCGGCTTCGGGTACATCCACGTCGGCGATCCGCTCGAGATCGAAGGCGCCACCTCAGCGCGGCAAGTGCACTCCTTCGTCGAGAAGCCGAATCTCACGAATGCCACGAAGTACCTGAAGAGCGGCGACTACCTCTGGAACGCGAGCATGTTCATCGCGAAGGCGTCGGCGCTGCTCGAACAGATCGGCACCTCGCAGCCGGAGCTCCTGGCCGGGCTGCTCGAACTCGCCGAGGCGTGGGACGACCCGGCTGCCCGCGGGCCGGCCGTCGACCGCATCTGGCCGACACTGACGAAGGTGGCGATCGACTACTCCGTCGCCGAGCCGGCGGCGGCGGTGGGCAAGCTCGCCGTCATTCCCGGCCACTTCTCGTGGGACGACGTCGGTGACTTCGCCTCGCTCGCCAAGTTGAACAACGGCGGTCGGGCGACCGACCTGGCCATCCTCGGCGAGAACGCCCGCGTGCTCTCGGATGCCTCCAGCGGCATCGTCGTCAGCCAGACCGGTCGGGTGATCAGCCTGATCGGCATCCAGAACGTGATCGTCGTCGACACCCCGGATGCCCTGCTGGTGACGACCAGTGAGAACGCGCAACGCGTGAAGTCGGTGGTCGAGGCGCTGCGCCTGACCGGCTCGACCGAGGTGCTCTGAGGCCCGCCCGAGCGCTGTGCTTCTGCACCGCCGAGTGTCGGATGACGCTCGGCGGTGTCTCGCGTGCGCGTGTCGGCGATGGCGGTGTCACGTCAACGGGGGCCACTCCAGAGCTGCACTTTTGAGCAGTGCGCTACCGCCGGATGCTCAAATGAAACAAGATGGTAACGGCGATGTGAAGAACCTCATACGGCTGACAATGGTGTTCGTAACGTTCGGTAACGTCTCCACGACTCGCGAGATCGCGAGGCCCGAATCCACCGACGGAGGAAGAACGTGACAGTCTCAGTACGGAAGGTGACGCTCGCCGGCCTCGCGGCTGCCAGTGTGATCACGTTGCTCGCGGCCTGCGGGCAGGCACCGAGTTCCAGCAACACGGCGGCAGCGAGCAAGTACCTGCCCTGCATCGTCTCCGACTCGGGCGGGTTCAACGACCACTCGTTCAACCAGCTCGGACTGCAGGGCGTGCAGCAGGCGGCGAAGAAGCTCGGCTCCAGCTACAAGCAGGTGCAGTCGAAGACGGCCAGCGACTACACCCCGAACGTCAACCAGCTGATCAGCGAGAAGTGCAACATCATCGTGGCCAGCGGCTTCAACCTCGTCGCGACCGTGAAGTCCGCGGCGACGGCGAACACGAAGACCGACTTCGCCATGATCGACGACAATTCGATCAAGCTGCCGAACGTCAAGCCCGTCGTCTACAACACGAACGAGTCCGCGTTCCTCGGTGGCTACGTGGCCGCGGCCTACAGCAAGTCCGGCGTGGTCGCCACCTACGGCGGCCAGGAGCTGCCCAGCGTGACGATCTACATGGACGGCTTCTACGACGGCGTGCAGTACTTCAACAAGCAGAACGGCAAGAACGTGCAGGTGCTCGGCTGGGACGAGACGACCCAGAAGGGCACGTTCGTCGGCAACTTCACCGACCAGAACGCCTCGAAGACGATCGCGACGAACTTCATCGACCAGAAGGCCGATGTGATCGTGCCGGTCGCGGGTTCGCTCTACCAGGGCGCCGGCGCCGCGATCCGCTCGGCGGGCAACAGCGCCGTGCTCGAGGGCGTCGACGCCGACGTGTTCCTGACCGACACCAACGGGTATCAGGACCTGATGCTCACGTCGATCTTGAAGAACATCCAGCCGACGGTGGCGACAGTCGTCGAGCAGGCTGCGTCCAAGACGAAGTTCGACAACACGCAGTACGTCGGAACGCTCAAGAACAACGGCGTTGGACTCGCCCCGTTCCACGACTTCGCGTCGAAGGTGCCCAGCGACCTGTCGTCGAAGATCGCCACGATCAAGTCCGGCATCATCGATGGATCGATCAAGGTGGCCTCGCCGTCCGCGTTCGCGGCAGGCTGACCCGACTGACCGACTCCCGCTCGGCTGTTCTCACGCGGCGGGTGGTCGGGCGTACCACCGCCCGGCCACCCGTATACGTGGTTCTGTCCGTAGGCGGCCCTCCTTTCTAGAGTGAGTTCCATGAAGCTCGAGTTGCGCGGCATCACGAAGCGCTTCGGTCCCCTGGTCGCCAACGATCACATCGACCTCGTCGTCGAGCCCGGGGAGATCCATTGCCTGCTGGGCGAGAACGGCGCGGGCAAGTCCACGCTGATGAACGTGCTCTACGGCCTGCTCCAAGCCGATGACGGCGAGATTCTCATCGACGACGTCGTGCAGCACTTCCAGGGCCCCGGCGACGCGATGCGCGCCGGAATCGGCATGGTGCACCAGCACTTCATGCTCGTCCCGGTGTTCACCGTCGCCGAGAATCTCATGCTCGGCCACGAGCAGACCCGCTTCGGCGGTCGACTCGACCTGCCGGCGGCCAGGGCCAAGGTACGCGAGATCGCGGCGCGCTTCGGCTTCGACATCGACCCGGATGCCGTGATCGAAGACCTGCCTGTCGGCGTGCAGCAGCGGGTGGAGATCGTCAAGGCGCTCTCCCGCGATGCTGAAGTACTCGTCTTCGACGAGCCGACGGCAGTGCTCACCCCTCAGGAGACCGACGAGCTGATGCAGATCATGCAACAGCTCAAGGCGGCCGGCGCTGCGATCGTCTTCATCACGCACAAGCTGCGCGAGGTCCGCGAGGTCGCCGACCGCATCACCGTGGTTCGCCTTGGCAAGGTGGTCGGCGAGGTCGAACCCCATGCGAGCAACGCCGAGATGGCGTCGATGATGGTGGGCAGGGCGGTGGAGCTGACCGTGGCGAAGGGGCCGCCCGAGCCCGGGCCGGCGGCCTTGACGGTCGACGACCTCACCGTGATCGATGCGCGTGGCCAGGCCGTCGTGCAGAACGTGAGCTTTCAGGTGCGCGCAGGCGAGATCCTGGCGATCGCCGGAGTACAGGGCAACGGCCAGACCGAGTTGACCGAGGCGTTGCTCGGCCTGCAGTCCAACGTGACCGGCGCCGTCACGCTGAACGGCCGGGATCTGCTCGGCATGAGCGTGCGCCAGGTTCTCGACTCCGGCACCGGGTTCATCCCTGAGGATCGTCAGGAGGATGGCCTGGTCGGAGAGTTCAGCATCGCGGAGAACCTCATGCTCGACCGTTCGGACCATCGGCCGTTCGTGAAGGCCGGGACGCTTCAGCTCTCCTATCTCCGTGACTTCGCGGCGGCGAAGATCCGCGAGTTCGACGTGCGGGCTCAGGGTGTCAACACCCCTGTCGGTCGCCTTTCCGGCGGCAATCAGCAGAAGGTGGTGCTGGCGCGCGAGTTGAGCCGCGATCTCAAGCTGTTCGTGGCCGCACAGCCCACACGAGGCCTCGACGTGGGTTCTATCGAGTTCATCCACGAGCGGATCGTCGCGACCAGGGACGCTGGAGTGCCCGTGGTCGTGGTCTCCACCGAGCTCGACGAGGTTGCGGCGCTGGCCGACCGCATCGCCGTGATGTACAGGGGGGTCATTGTCGGGATCGTTCCCGGCGACACGGCCAGGGAGGCTCTGGGCCTGATGATGGCGGGCGAGCTCCCGCCGGGAGTGGAGCTCGCAGCATGAGCCTGGAGAGCGGGACGCCCGCCGTCGGTGAGACCGGCACCGACATCGACTCGGCCGTCGAGCTCGATCAGGTGCCTGAGGAGCAGCGCGCGCCGGATGCCGCAGAGAAGGAACCGCGCGGAAGTCGCATCCTGCGCGAGATCACGGGCGGCAGCGCAGCCATCACCGTGCTCGCGATCGTCGCCTCGCTGATCGTCGGCGCCATCCTGATCGCCCTGACGAACCAGCAGGTCCTGACGGCGATGGGCTACTTCTTCTCCCGCCCAGGCGACACGTTCGTGGCGATCGGCAACGCCGTCGGCGGCGCATACACGTCGCTCTTCCAGGGCGGTGTCATCGACTTCAGCCAGTACACCTTCCTGGATGCCGTCAAACCGCTGATCACGAGCCTCGGCTTCGCGACCCCGTTGATCGCAGCCGGACTCGGCATCGGCATCGGGTTCCGTGCCGGTGTGTTCAACATCGGCGGACAGGGGCAGATGCTCGTCGGCGGCGCCCTGGCCGGATGGCTCGGGTATTCACTGCCCCTGCCCCCTGGCCTCCACCTCATCGTCGCCGTCATCGGCGGCCTGGTCGGCGGCGCGATCTTCGCCGGGATCGCCGGCGTGCTGAAGGCGACCACTGGAGCGCATGAGGTGATCGTGACGATCATGCTCAACTACATCGCGTTCTACGGCCTGAGCTACCTGCTCACGAACGTGCTGAAGGCGAAGGGTTCCAACAACCCGATCAGCCCGGCGGAGTCGCCGTCCGCGGTGTTCCCCCAGCTGTTCGGGACACAGCTCAATCTCGGCTTCATCGTGGTCATCGCACTGACCGTTCTGGCCTGGTGGCTGATGAGCAGATCGAGCCTCGGATTCAGGTTCCGCGCGGTCGGCGAGAACCCGAAGGCAGCTCTGGTCGCCGGCATCAGCGTCAAGCGCGTCATCGTCTACACGATGCTCGTCTCGGGTGCGTTCGTGGGCTTCGCCGGCGCATATCAGGTGCTCGGGCAGACGACGACCGGCTTCGCGAACGCGTTCGACGCCGGCATCGGATTCAACGCGATCACGGTGGCGCTGCTCGGCCGCAACAAGCCGTGGGGAATCTTCTGGGCGGGCATCCTCTTCGGCGTCTTCCAGGCAGGCGGCTACACCATGCAGGCGGCGCAGGGCATCGACATCGACATCGTCGCCGTGCTGCAGGCCATCATCGTGCTCTTCATCGCCGCGCCGCCGCTGGTGCGTTCCATCTTCCGGCTCCCCACGCCGGGCACGCCGCGAAAGCGGAGGGGACCACGCACCCCACGTCGCAAGGAGGCGATTGTCGAATGACCACAGTCGAGGCGACCACCGCTGAGCCGGTCGCCCTCCCCGACCTGCGCCTGCGGGATTGGAAGACGCCCATCACGCTGGCCATCTTCGCGGTGCTGGCGATAGTGCTGTTCATCATCTTCGGACGCAGCGGCGTCTCCACGTTCGGTTTCGCCTCCGACAAGACCGATGTCATCTCGCTTCCGAAGCCTCCGATCGACGCTCGCGCGTTCGGCGTCTTCGCGTCCGTGGTCGCAGTCCTGATGGCGATCGGGTCAGCGCTCTTCGTTCGGGCCCGCCGCAAGACTCCCGGCTGGTACGTGGCGATTGACGCCTTCATATTGGTGGTGGGATTCCTCGCCTGGGCCACGGTCGGCCATACCCTCCCCATCACCGGGCTGTTGGCCGGCTCGCTGGCGCTGAGCGTGCCGCTCATCTTCGGCGCCCTCGGCGGCGTGATCTCCGAGCGCTCAGGCGTTGTCAACATCGCGATCGAGGGCCAGCTTTTGGCGGGCGCGTTCGTGTCGGCCGTCGTGGCGTCGACCACTCGCTCGGTCATCGCCGGCCTCGTCGCGGCGATGGTGGCGGGCATGCTGGTCTCGTTCGTGCTCGCGGCCTTCTCGATCAAGTACTTCGTCGACCAGGTGATCGTCGGCGTCGTGCTCAACGGCCTCGTTCTCGGGCTGACGAACTTTCTGTACTCGACATCGCTCACCCACGACGCCGCGGCACTGAACTCTCCGGCGCAGCTGCCGACCATTGCGATCCCCGGGCTTTCGGCGATCCCGGTGATCGGTCCCGTGCTGTTCAACCAGACGATCATCGTCTACCTGATGTACGTCGCTGTGGCTGCGGTCTTCTTCGGCCTGTTCTTCACTCGGTGGGGGCTGCGTCTGCGGTCCGTCGGCGAGCATCCGCAAGCCGCAGACACGGTCGGAATCAACGTGAACGGCACCCGGTTCTGGAACGTCTCGCTGGCCGGAGCGATCGTCGGACTCGGCGGAGCCTATTTCACGCTGGGCTCGGTGGGCGCCTTCACCGAAGACGTGACCAGCGGCGCGGGATACATCGCCCTGGCCGCCGTCATCTTCGGCCGATGGAATCCGCTGACCGCCACCTTCGCCGCGTTGCTCTTCGGCTTCGCCAGCGACCTGCAATCGGTGCTCGGCATCGTCGGATCGCCGGTGCCGAGCCAGCTCATGCTGATGCTCCCGTATGTCGTGACGATTCTCGCGGTCGCCGGGTTCGTGGGATACGTGCGTGGGCCGGCGGCATCCGGCAAGCCCTACATCAAGTCGTGAGCGGTGAGGCCGCGAGAACACCGGGAGTGGCGCAGCGATGAGTGACGATACGACGCCCTTCTCCGGCGACGTCGATTGGGATGCGCTTCGCCTCGAAGCCGAAGAAGCCATGAGAAGGGCATATGTTCCCTACTCGCGCTTCCCGGTGGGAGCGGCGGCGCTCGCCACGGACGGCCGCATGGTTTCCGGCTGCAACGTGGAGAACGCCAGCTACGGGCTCACGCTCTGTGCCGAATGCTCGCTGGTCTCCATGCTCCACATGACCGGCGGCGGCCAGCTCGTCGCCTTCACGTGCGTGAACGGCGATGGCGAGGTCATCATGCCGTGCGGACGCTGCCGCCAGCTGCTGTACGAGCACTCGGTGCCCGGCATGCTTCTGGAGACCGTGTCGGGCATCCGCTCGATCGACGAGGTGATCCCGGATGCGTTCGGACGCCGAGACCTCGAGGAGTTCCGTGGCTGAGCAGTTCGATGCTGTCGACGTGATCCGCGCCAAGCGCGACCGGGGCGAGCTCTCCACCGCCGCGATCGACTGGCTGGTGGATGCGTACACCCGTGGCTACGTCGCCGACGAGCAGATGTCCGCGTGGGCGATGGCCGTGTTGCTGAACGGGATGTCGCGGCGCGAGATCCGCGACCTGACGCTGGCCATGATCGCCAGCGGCGAGCGGATGAGCTTCGCGCACCTCGGCAAGCCGACCGTTGACAAGCACTCCACCGGTGGGGTCGGCGACAAGATCACGCTTCCGCTGGTGCCGCTCGTGGCCTGCTTCGGCGTCGCCGTTCCGCAGCTGTCCGGGCGCGGCCTCGGGCACACCGGCGGCACGCTCGACAAGCTGGAGAGCATCTCGGGGTGGCGGGCATCCCTCGGCAACGAAGAGCTCATCGGTCAGTTGCGCGACGTCGGCGGCGCGATCTGCGCGGCCGGCGCCGGCCTGGCACCCGCGGACAAGAAGCTGTACGCGCTGCGCGACATCACCGGGACGGTCGAAGCCATCCCGCTCATCGCCTCGTCGATCATGAGCAAGAAGATCGCGGAGGGCACAGGCTCGCTCGTGCTCGATGTCAAGTTCGGTGCCGGCGCCTTCATGCGCGACCTCGACAAGGCGCGCGAACTGGCCCGCACGATGGTGGAGCTCGGGCAGGATGCCGGCGTCGTCACGTCCGCGCTGCTCACGGACATGAACGCACCGCTGGGCCGGGCGATCGGCAATGCCAACGAGGTACGGGAGTCGGTCGAGGTGCTGGCCGGCGGCGGTCCTGCCGATGTCGTGGAACTCACGCTGGCGCTTGCCCGTGAGATGCTGCGCCTCGTCGGACAGCCTGATGCAGACGTGGAGGCGGCACTGACTTCCGGTCGCGCGATGGATTCCTGGCGTGCGATCATCCGCGCGCAGGACGGCGATCCTGATGCCCCGCTGCCGCACCCCAAGGAGACGCACACCGTCACGGCGCGGCGGTCTGGTGTCGTGGCGCGACAGGATGCGCTCGCGTTCGGCGTTGCCGCCTGGCGGCTGGGTGCAGGACGCGCCAGAGCGCAGGATCCGGTGCTGCACGCCGCGGGCATCGATCTTCATGCGCAGGTCGGCGACCGGGTGTTCGAGGGCGACCCGCTGTTCACCCTCGGCACTGACGACCCGATGAGGTTCGAGCGCGCGCTCGAGGCGCTCGACGGCGGCTGGGACATCGCGGAGACGGCACCGGAACGCGGCCCGCTCGTGGTCGAGCGGATCGGCTGAACCGGTACGTGCCCGCCACCGGCGTCGCCCGATCGAACATCCACCGCCGAGCAAAGGAAGAATCGATGTCAGACATTCTCGTCTCCGACGCAGTGACGAAGGCACTCGACGAGCACCGTCCCGTCGTGGCCCTCGAGTCGACGATCATCTCGCACGGCCTGCCCCGGCCGCGAAATCGGGAGGCCGCGCGTGAATTCGAGGCGATGCTGCGCGAGCGCGGCGTCACCCCGGCGACGATCGCGGTGCTCGACGGT
Source organism: Humibacter antri (assembly GCF_054777235.1). Taxonomy (NCBI): domain Bacteria; kingdom Bacillati; phylum Actinomycetota; class Actinomycetes; order Micrococcales; family Microbacteriaceae; genus Humibacter; species Humibacter antri. Next base: position 17,200 of record NZ_BAAHAW010000025.1, on the reverse strand, counting down.
GTTCCCCAGGTCGGCCTCGACGAAGAGGGTCTTCGCCGGGTCGCCGAAGACGACCTCGCCAAGGCCAGCGTGCGCGATCTGCCGATACTGGCAGCCAAGCGGGTCAGCGGGGCGACGACGGTGGCTGCGACCGCGTACCTCGCCGCGAAGGCCGGTGTGCGGGTGTTCGCGACCGGTGGCCTGGGCGGGGTGCATCGTGGCGCCTCACGCACGTTCGACGAGTCCGCCGACCTCGGTGCGCTGGCGATCGCCCCTGTCACCGTCGTGTGCGCCGGCGTGAAGTCCGTGCTCGACATCCCTGCGACGCTCGAGCGGCTCGAGACACTCAGCGTGCCCGTGCTCGGTTACCGCACCTCGGACTTTCCGAGCTTCTGGCTCACGTCGTCGGGGCATCCGCTGGATTGGCGGGTCGAGAGCGCTGCAGAGGTGGCGGCCGTGATGGCAGCACAGGATCGCCTCGGGCACGGACAGGGCATTCTGCTCGCCAACCCGGTGCCGCAGCACCAGCAGTGGGATCCGGTCGAGCACGACAGGGTGCTCGACGAAGCACTGGCGGCCGCGGATGCCGCAGGTGTGCACGGCAAGGCGGTAACGCCCTTCCTGCTTCAGTACATCGTCGAGGCATCGGGTGGGCGCAGTCTCGAGGTCAATCTCGACATCGTGCGGAACAACGTGGCCGTCGCAGCGGAGGTCGCGGGTGCATGGGCGGCCCGGAGCGCCTGATGCGCACAGCATCCGGCCGCGTGCTCGTCTGCGGGGATGTCATCGACGATGTGATCGTGCGACCACTGGCCCGCGTGCGCACCGACACCGACACGGCGGCGGAGATCCGTTCCCGGCCCGGCGGGTCCGGCGCGAACGTGGCGGCGTGGCTCGGCGCGGAGGGTGCGGCGGTCGACTTCGTCGGATGCGTCGGTGCGGATGACGTGGCGCGGCATGGCGCAGAACTCGAACGGTTCGGCGTTCGCCCGCTTCTGGCGGTCAGCGACACCGAGCCGACGGGAACCATCGTGATTCTGGTCGAGGGGGAGAGCCGCACGATGTTGACCGAACGCGGAGCGAACGCGATGCTCACGGCATCCGACGTTCCCCCGTCCGCGCTGAACGATGCTGCCTTGCTGCACCTGAGCGGGTACTCCGTGCTGAATCGAGCCGGTGACGGCGACACGTTCGCCGGGCTGATCTCGAGGGCGAACAGGCTCGGAGTGCCAGTCAGCGTGGATCCCGGATCGGCCGGCTTCATCCGCGACCATGGCCGAAACACGTTTCTGGCCGCCATTGGCGGTGCGACGATTCTGCTGCCCAACGCCGACGAGGCGATCGCCTTGTCAGGGGTCGACGACCCGGTCGCTGCGACCCAATGGCTCGGCGATGCGTTTCCGCTCGTCGTCACCACGATGGGTGCAGACGGTGCAGTGGTCGTGCAGAACGGCGGATCTCCGACGCTCGTGCCGGTGGATGCCGTGCACGCGTTCGATCCGACGGGTGCGGGTGACTCGTTCGACGCAGGTTTCCTTGCCGCATGGCTCGGCGGTGCCGGGCTCATCGACGCCGCCAGGCACGGATTCGAGTGCGCCGCGCGTTCGCTGGCGCAGCCCGGTGGTCGACCGACGATACCGGACGCCCGCCACGAGACCGATCCGACGCCCGGGCTGGCTAATCTGGAGCAATGAGCGCAGAGTCCGCCCGCACGGCCGCAAGCAACGCGGAGCCGTCGAACACCGCCCGCTATGTCGTCGACGGGGTCGATGTGCGCATCCTTCCCAAGGTGTCGTTGCACGATCACCTCGACGGCGGCCTACGTCCGCAGACCATCGTCGAACTCGCCGACGACATCGGCCTGGATCTTCCGGAGACGGATGCCGACGCTCTCGGCGCCTGGTTCGCCCGGCAGTCGGACTCCGGCTCGCTCGTCGAGTACCTGAAGACGTTCGATGTCACGACAGCGGTGATGCAGACCAGGGACGGACTCGCTCGCGTCGCGCGCGAGTTCGTGCTCGACCTCGCCGCCGACGGTGTCGTCTACGGCGAAGTTCGCTGGGCGCCCGAGCAGCACGTGGGCCGTGGCCTCAGCCTCGATCAGACCGTCGAGGCGGTGCAGGGCGGCCTGGAGCAGGGCGTGGCGGATGTGCGCGCCTCGGGTGCGAGCATCCGCGTCGGCCAGCTCGTGACGGCGATGCGTCACGCCGATCGTGCTCTGGAGATCGCGCAGTTGGCGGTGCGGCATCGGGATGCCGGCGTCGTCGGCTTCGACATCGCAGGCGCCGAGGCCGGGTTTCCGCCGAGCAACCACCGGGTCGCGTTCGACTACCTCGCCGAACAGTACTTTCCGGCGACGGTGCATGCGGGGGAGGCGGACGGGCCGGCGAGCATCCAGAGCGCTCTGATCGACGGCCGGGCCCTGCGACTCGGTCACGGCGTTCGGCTCGCGGAAGACATCACGATCGAACGACAGGACGACGAGAACATCTACGTCTCGCTCGGACGGCTGTCTCAGTGGGTGAAGGACCGCGAGATCGCACTGGAGCTGAGTCCGTCGTCCAACCTGCAGACCGGCGCGATCGCGGCGTGGGGCGACGAGCTCATCGACCACCCGTTCGACCTCCTCTATCAACTCGGGTTCCGGGTGACGGTCAACACCGACAACCGGCTGATGAGTCACACCACACTCAGTCGCGAACTGGCGATACTGGCGGATGCCTTCGGCTACGACCTTGATGATCTGGAGACGTTCCAGCTCAACGCGGCGCGGTCGTCGTTCCTGCCGTTGGAGGACAGGGAGGACATCGCAGAGGCGATCTCCACCGGATTCGACGCAGCGTAGAAAAGTCACAGCGTCCTTGCAGCCGGGCACGGCCGCACACAGCCGGCCCTGACGGAGGGTCGCGATACGCTTGTGACCATGTCGCTTCCGCCGCTGCCCGACTCTGCCATCGACCTCGGTGTGCAGGCAGCGGACTGGCGCACCGCCGTGCGGTTCGCGGGGAACGCGCTGCGCCGTTCCGGGGCCACGCGCGACAGCTACACCGAGCGCATGATCCAGGTCATCGACGAGTTCGGCGCCTACATCGTGATCGCCCCCGGCCTCGCCCTCGCGCACGCGCGACCCGGGCCGGATGTGCTCGCCGACGGTCTCTCGGTCGTCACGCTCGCGACTCCGGTGGCGTTCGGGCATCCGCATAACGACCCGGTCAGCGTGGTCGTCGGACTGGCTGTGGAGACCCCGGACGCCCACGTGCACTCCGTTGCGGAACTCGCCAACGTGTTCAACGATCCGCAGGCGATTCCCGCGCTGGCGACTGCGACGAGCGCAGACGACGTATGGCGGGTGATCGGCGCATCCGATCTGCCGCGCGACATCTCTGTTGTTCGTTGAGTCCGTTCGTCCGCTGAGTCCGTTTGTCTGTTGAGTCCGTTGTTGGCCGAGGCTGCTGTCCGTTGAGGTGCTGATGAAGATCGTCGCGATCTGCGGTGCGGGCGTGGGAACATCCGCGATCCTGAAGGTGAACGCCGAGCGGGCGCTCGACCGTTTGGGGCTCACGGCCGACGTCAGCGCGTCCGACGTCGCAAGCCTCGCCACGACGGGAGCGGACGCCCAGGTCATCCTCACCTCGCCCGAACTCGTCGAGCGCATCCCGCGCACGAACGCGGACATCGTCGTGATCGACAACTACTTCGACCTCACGGAGTTGGAGCGCAAGCTCGAAGAGGCCATTGGCTGACGGCTGCAGCGGCCTCAGGGCCTCAGGGTCACTGCACTCGGTATCCGATACAGCTTCGTTCTGTCCCGGACGCCGATAGGTGTAGCGCGAGAGTGCGACGGACGCGAACGAAGGTGGCGGCGTTCCCCTCGCACGATCCACCGGAAACCGGAGGATGCGCCGGAACAGATCCTGCTTCCGTTCCGGCGGATCGTGCGATTTCCGGCGGACCTTGCCATGCCGTGCCACGCGTCGCCGGACATCTCTACGAAACCTCCGTGCGAACTCCGGGTTCCGATATGCGGCTCGATCGCTGCTCAACCCGCGGCAGGCCGCTCGGTGAGACCCCGCATCGCTTCGCTGAGCGAGGCGACGCGAGCCTCGGCGGCCGCACGGCGGCCGGCTGCATCCGGCGCTGTGTCGTCGAACGCGTCGATGTAGATCTTCAGCTTCGGCTCGGTGCCGCTGGGGCGCACCATGACGCGCGATCCGTCCTGCAGCACGACGCGCAGCACATCGCTCGGCGGCAGTTCGGCCGTTCCGTCGCGCAGGTCGTCGATACGCGACACCGCGACGTCGCCGAGTGCTGTGGGCGGCTCAGCTCGCAGGCCGGCCATGATGCGACCGATGAGCTCCAGGTCGGTGACGCGGATCGAGATCTGAGCCGACGCGTGCGCCCCGAACTCGCGGGTGAAGTCGTCGAGTCGGTCGGCGATCGTCCTGCCCTCGGCGTGCAGGCGCTGCGCGAGCGCGATCGCCGCCGTCGCTGCAGAGATGCCGTCCTTGTCGCGCACGGTGGACGGGTTCACCAGGTAACCGAGCGCCTCCTCGTAGCCGAAGACGAGCCCGGGAACGCGGCTCACCCACTTGAACCCCGTGAGTGTCTCGGTGAAGCGCAGGCCGTAGGCGTCTGCGACGGCGCGAAGAGCGGGGGAGGAGACGATGGATGCCGCCAGCACGCCGTGCACGCCCTCTGCGCGCGCCTGCACCGCTGCGGTCCAACCGAGCAGCGTTCCCACCTCGTTGCCGCTCAATCGCCGGTACCCCTGCTCGGATGCGTCGGGGATGCCGATGGCGAGACGATCCGCGTCGGGGTCGTTGGCGATCACAAGGTCGGCGCCGGTGTCGCGGGCCAGTGCGAACGCCAGGTCGAGTGCTCCCGGTTCCTCCGGATTCGGGAACGACACTGTCGGAAAGTCGGGGTCGGGCTCGGCTTGCTCCGCAACGGTGACGGGTACCGGAAGACCGGCGGCCCTGAAGACCGCGCGTGCTGTGGGCCACCCGACCCCGTGCATGGCGGTGTACACGACACGCAGTGGGGGCGCGTCGGTCTGGGCGAGGGCATCCGGCAGAGCGCTGCCGACCGTGTTCGTGGCGTCCGCGGCCCCTGCGACCGCGGCCGTGGCGGCCACGTACGCGTCGATCAGCGACTCGTCGGCGACATCGTAGGCATCCGATCGCGGCAGGTCCGAGACGCGTCCCCGCGCCACCCGGTCGATGCAGGCGGCGATGTCCGCGTCGGCCGGCGGCACGATCTGAGACCCCTCGTCGGCGCCGCCGAGATACACCTTGTATCCGTTGTCCCCGGCCGGATTGTGGCTGGCCGTGACCATGACCCCGGCGGACGCAACGAGGTGCCTCACCGCGAAGGCGAGAACCGGTGTGGGCAGCAGGCGGGGGAGTAGAACCGCGCGAACGCCTGCGCCCGCCATGAGCTCGGCCGTGTCGCGGGCGAAGACGCCGGAGTTCTTGCGTCCGTCGTAGCCGATCACCACCGACGGCTGCGCGCCATCGCCACGTGCGGATGCCTGCGCGTTCAGGTAGGCCGCCAGCCCCGCGGCCGCCTGAGCGACCAGCACGCGGTTCATGCGGTTCGGACCCGCCGCGATCTCGCCGCGCAGGCCGGCCGTGCCGAAGGCGAGTCGGGTGTCGAACCGCGAGTGCAGGTCGTCGAGCGCTGCGGGCGACCCGGTGAACGCGTCGTCGACGACCGCCTGCAGCTCAGCGCGGGTCTCGGCATCCGGATCGTCGGCGATCCACGCGCGTGCCGCCTCGACGACGTCGGCCGAGGTCTGCTCGGCCGCGTTCACATTCGCTCCACGATGCGGGCGAGCAGGGCGCTGATCACCGGCTCGGCGGCGCGACCGGCCTCGATCACCTCGGCGTGGCTGAGCGGCTCGTTCGAGATGCCGGCCGCGAGGTTCGTGATCAGCGACATGCCGAGCACCTCCATGCCGGATTGCCGTGCGGCGATCGCTTCCAGTGCGGTCGACATGCCCACGATATGGCCGCCGATCGTCTTGGCCATCTGCACCTCGGCCGGCGTCTCGTAGTGCGGGCCGCGGAACTGCACGTACACGCCCTCGTCGAGCGCGGCATCCACTTGGTGGGCGAGGTCGCGCAGCCGCTTGGAGTAGAGGTCGGTGAGGTCGACGAACGTCGCACCCTCCAGCGGTGACGCCGCGGTGAGGTTGATGTGGTCGCTGATCAGCACCGGAGTTCCCGGATGCCAGGTCTCCTTGATGCCGCCGGCACCGTTGGTGAGGATCATCGTCCGCGCGCCGGTCGCCGCCGCCGTGCGCACACCGTGCACGACGGAGCGAACCCCGTGGTCCTCGTAGAAGTGCGTACGTGCGCCCAGCACCAGCGCATGCTTGCCGTTCGGCAGTCGCACCGAGCGCAACGTGCCGACGTGTCCTTCCACGGCGGGCGGTCGGAAGCCGAGGATGTCCGTCGCCGGCACCGTCGCCACGGTCTCACCTATCAGGTCGGCGGCCCTGCCCCAGCCGCTGCCCAGCGTCAGGGCGATGTCGTGGTGCTCGACTCCGGTGCGCTGCGCGATCTGCCCGGCCGCGATGCGCGCGATCTCGAACGGATCGGCCGCCGGGTCGTCGAACGGATGAGCTGCGTCCTCGGATGCCATTGCACCACTCTATGTTGGTCTTGCGTGCCCAGCTGCGTAGTCTGGCGCGGCCGGCTTTGTAGTCTGGCGCGCCCGTCCTCGCCGGTCGCGCCGCAGTCGGCAGGATGCGTGGCCGCGTCCAGCGCCGTCGAGGCCGCCGCCTCGGAGAGCGTCCCGCCTTCGCGGTGATCGGCTCGTCCCGGACTCGGCGTTCTGCGTCGGGCGGGGGGCTCGCCTCACATCACACCTACGGTGCGGCAGAGGCCGCCGCGGTCAAGGCGGCAGCGGGCCGTCTGAGAGAATGGACGCCATGGCCTTCGAGTTCGAGCGCAAGCAGAGTATCGCCGTTCTCGGGGGCGGTCCCGGCGGCTACGAGGCGGCGCTCGCCGGCGCACAGCTGGGTGCAGAGGTCACTCTCGTCGAGCGCGGCGGGGTCGGCGGCGCCGCCGTGATGACGGATGTCGTGCCCTCGAAGACCCTCATCGCCACAGCCGACGCGACGCGCGCCATCGGCGACGCTGCCGACCTGGGCGTGCAGTTCTTCGGCCGTACCGAGTCCGGACGGCCGATCCGGCCAGAGGTCGCCGTCAACCTCTCCGCCGTGAACAAGCGTCTGCTCGGCCTGGCCAGGCAGCAGTCCGAAGACATGCGCAGCGAGCTCGTGCACGCCGGCGTGCGCATCGTCACCGGTGAGGGACGGCTGGACGGACCGGATGCCGTCATCGTCTCCACCGCGAAGGAGAACGGCACCGACTTCGACCGCATCGAGGCCGACACGATGGTGATCGCGGTCGGCGCCAGCCCGCGGCTGCTTCCGTCGGCGATGCCGGACGGGGAGCGCATCCTCACCTGGACACAGCTCTACTCGCTGAACTCCGTTCCCGAGCACCTGATCGTGGTCGGCTCGGGCGTCACCGGTGCCGAGTTCGCCAGCGCCTACACCTACCTCGGCGCGAAGGTGACGCTCATCTCCAGCCGGGATCGCGTGCTGCCAGGTGAAGACGCGGATGCCGCGACGGTGCTCGAGAAGGTGTTCCGCCGCAACGGCATGACGGTGCTCTCCAAGTCTCGGGCGGAGTCCGTCGAGCGCACCGAGAACGGCGTGGTCGCCACGCTCACCGACGGCCGCACGGTCGAGGGTTCGCACTGCCTGCTCGCCGTCGGTTCGATCCCGAACACCGCCGGCATCGGGCTCGAGGATGCCGGCGTGCAGCTCACCCCGAGCGGCCACATCCGCGTCAACCGCGTCGCCCGCACGTCGATGCCGAGCATCTACGCGGCGGGGGACTGCTCGGACGTGCTGCCACTGGCATCCGTCGCCTCGATGCAAGGCCGCACGGCGATCTTCCACGCGCTGGGCGATTCGGTGACGCCGATCGAGCTGCGGAACGTGGCATCCAACATCTTCACGACGCCCGAGATCGCCACGGTGGGCTGGAACCAGCGCGAGATCGAGCAGGGCATCGCGCAGGGCGACATCTACAAGCTGGCGCTCAAGTCCAACCCTCGGGCGAAGATGCAGGGCATCAAGGACGGCTTCGTCAAGCTGTTCGCCCGCACCGGCAGCGGCACCGTGATCGGCGGCGTCATCGTTGCGCCGCGTGCGAGCGAGCTCATCCTCCCGGTCGCGCTCGCCGTCGAGCACCGACTCACCGTCGACCAGGTCGCCAGGGCGTTCTCGGTGTATCCGTCGCTGTCGAACTCCATCACCGATGCCGCACGCGCCATGCACATCGTGCTTTAGACCCGCGCATGGTCGCAATGACGACATGGCACAAGTACGTGCACAACATGCCGTCGAGGGAGTAACGTCCGAACAACTGTATGGGCACACTCGAAGGCCCGGAAGGAGTAGTCAATGTCGACGAAATTAGAGGGGGCCGGGTCCGCGGCAGGCGACGACGTCCGCCTTAAGAGAGACTTCGGAACGATCGGCCTGCTCTTCACCGCCATCGGGTCGATCATCGGTTCCGGGTGGCTGTTCAGTTCCCTGCACGCGTCCTCGCAGGCAGGCCCGGCGTCGATTATCTCGTGGATAGTCGGCACGATCATGTTCCTGTTCATCGGCCTCAGCTACGCCGAGGTCGGCGTGATGTTCCCGCGCAGCGGTGGCGTTGCCCGGTACCCGCACTACGCGTGGGGCTCCTTCGCCAGCTACTCCGCGGGCTGGGTGACGTGGCTGGCCTGCGCCGCTGTGGCCGCGGTCGAGGTCTCGGCCGTGCTGACGTACGCCACCTCGTACCTGCACTGGCTGGAGAACAAGGATGCCACGCTGACCGGCGTCGGGCTGGTCGTCGCGATCTTGCTGATGGCTCTCTTCGTCGGGATCAACTACCTGGGCGTCAAGTGGTTCGCCCGGATCAACAATGTGCTGGTCTGGTGGAAGCTCGGCATGATGGTGCTGGTCATCGTGGCCATCGCGCTTGTCGCGTTCCACCCCGGCAACTTCACCATCGCCACCAAGGACGGCAGCGGGTTCGCGCCGTACGGGCTGCAGAGCGCCTTCGAGGCCATCCCGGCCGCCGGTATCGCGTTCTCGTTCCTGGGCTGGCGGCAGGGCATCGAACTGGCAGGCGAGACTCGAAACCCCAAGCGGAACGTGCCGCTGACCCTGATCGGGTCGGTGGTCATCTGCGGCGTCCTCTACATCCTGCTGCAGATCATCTTCATCGGCGCTCAGGACCCGGCGGGGCTGGCCAAGCATGGCTGGCACGACGTCGGTGCCTTGATCGTGACCGGCAGCGACGCGGGCAACTTCAGCCCGTTGGCCACGCTGGCCACTGTGCTCGGATTGGGCTGGCTGGCCGGCCTGCTCTACGCCGACGCATTCATCTCTCCCGGCGACACGGGCCTGATCTACACCGGCGTCACCGCCAGGATGTCCTATGCAATGGCCCGCAACAAGAACGCCCCGGCCGCGCTGGGGAAGGTCAACAAGAATGGTGTGCCGTGGGTGAGCCTGATCCTGGCCTGGGTCGTCGGCTGCATCTTCTTCCTGCCGTTCCCGAGATGGCAGGCGCTGGTCGGGATCGTCACCTCGCTGACCGTGCTCTCCTTCGGCATTGGTTCGATCACCCTGCTCACCTTCCGCAAGCAGATACCCGAGGTGGAGCGTCCCTACCGGGCCAAATGGCCGTGGGTCATCGTCTTCCTGGCATTGCTGTCCACCAACCTGATCATGTACTGGTCCGGTTGGGATCAGGTCTGGAAGATGATGGGGGCCGTGGTGCTCGGCTACATCATCCTGGGGATCCTCGAGCTCGTCGATCGTGGCCCGAAACGCCGCGCCCCGAAGCTGGACTTCAAGCACGGCTGGTGGGTGCTGCTCTGGTTTGCCGGCATCACGCTGGTCAGCTACCTCGGTAGCTACAGCGGTACGAGCACGGCCCAGGCCGGCCAGGCGAACGTCTACGGGTTCAACGGCGCCATCATCGCCAACATCATCCTGACCATTGTCGTGCTCGCGGTGGCATGGTACTGCCAGCTGCCCGGTGACCGTGTGCGCGAGATCCTTGCCGAGCCGGAAGCGCAAGTGGAGGGCTCGGCGGCGGAAGCGCACTGATCGCCGGCTCACCTCCACGACACCGCGCGGCCGGGTCCAGGGGCTGCCTGGACCCGGGCCACGCGGTGTCTATGCGACTGCGCCGATTGCGGTGCCGGAAGGCGTCCGGCTATCGGGTGCGGTCTGGCCAATATCGCGGTCGCCTTCAACAGAAGTACGGAGCGACTTCAGGCGATGCTGGAGATCTTGACCGCGACGCTGAGCGGCGGCATCGCGTGGACGGTGGTGAGTTCGGCGTGGATGCTGTCGTGGAGATCGCGGCACACCGCGGGAGCGGGCCGTTTGCCGGTGACGCCGACGGATACCTCGACCGCGGTTCCCGCGGCCGTGATGGAGACGGCGACTCTCGGCCGCCGATCGTGCTCGCCCACGGCGGCGCTGCGGACGCGAGACGCGACCTGGATCGAACACGGCTGGGCGACGAACCAGAAACTGGCGATCTCGATCCTGATCGGCTACGTCTTCCTGATCATCTACGAACTCGTGGCCAGGAAGTGGGCGAACCGTCCCAGGCTCGACTTCTTCGCGAGCGCATACTGGGTGATCCCATGGTTCATCCTGATGTTCCTGGTGAGCTGGCTGTTCGACCCGGCGAGTAACCCGAGCATGTTCTGGGTGTTCCTGATCAACCTCGCGATCTACATCGTGGCCGTGAAGATCACGCTGCCGACGAAGAAGATCGAGGAGTACATCGGGGATGCCGCGAACGAGTCGGAGATCGAGGAGAAGACCCTCGCCGGCGGTGCCATCGGCTGACGGCCATCGGCGCCCGCCGTCACGTCTCGGCGCGGCGGCTGGACGGCCACCGGATGCTCAACCTTCGTGGTGAGATCGGCCGGAAGATGAACGGTGCGCCGGACAGAATCTCGAGTTCTGTCCAGCGCACCGTTCGTTTTCCGGCGAAGCGTACGCCGCCGCGTCAGACGATGTTCAGCAGCAGGTGGCCACTGGAGACGGTCGCACCCACCTGCGCGTTGACGTCGGCGATCGTGCCGTCCTTGTGCGCGGTGAGCGGCTGTTCCATCTTCATCGCCTCGAGCACGAGAATGAGGTCGCCCTTCACCACCTGATCGCCCTCGCCGACCGCGAGCTTCACGACGGTGGCCTGCATGGGAGCGGTCACCGAGTCGCCGGTGGCGGTGGCGATCGAGTGCGAGGCGCCCTTGCGCTTCGGCGCGTGGCCGACGTTGGCCGTGCCACCCGCGATGAGCAGTTTCGTCGGCAGGCTCACCTCGACGCGCTTGCCTCCGACCTCGACGATCACGCTGTGCCGCGGCTCGGCCTCGGGGGTCTCGGCTGATTCGCCGCTCCACGGCTCGAGATCGTTCACGAACTCGGTCTCGATCCAGCGTGTGTAGACGCGGAACGGATGCCCGTCCTCCGGCGCGAACGCCGGGTCGCGCACGATCGCACGATCGAACGGCAGCACCGTGGGGAGCCCAGCGACCTCGAACTCGTCGAGGGCACGACGGGACCGCTCCAGCGCCTCTTCGCGGGTGGCGCCGGTGACGATGAGCTTGGCGAGCAGCGAGTCGAACGCGCCGGAGATCACGTCTCCCGACTGCACGCCGGAGTCGACGCGCACTCCGGGCCCCGAAGCGGGCTTGAACACGTGAACCGGCCCGGGTGCCGGGAGGAAGCCCCGACCCGGATCTTCGCCGTTGATGCGGAACTCGATCGAGTGTGCGCGCGGCTGCGGGTCGTCGTAGTCGAGCACGCCTCCTTCGGCGATGCGGAACTGCTCGCGCACCAGGTCGATCCCGGTGACCTCCTCGGAGACCGGATGCTCCACCTGCAGTCGCGTGTTCACCTCGAGGAATGAGACAGTGCCGTCTTGCCCGATGAGGAATTCGCAGGTGCCGGCGCCGAGGTATCCGACCTCCTTGAGGATCGCCTTCGACGAGCTGTACAACTGCGAGAGCTGATCGTCGGTGAGGAACGGCGCCGGCGCCTCCTCCACGAGCTTCTGGTGACGACGCTGCAGCGAGCAGTCACGCGTGGAGACGATGACGACATTGCCGTGGGCATCCGCGAGGCACTGCGTCTCGACGTGCCGAGGCTTGTCGAGGTACTTCTCCACGAAGCATTCACCGCGGCCGAACGCGGCGATCGCCTCACGCGTGGCGGATTCGAACAGCTCGGCGACTTCATCGCGCTCGCGAGCCACCTTGAGGCCGCGCCCGCCGCCGCCGAACGCCGCCTTGATCGCAACCGGAAGACCGTACTGGTCGACGAATTCGAGCACCTCGTCGGCTCCGCTGACCGGGTTCAGTGTGCCTGGGGCGAGCGGCGCGCCCACTTTCTCGGCGACGTGACGGGCGGAGACCTTGTCGCCGAGCCGCTCGATCGCCTCGGGGCCCGGGCCGATCCAGATCAGGCCGGCATCGATGACGGCGCGGGCGAAGTCGGCGTTCTCGGCGAGGAACCCGTATCCGGGGTGAACGGCGTCGGCGCCGGAGCGACGGCACACGGAGAGCAGCTTCTCGATGGAGAGGTAGGTCTCGGCGCTGTTCGAGCCGTCGAGTGCGTACGCCTCGTCGGCGAGTCGTGCGTGCACGGCGTCACGATCCTGATCCGCGTACACCGCGACGGAGCCGATTCCGCTGTCTCTGGCCGCTCGGATGACTCGCACGGCGATCTCGCCGCGGTTGGCAATCAGGACCTTCGAGATGTGTGGCACAGTCTTCAAGCCTATTGACGGCCCCCCGCGCGGTTTTGAATGCCGTCCACAAACCTCGCCCCCAACGCTTTCGGATGCCTACAACTCGCATCCGTGCGGCGGCCCGTCGATTACGCGTTCGACGATGCTCTCGTGGGTCGAGCGTGTCGAACCCGCTGGCCGCTGCGCGGCCGAGTGATGCAGACGGTAGCCACGGCACCGCCGACACCGTTGGTTGAGCTTGTCGAAACCAGTTCGCAAGCAGTGTCGAAACCAGTCCGCAAGTAGTGCGGTTTCGACCCTTCGACAAACTCACGCAAGTGGAGGTCAGCCGGCGGCGCAGGTGTTGCGTTCCTACACGACCGGGATGCCGGGTTTCGACGAGCTCAAACCGCGGTGTTCGTGGTGTTCCAGAGGTCGGTCCACTCGAACCCGAGGCGCTTCACGAGAGACCGCAGCGTCGAGAGCGAGAGGCCGACGACGGTGCTCGGATCGCCCTCGACCCTTGTGATGAACGGACCGCCGAGGCTGTCGATGGTGAAGGCACCGGCCACTTTCAGCGGCTCGCCGGTGGCGATGTACGCGTCGATCTCGGTGTCGTCGAGGTCGTCGGCGAAGGTGACGGATGCCTCTGCCACCGCGCCCGCAGCCCCGCGCACGTGCCCGCGGCTGTGGTCGATCAGCCAGTGCCCGGAGTGCAGCACGCCGGTGCGCCCGCGCTGCGCATGCCAGCGCTGACGAGCCACGGATGCCTCGTGCGGCTTGCCGTAGATGACCCCGTCGACCTCGAAAGCGGAGTCCCCGCCGAGAACGAGTCCGTCGATCGGCATGCCGTCGACCGACGCTCCGACGACCGCTTCGGCCTTGGCCCGGGCGAGGAGCTGCACCATCTCCGCCGCGGGCAGCGGACCGCGCTCGGCCTCTGCCTCGGCGACGGTCCCGGGCTCGTCCACTCCTGGCGCGATCGTCAGCGGTTCGATGCCCGCCGCGCGCAGCAGGGTCAGGCGGGCGGGTGACGTGGAAGCAAGGTAGAGACGCACCCGACCATTCTGCTGCCGCCGCCCGGCCTCATGGAACGCTCGTCCGGTCAGCGGCGCTCAGTTCACGCAGGGGATGCCGGCGGAGGACATCACGCCGTTCGTGCCGAATGTGTTCGAGGGAGCGGGTGTCGACGCCGACGACGAACCCGAAGACCCCGACGACCCCGAAGAGGAACCCGACGAACCGTGCGACGCCTTCGACGAACCGGAGGAGGCCGACGGTTTCGGAGTCGACGAGGCGTCCGACGCGGCGATCAACTGCGCCGTCGTGGTGCGCACCTGGTTCACGTCGACGAGGTTGACGTCCTGGCCGTCCCTCACGCCGAAGGACGAGATCGGCAGGGTCTCGAAGCTCACGCCACCGCCGGCGAACTTCTTGGCGTCAGAGGCGAGGCTGAGCAGGTCGAGGTTCGAGTCGACGGCGATGTCGTTCTTGACGGTGCCGAGCATCTTCTCCATCACGCTGAAGTCGTCGAACAGGTTCTGATGCTTCAGCTTGTTCGCCAGCGAGATGATGAACGCCTGCTGCCGTCGCTCCCGGTCGAGGTCGGTGAGATTCACGGGCGAGGTGGTCGTGTCGCGCCGCTGGCGTACGAAGGCGACGGCCTGCTGTGCGTTGATCTCCTGCACGCCCTTCACGAAGTTCGCGCCGGAATAGCTGTCGGCCGTCGCCTCGTTCAGACACACCTGAATGGGCTGCACCGCCTCGGCGAGCTGATAGAACGCCCCCATCGTCACCTCGACGAAATGGTTGATCTTCACGTTCAGGAACTGCTCGACCGTCTTCACCTCCTCGACGCGCGCGGCCGAGCGCGCTTGCTGATAGGCATCCGCGTGCGAAAGGTTCGGCTGCGTCCGCGTCAGATGGGTGAGCGTCTGGTCGAGTTGGAAGCCGTACGCCTGCTTGATCTTGCCCATGGACGCCCCATCCGGCGCCCCTGGCAGACTCACCCAGTCGTCGCGCGGAATGGAGATGCCCACCGGATGCCCGCCGCCGGCCGGTATGTGCAGCAGCATCAGAACGTTCGAGTTGTATCCGCCGTCGTCGGCGGTGCCGGCGTGCAGAGCGTTGTACACGTCGGCGGGCAACGGGTTGCCGTTCTCGTCGAGCCGACTGTCCAGCCCCATGACGAGGATGTTCGTCTCCGCGGTGTTCTGCGCGGGCCCCAAGCTCGTGCGATGGATGCCCGTGGACAGATCCTGATACTGCGCGAACACGAAGATTCCACCCGCAACGAGCACGAGCACGACCGCTGCAGCGAGTCCGGCGATGATCCGCCGCCGCCGGAACGTGCGCTTCCGCCGATCGGCGGGCTGGGCGGGCCTCCGCCCGCCGGGCGCTGCAGGTGGCGGCCCGCCGGGCGCTGAGACACGTGCCGCCGATCGCGCGCGAGACTCGTGGAAAGGCTCGAGGTATTCGTACGGGTCGCGCGGGTGCGGTGCCGGAGGCTGTTGCGAACGGGGTGCGCTGGTGGGTTCCCGCTGTGTACGGGGTCGCTCAGGAGCCGGTGACGGCGCCCGATCGGCATCGGAATCCGCGGAACGTCCGCCACCGGACTGCTTCGACCCCGAGACCCGCGCGATCTTGCGCGGGTCGATCGGCCGACCGTTCTTGTAGTAGGTCACGCGCCCCCTCTCGTTTCCCTCGACGCAGAGTTCGACCGTAGACACCCGTTCTGAGCGCCCCATGAACCAGAGTGAGCGAACTCGCAGCGACAGTTCCGCGCCACGCCGAAATACGACACTGAGACTTGGCGCATGCGACGATCGAAGGATGCCTCGCCCTCCTCGTCGCACCGCATCGCACACCCCTGCTGCCCGGCCCTCGCAGACCAGGCGGCCGTCGAAGTCGACGACCGCTGTGCGTCGCATCGCCGGCGATCCTGTCGAGCTGGAGCTCGACGTCACGGGTGTCGCGCACGGCGGCGTCTTCATCGCCCGTCACGAGGGTCGTGTGGTGTTCGTCAGCGACGCGCTCCCCGGCGAGAGGGTGGTCGCCCGGGTCTCGGACACGCGTCACGACCGGTTCTGGCGGGCGGAGACGGTGCGGGTACTGCAGGCATCCGAGCATCGACGGCCGCATGTGTGGCAGGCGGCGTCGGTCGAACGAGACCCCGCGGACCGGGCCGGTGGCGCGGAGTTCGGTCACATCGAGTTGGCGCATCAGCGCGAGCTGAAGCGTCAGGTGATCGCGGATGCCTTCTCCCGCATGGCCGCGCTCGATGAGGCACCCGAGGTCGAGGCGGCGCCCGAGTCGGGCAAACGCGTCGACGAGGACCGGGAGGGCATCCGCTGGCGCACGAGAGTGCGGCTGCAGGTGGATGACGAGGGCAACGTCGGACCCTATGCGGCCCGCTCGCACCGTGTGGTGCCGGTCACCGACCTCCCGTTGGCGATCGAGGCCGTCGAGCGCGCCGCACCGCTCGGCGAGCAGCAGCACCGCGGTGGAACCATCGACATCGCGGTCACAAGCGAGGGCTTCGTCTCGGTGACGCACCGGGACGCGGCAGGCGACACCGGCAGGCGTCCCCAGGTCGTGCACGAGCGGGTCGGGGACCGCCGCTTCGCCTTGGACTCGACCGGGTTCTGGCAGGTGCACCGCAAGGCGCCGGAGGTGCTGACCCGGGCCGTGCAGCACGCAGTCGACGACTCGCTGTTCGACCCGCGTGCGTACAACCTCGACCTCTACGGTGGAGTGGGTCTGCTGGCGGCAGCCGTCGCGGACCGCTTCGGGCCCACCACGCGTATCACGAGTGTCGAGTCCGATGAGAGCACGACGGATCACGCCGCATCCAACCTTGCCGAGTGGATCGGTGCTCAGACCGTGACCGCACGCGTCGAGAACTACCTGCGCGGGCTCGCCGACAGGGCGTCAGCGGGGGAACGCGCCCGGCTGCGCGCCGGAACGATCGTGCTCGACCCGCCGCGCAGCGGTGCCGGGCGAGAGGTCGTCGACTTGCTGGCGGCGTTGGGGCCCGCCCAGCTGGTGTATGTCGCCTGCGACCCGGTTGCTCTGGCCCGCGACCTGGGTTGGTTCCGCGAACGCGGCTACGAACTGCGCACGGCGCGCGCGTTCGACCTCTTTCCGAACACTCACCACGTCGAGGTCGTGGCATCGCTGGTGCGCGCGCTGGAGCCGTGAGCGAAGGTCCGGTGGACCTTCGCCGCGACGCCGGCGCCGGGGCGGCTACAACTGATATGTAGCGTGTTTTGTCAAGTGGGCAGGGGTGAAGCGCTGCCGGGCTGGCGTGTCCGGCAGCGCTTCACCGTTCGCGTTGGGGTGTTGGGGATGCGGCGTGTCTGGTCGACGCGTGGTCAGTCTGATATGCGCGGGTT
>NZ_BAAHAW010000024.1:0-60954 GCF_054777235.1 Humibacter antri | reverse complement strand
CCAAGAATGCGAAAATCCCACCGAATCGGACTCAGCCAGCCATCACCATCGGCTCGGTGGATCCAGGTTAAGCGGCTCCTCACCGGGGTGAGTCCGAAGGTACTGACCCAGACCCTGAGGCGTCTCGAGGACTCCGGGCTCATCACACGCACGGTGTATCCGTCCGTGCCCGCCCACGTCGAATACGAGCTCACAGACCTCGGACGTGGCGTCGCCGAACCGCTGCGGAGTCTGCGCGTCTGGGTCGAGCACCACCTCGACGATGTCGTCGGCCTCGACCGCGAGAGAGACCTCACGCTCGTGGAAGGCTGAGCTGATCGCCCGCCACGTACAGACGTCTCAACCGGTGAGGGCCGGTTAGCGGGTGAGCACCAGAACGAACAGAAACGCCCCACCCGAGTTCTCAACCATCGGGCCGAGAGTTCGGGTGGGGCGAAATGGTGGAGCTACGGGGATTCGAACCCCGGACCTCTTCATTGCGAACGAAGCGCGCTACCAACTGCGCCATAGCCCCAAGTGCGTATGAGACTTTAGCACGTCGCACCGTGACTATCGGGCCTACGGCGACTCGCCGCCTCGCACTCGGGCCACGAGCAGATCCGCGACGGCACGCATCCCGTCATACGTTGGATGAAACGGAGCGGATGCACGCAGTCTGAAGCCGCCGACCCACGGCTCGCTCGACCACGCATGGTGCCCGACGGAGAGGGCGCCGACCGGCAGGAACTCTGCCCCCGTGCTCCTGCCGACCTCGTCCTGCGTCGCACTGAGTCGTGCAGCAACCCGATTGCCCCAGGTCAGGGCCGCCGCCGGCATTCGCCTCCGATGTACGGATGATTCGGCGGCCCCGACCATCCTCGGAAGAACCGTGAGGTAGTCGACGAACACGATGTGCGCGAGCGGGGCACGCGACCGCACTGCTTCAACGAACGTGGCCAAGTTGGCGGCAAGCCGGGCGAAGCCCGCGTCCACACTGGAGTCATCAGGCAAGGCGAAGTGCCGGGCTCCGCCGCCGATGAGGGGCCGAAGCCAGCGAGGCGCACCGGCGACGGTGAGGCTCCCGATGTATTCCACATCGTTGCCACCGATCGTCACCGTGACCAGCCGGGTGGCGGAGTCGACCGCCTTGATCTGAGCAGGCGTTCCCGTCGGGCTCTGCTTCAACAGATGTTCGCTGGTCGCACCGGAGTATGTGACGTCGCGCAAGGACAGACCCAAATCCGCTGCAGCCAAGTGCGCGTAGTTGACCTGCGAGCGGCCCGCATCGGCCGGCGCGCTCGAGGCGATGGGCGTCAGACCTGGCCCCGCAGCGAACGAGCTCCCCAGGGCGACATAGGTGCTGCCCGACCCGATCATGCGGGCCTGGCCGAGGTGTCTCGTGAGCCTCCGTCAACGGTGACGACGTCGGGTACCAGGTCGAGGACATCCGCCGGAATCTCCCCGCTCCCGCGTTCGATCAGACGCACCGGGATGACGATGCGCTTGAACGGGCTCGGCTCTCCGGAGATGCGTGAGAGCAGGGTCGCCGCACCGGATCTGCCCAGCTCCTCGGCATCGCCGGTCACCACGGTCACCGGCGAGGGGAGCATGTTGGCCAGCCTGAAGTCGTCGAATCCGACCAGCGCCTTCTGCACTCCACGGTCCCTCATCGCTTGCAGGACACCCTCCGTCAAGAAGTTGGTGGTGGAGAAGATGGCAGTGGGCGCATCCTCGCGGTCGAGCAGTGATCCGGTCGCTTCGGCCGCGTCTTCGACGGATCCGCTTCGCAGCTTGACGACGAGTCTCTCGTCGAGCGGAATGCCCGCGCGCTGCAGGGCCCTGTTGTATCCCCGACGCCGCAGGCCGGTCGTGTAGTGCGATGGCGCGACCACGATCGCGATCCGTCGGTGACCGTGGGCGATCAGGTGTTCCACCGCCATCCGACCCCCGCGCTCGTTATCGAAGATCACGACGTCACCGTCGGCGCCGCGCGCAGGCCGGTCGATGAAGACCAGGGGAACGCGCGCATGCCTGTTCGCCCTGGTGAGGAACGAGTGGTCGCTCTGTCCCGGAACCATCACGAGTCCTGCGACCCGACGGCCCAAGAGCTCATCGACGCCTTGCCTCTCCGCATCGGCATCCTCGTCGGCCGAGCTGAGCAGCACGGCGTACCCCGCGGTCTTCAGCTGGCTTGCGACGCCCTTGGCGATGGCGGGATAGAACGGGTTGGTGAGATCGCCGAGCACCAATCCCACGGTGCGCGAATTCTGTCCCGGCCGCAGAGAACGAGCGATCTCATCACGCTGATAGCCCAGCTCGTCGATGGCCGCGTGCACTCGAGTAGCCGTCGCGTCGCCGACGTTTCGCTCGCCGTTGACAACGCGAGACACGGTGACGACGCCGACGCCGGCCCGGTCTGCCACGTCGCGCATCGTGGGGCGAGACGTGCGCGATCCGACGTTCACCTGCGTCTCGTCCCTGTCGATTCCACCGTGCGGCACCCGCGATCCACCGTATGTCTCCCCCATTTGCGCACCAGTCCGCGGACCGCTGGAATTCGCGGAGAAGGTGCGTACCGCAGCATTCACCTGGGAGTGCCGTCGACGCGAACGACGCGCCGACGGCACTCCCAAGGGTGCGATTACCGGTTCTGCTTGATGATGTCGTTCACCTGGCTGACGTAATCAGGCAACGTCGAGATCGGCGCCTTCCCTTCCAGGATGGGCAGGAACTTCGCGGTCGTCACCTGGTTCACCTTGGGCGCCCAGGTCGGCGTGAAGCGGATGCCGACGAGGTGCTTCGCGCCCAAGTCCGCCTTGACCGTCGATTCGATCGACGGCGGCATGCTGCTCAGCGCCTTGAAGTACGAGGGCTGAGCCTTCACGTATGCCGGTGGCGCGACAGGCGTCTGCGACAGCACCTTGCCGAACACTGTTCCTTCGAGGTACTGGAGCACCTTGAAGTCCGCATCGGGGTTGGCGGTCGTCTTCGGGGTGCAGATGCCGACCGCGTCGTACGTCGTCACGAAGTCTGCGCCCTTCTGGGCGACCGGGAACGGAGCGAACCCGTAATCCACCTTCGGCTTGTCCGTCATGAAGGAGGCTGCCAGCCATTGCCCGCCCTCCAGCATCGGAACCTTGCCGGCCGAGAACAGCGACGTGGCATTGCTGTCGTCGTAGCCGGGTGGCGTGACCGATCCGGCCTTGATCGCGTCAGCGAGCTGCTGTACCGCCTTGGTGTAGGCCGCGTCGGCCTGCACCTTTGTCGGGGCATTCGTGCTGTCGGTGAAAGCCTTGCCTCCGGCCGACACCGAGTAGTTGCCCAGCGCGAAGGGAGTGTCCGTCCCCGGAGCCCAGTGAAGTCCGAACGTCGCACCGTTCTTGTTCGACAGCGCCGCCGCATCCGCGTACATCTCGTCCCACGTCCAGCCTGCAGCCGGAATCGCGAGCCCCGCAGCCTTGAACGCGTCGGCGTTGTACCAGATGCCGTACGTGTTCAGAAGGGACGGCAGGCCGCCGATCTGACCCGATTTGGTCTTCCAGTTCGCCAGGGACGTACCGAAACTCTTGTCGTCAAGACTCGAGCCGCTCTTCAGCTTGCCGCTCCAGTCGGTCAGCAGCCCGATCGCCGAGTACTGCTGCTCGGTGTCGTTGCCGCACCAGAAGAGGTCGGGAAGCTTCTGCGCCTGAGTCAGCGAGGAGAGCTTGGCGGAGTAGTCGCCGCTTGGCGTATCCAGGCGCTTCACCGTGATGCCGGGGTCGTGGAAGTCCGCCAGCGCCTTGTCGATGAGTGCGTTCGTCTGCGCCGTCTCCCACGTCATGATCGTGACCGTGGTGTGCTTGGCGCCGGAGCTGCCACCCGACGAGCATCCGGTGATCATCAGGGCGGATGCCGCGAGCACTGCGAGTGCGCCCGCGATACTGCTTCTCTTCATTTCACTCCTTGATGTAGGTGCCGTGCTGGATATCCCGGAACGGGGTCATTTCTGGGTCGTGGTGCCGAGGGCGCTGAGCCCCCGTACGAAGTAGCGCTGCGCGACGAAGAACACGAGCAAAGGCGGCAGCATGTAGAGGATGTTCGTGGCCATGTAGGCGGACCAGTTGGGCGTCTGTCCGGCGAAAGCGGAGACGAATGAGGCCATGCCGACACTCAGCGGCCACTTGCCCGAGGTGTAGAGATAGATCAGCGGATTCAAGTAGTCGTTCCACGAGTACTGGAAGGCGAGGATGGCCATCGTGATCCAGACCGGCTTCGTCATCGGGAGCATGATTCGGACGAAGATCGTGAAGTAGCCCGCGCCGTCCACCTTCGCCGCCTCGTCGATCGAGTACGGGATGGCAAGGAAGTACTGCCTGGCGAGGAAGATGAACAAGGCGTTGCCGCCGAGGAACGAAGGCACGATGAGCGGCAGCCAGGTGTCGTACCAGCCGATCGCGCGGAACATCGTGAACAGCGGGATGATCCCGATCACCGGCGGCAGCAGCATGCTGCCGACGAATAGGTAGAACCAGGTCTTGCGACCGGGGAACCGCAACCTCGCCAGGGCGTATCCGGCCATCATCGACGTGGCGACACTGCCGATAACGGACAGTGCCGTGATGATCACCGAGTTGAGCAGCAGCGTCGGAAAGTTGATCTCCGCCGGGCCATTGATGAAGTTCTCCCAATGGAACTGGGTCGGGACGAGCGTCGGGGGGACGTCGAAGACCGCCGACTTCCCCTTGAGCGCGATGCTGAGCATCCAGAGCAGCGGAAGAATCATCACGACGCAGATCAGGAGTGCGAAGAAGTACCACGTCGCCTTTCGGGTGACGAGCCGCTGTGCTTTGCGCCTGGGCGATCCTTCGGCTGCAGCGGGCACCCCGCTGCCGGAGGCGGCGATCTCAGTCGTTGTCGTCACTGCTGTAGCTCCAGATGCTTGAGAATCGAGCGGTCAAGGCGACGACCACGACGATGATGATGAAGAGAACCCAGACCTGTGCCGACGCATAGCCCAACTGGGGAACGTTGCCGAGCTTCGGGAAGGCGTTGTTGTAGAGCGACAGCATGAGGGTGTCCGAGCTGAACCCGGGTCCGCCCTGCCCGTCGGGAGACAGGATCTGCGGCTGGGCGAACGCCTGCAGCGCCGTCGTCAGTTGCAGCACGATCTGCAGAAGCAGGATCGGGCTGATCAGAGGAAGGGTCACCCGGAAGAAGATGCGCCAAGGCCCCGCCCCGTCGAGGCGGGCGGCCTCGTAGAGTTCCTCCGGCACGGCCTGCAGCGCCGCGATGAAGATGATCATCGTCGAGCCGACTCCCCAGAGCATCACCAGCACGATCGAGGGCATGATCGTGGTCGGTGAAGAGAGCCAGAGCAAGGGTTTGATGCCGAACAGGCCGAGCACCTGGTTGGCCAGACCCACCTGCGGGTCGAAGACGAACTTCCACAACGTCACCGTCGCCACCACGGGCAGCACGACGGGCAGGTACAGCAAGGTCCGTACCAGCCCGACGCCCTTCAGTCGCGCGTTGGCGAAGACTGCGAGCGCCAGGCCGATCAGCAGTGAGAGCGGTACGTAGAGGATCACCATGTATGCCGTCGCCTGCAGCGACGGCCAGAACGACGGATCCCTGGTGAACATGTCGACGAAGTTCTTCAGGCCGACGAACTCGGGTTGGGACAATCCGTTGTACGACGTCAAAGCGAAGTACGCGGATGCGCAGAGCGGGAACACGACGAACGTGGTGAACCCTATGATCGCGGGCGCCAGGAAGATGTACGCCGGTCGTGTTTCGGAGGAGAACCGACGTTTGGAGCGCGGCACCGGCCTGGGCGGCCGCGGTTTCCCGGGCGCGGGCGAGGCTGCAGATCGCTGCACTGCTTGGGACACTCGCATCTCCTCCATTGGAGTGGTCTTGCCGTCAAGATGAGCGTGGAAACGTTTCTACGGTAACGTTTCCATTCGCCGACCGAAGTCATGGTCGCGCAATTCCCAAGAGGAGTCAAGGGATTTATGGAAACGTTTCCGCGATCGGGATGGAAAGTCCCCGACGCTATGGCGGCGCTCGCAGAGGATCTTTCCCGTGCATTGGCGGGAACGGCGGCGGCTGCGATCGTGCGCGCGTGTTTCACCAACACCTGGACTTCTGCGATGCGATGGTCGACGGCATTCGGCCAGGAGGAGGTCTTCGTCGCTACGGGCGACATTCCCGCGATGTGGCTGCGGGACAGCGCCGCGCAGGTGCGACCGTACCTCGCGCTTGCGCACGACGACACAGTCGGTCGCATGCTTGTCGGAGTGCTCCGCCGCCAACTCAGTTCGGTCGAGATCGACCCGTACGCGAACGCGTTCAACGACGGGCCGACGGATGCACATCCGGAGCAGAGCGACGTTCCGCGTCCCGCTCCCGCCGTTTGGGAACGCAAGTACGAAGTCGATTCTCTGTGCGCACCGTTGCAACTGGGCTATGCCATCTGGCGGGCGACCGGCCGAGTCCACCACCTCGACGAGCAATTCGTCCGCGTCTCCAAGGCGGTCATCGCGCTCTGGCGCACCGAGCAGGATCACGCGGGCTCTGGTTACCGATTCAGGAGAACGGAGGGTGAATTCGCCACCGATTCGCTCCCCCGCCACGGCAGGGGCGCACCGGTCGGGCCGACCGGGATGACCTGGTCAGGTTTTCGGCCGAGCGACGACCGGTGCACTCACAGATACCTCGTGCCGGCCAACGCGTTGGCATCGTCGAGCCTGCATGGACTCGCGGAGTTGGCACACGATGTGCTACTGGACGACGAGCTCGAACGCGACAGTGTCGCGCTCGCGACGGAGATCGATGCAGGAATCGAGCGCTTCGGAGTGCACGAGCGCGATGGCGAACGCATCTTCGCGTACGAGCTCGACGGCCTCGGCTCCGTGCTACTCGGGGATGACGCCAACCTGCCGAATCTGCTGGGTCTTCCACTGAGCGGTTGGCTGAATGCGGATGACCCGGTCTATCAGGCCACCCGACGCTTCGTGCTCTCGCAGGACAATCCGCACCACTACGCGGGCGAGTTCGCCTCGGGTCTCGGCAGTTCTCACACGCCGCGCGATCACGTCTGGCCTCTCGCGATCGCGACCGTCGGGTTGACCGGCGATGAGAACGATGCGACTCGTGCACTGCACCTGCTCGGCTCCACGACGGGAGGCACCGGCCTGATGCACGAGAGCTTCCACGTGGACGATCCGACCCGGTTCACTCGATCCTGGTTCGGCTGGGCGAACGCGATGTTCTCCGAGCTCGCCCTCGATCTGGCGGGGAGGAGTGTGAAGGACTATTTCCCGCGCCGGAGCGCCGCCGTCACGACTGCAAGCCCTGCCTCGACGCGCCCGTAGCCATCAGCCCACGACGCCCGCGGGGGAGGCCTCCCCGCTTCCCCTCTCGCACAGGCTGACTCCGAGGACGATCCGTTCCGGTGGGAGGTCGTCGCCGCTCATCCTCGCGAAGAGACGGTCGGTCGCCACCCGCCCCAGTGCTTCGGCATCTGCGGCCACGACCGTGATCGGGGTGGGCAGCAGGTCGGCGTACGGAAAGTCGTCGAAGCCGACGATCGCGGGTCGCTGGGGAACGGTTCGCATGGCTCTCAGCGCACCAAGGGTGGCGAAGCTCGTGGTGGAGAAGATGGCGGTGGGGGCGTCCGCGAGAGCCAGTAGGCGCCTGCACCCTTCTTCGGCCATTCCCGGAGAGCCTTGGCGAAGGCGGACCACGAGTGATTCGTCGACGACGACTCCCGCGTCGCGCATGGCGTTGCGGAAGCCACGAAGCCGCCGCCCCGTCGTGTAATGCGATGGCGCGACGAGAACCCCTATCCGGGTATGGCCGTGGCCGAGCAGATGCTCGGTCACCATTCTTCCTGCCGCCTCGTTGTCGAAGAGCACGGCGTCGCGCTGCACCCCCGATGCCGGCCGGTCCAGCATGACCGTCGGCACTCCCAAGCCCTCGCCGCGCTCATCCAGATATCCGTGGTCGCCCCGGTCGGGAACCAGAAGCAAGCCCGCGACCCCGCGAGCGAGCAATCCACGAACGGCCATGCGCTCGGCATCGGGATCCTCATCGACCATCGCGATCAGCACTGCGTAGCCGCGGCCGGCCGCCACCGCCATGGCACCCTTGGCGAGGGTCGCATAGAACGGGTTCGTGAGGTCGCCGGCGACGAGCCCGATCGTTTTCGGGCCCTGTCCTGGGCGCAGTGAACGGGCGATCTCGTTCGGCCGGAAACCGAGTTCGCGGATGGCCAGCTCCACGCGCTCCTTCGTCGCCAGGCTGACGGGCGCCGATCCGTTCACGACTCTCGACACGGTTCCGACGCCGACCCGGGCGCGCGAGGCCACGTCCTTCATGGTCGGCGGCCTCACAAGCGCACCCTGCAGTTCCGACACGAACCCTCCAACGGGCCATTGTCTCAGCTAGGGACGAATGGGCCTTGACCCCTCACCGGGTGACGGCGCTACTATCGTCGCTGGAAACGTTTCCGAGTGTGCCGGCGAAACGCCAGGCTCGCTCCATCACGATGCATGTTCGCTCCATCACGATTCAAAGGAGAAGTATCGATGTTGAGTAGAAGGATCCTGTTGAAGGCAGGGCTCGGCGCTGTCGGCGGTGCAGCGCTGTGGGCTGCCGGCACGACCTCGGCGACGGCGGCGCCTTCCGAGCCGGCCTGGCCATCCGTGCCCAGCGGGTCTCGTTCAGCCGCACGTGCTCTGCAGTCGTGGTCCGCTCTCCAGCAGTATCTGCTGGCGAACGACGGGTCGAACCTCGTTCATGAGACGTACCCTGCGCAGCAGGGCGACCCCAGGTACGGCTATGAGTGGTCCCACTCCCAAGTTCATGTCGCCGCGCTCGACCTCGTCGCGATGCGGCCCGACCACATGGCCCGTGCGGCACTCGATTCGCTGGCGCAAGGTCAGGAGCACTACTGGGAGCCCACGAGCACCACGGGAATGCCGGGTTACGCCTCCGGCGCGCAGGCGCCGTACGGCAACAGCGGCGATCTCTTCTACGACGACAACGCCTGGGTCGGCCTGGAGAAGGTGCAGCTGTTCCTCATGAACGGCGATCAGGATGCGCTGCAGCGCGCCGAACAGATATACGCCCTGCTGCAGTCCGGCTGGGACGACGACCCTGCCCATGCGGATCCCGGAGGAGTGTTCTGGACGCAGGCGTCATGGAGCCACGACCGCAACACCGTCTCCAACATGCCGACGGCGCTTCTCGGCGCCCGGCTGTACTCGATCACGGGGAACCGGGACTACCTGTCGTCGGCTCTGCGCTCATACGACTGGACCAACCGGTACCTTCTCGATACCGACGGGCTGTACTTCGACCATGTGAGCCTCGACGGAACCGTCGAAAAGACGAAATGGTCGTACAACCAGGGGATTCCCCTCGCTGCGGCGTACGCACTGTTCCTTGCCACGCACGATCGCTCGTACCTGAATCACGCAGTAGAGGTCGCAGAGGCGAGCTACGGGCACTACATCGAGACCGGCACCATCGGCGGGCAGCCGATCTACTTCAACTCGATCTACTTCAAGTCGCTGCTGCTCCTCGCCTCATCCACTCACACGCGCAAGTACTACGACGCGATGAGTGACTACGGCGACCTTCTGTGGACCGACCGCAGGGACGCGGCCACCGGCCTGTTCTCGCAAGACATCAGCGGCGCGACGAAGGCGCTGGAGCAAGGTGCAGCGGTGCAGGTGTATGCGACGCTGGCGTCCCATCCGTCGAAATGGGCTTTGCTCTACTGACCGGCCCCGCCCTCGCGGGCCCAGGGGCCTGTCGGCCGCCTTCGTCACGCGTCAACCTCGGCGTCGCGCGTGACGAGGCGGCACGCATCCGCCGCCTCAAGCCAGCAACTGCCAGGCCGCCAGGTGCACCGCTTGCGGGTCGTTCTCCTTGCTCTCACTCCCCGGCGCGGTCGAACCGAGTTCGTCGGGCTGACCACCGTAGCTCGCCTTGGTGACCGTCAACTCGACCGTGCCGGCCGGGATGTCGACCTGCTCCAGCCAGGCGAAGGGCCCGGTCCAGTACGTCGTGTAGAGACAGGCATCCGAACTGTTCCCGGACGACGGCGATGGTATGGGCAGCGTGACCGCCGAGGCGCACTCATAGGAGTAGACCTTTCTGCCATCGACGGAGATGGTGAACGCGACGAGCGAGCCGCCCGCGGTCTGCCAGGCAGGGCCACCGGTGAACAGCGCGAACCCCTTGGCCGGCTTGCTCGTCTTCACACTGAACCTCGCGGGCAGGGTGGTGGTGACGTACGGCCGGGCGGGAACCGGCACCGAGCCGTCCTGCAAGTTGGCGCCGAACGTTCCGCGAGTCAGGACCGATGCGTCACCGGAGGGCGCGCGCACCTTCTTGCCACGCGCGATGTCGGTGAGCTGGGCCCACCATCCGGGCGCGACCTCGACGGTGCTGCCGGACGGCAGGAAGACGTAGGTGAGCAGGTCGTCCAGCTGCACCCGTGCGATGCCGCCGTTCACCTGCACGCTCGAGGGAACGCCCATGCCGTCCCAGACCTGAAGACTTCCGGATGCCGACACCCGCAGGTCCACTGCCGCCTTCTCCATGCCGTTGGCAGCCAGCACCACGACGTCGTGATCGCGCCCGCGGTAGTGCAGTCCCGCGAAGAGACTGTCGCCCACTCCCCCCGTCGGCCCGAACCCGAGCTTGGCGGGCGGATGCTCACGTGTGCAGGTCGTTCCGTGCAGCGCCTCCGACATGACGTGGAGCGCGTACGCTCCGGCGCGCATGTTCCCCGTCGAATCGCCGTTCTGCCCGTCCACCATGAAGGTCGTCAGGCCGGAGCCGTGCACATCGAAGACCCGGAAGTCGTAGCTGTGCTCTTTCGGCCAGCCGAACGACTCGAACACCAACCGGAGCACCGTGCGCTGGCGGGCATCCCGCCGCGGCTGGAGCACGCCGTACCCACCGCCGTTGATGCCGGTCTCGGTGAGCCACAGGTCGAGCTTCGGACTGCCCGAGGCCGCGAACCTTCGGTTCAACGCCCCGAAGAGCTGACGCAGCGCCACGATGTTCGAAAGGTTCTGATGCGAGTCCTCCATGTGGTCGGTCACCGCATCGACCGGGCAGGCCGCGAGGAACACGCCGAGGTCGTCGAGCGAGCTCGCCGCCATGATTCCCGCGGAGTCGAAGCCCATGACGTGGGCGGACGGGTCGACGGCCAGGATGGCCTTGCGGCACTGAGTCCAGTACGAGATCACGTCGGGCATCTTCCAGCCGCCGTTCTCCGGCTCGTTCGTCGGGCACTCGTAGTAGGCCCCGACGTGCCCGGCCCCCTTCAAAGCCGCTGCGAGTTCCGCCCATTCGTGCGCCGTCGGGCTAGCGGTCGGAGCCTGCGCCTGAGGAGCGGGTGCCACCCACACCGAGCGAGGGCGCGCCGGATCCTGCGGCGCCGCAAAGTACGGATCTCCAGCGAGCGCGGCGACGGTGTCTGCTGCCTTGCCCGGTTGATAGGAGTAGAGGTCGCGGTCGGGCGCCACGGCCAGCCAGGCGCCGATGCCCGGCTGTTCGGTCGGCGCGTACAGCTTCGTGGGCGGGCAGAGCACGACGTTGCCGGTGGCGACCCCGTGCCGGCCGTCTCCCGTGAGGACGGTGTAATGGCCTGGCCGCGCTGCCGAGCCCCCCTCCCATACGCCGTCGCGGCAGACCGTGATCGACTTGTCGGTGGCCGACATCGATCCGCGACCGACGCGCGTGCCCCGGGCATCCAGCACCTGCCAGCTCGTCGCCCCGATCGGCAGGCCGAGCTGAAATCGGTTGGACTCAGTGGTCGATCCTGACAGCTTGATCGTTGGCTTTTCGTAGTAGATGCCGCAGAAGGCGGTCGCCTGAAGCATCACGCCCGGATGCGACGACTCGCCCTGCCGCACCGGTTGCTGGTCTGCAGCGGGCGCGGCTCCGTCGCCACGCGTCAGTTGCGTCACCGTGAACGCGGCCGCACCGACGACGATCACTCCGCCCGCACCGATGAGTGCCTGCCTGCGTGTGATCCGTCCGCGATCGCCGTCGCCCGCCACGGTGGCATCCTCCCCTCAGAAGCTCCGCACGACCCGAACGCACGCCTCGAACATGAGAATCATTCGAGCATACGCTGCACCAGCAGGTGCTTCTGAGGCTTTCCCGTGGTGGTCATCGGCAGGTCCGCAGCGGCCAGCATGGTGAATCCACGCGGCACCTTGAACGGTGCAAGGGGCTCCCGGCAAAAGCGAACCAGATCCTCGCCCACGTTGAACAGCTCATTGCTCAAGCCGCTCCCGTCAATGCTCGCGGCGCGATGACGGGCAGCGTGGCGGCTCAGCCGGCCGCGCGACGGCGCCGTAGCGCCTCGTCCAGGTCGATGTGCTCGCTCTGCACATCGTCGAGAACTCCCATGCGTGCGTACCTGCTCGACACCACCGGTGCCAGGGATGCCTGTGCCTGATCGGCTCGCTCCCCCGCGGATGCCGGCAGCCCGCCGGTCCGAGGGTCCCGCACCGGTTCGACGGCGGGAAGCGTCGGAACGCTCGCCGCAGCGATTCGCGCCGCGCGCTTCTCGAGCTCGGCGCAGGCCGCGGCCCTGCGAAGTGCGACGGCAGCATCCAGCGACGCCATCGCGGTCGCCGCACGCGATCCGGGCGACTGGTACATCGGCTTGGGCAGCGGCTGCGGCGCCCAGCTCCCATCGCGCTCCTCGACCTGCTCGGGCGCGGCAGCGGCTCGCGCGAAAAGCGCGTGGTCGTACAGCTCGGGATTCCGCCGCACGACGGGCAGGTGCGAGCGTCGGGCGGCCTGGTGGGCGGCGACCTGCTGAGCAAGCCGTCGCAGTACGGCGATGGCGCAGACCAACAGCGCGGCGGACGCCGCCAGGAGCCCCCACGACTGCGCCACCACCATCGAGTACGCGCCGAATCCGATGCCGACCAGCGAGGCGATCACCACGCCGGTGGTGGCCAGCCGGGTGCGGCGAACGGCATGTGCGAACGCCCTTTCGCGTTCGTCGCGCGTCTGCGGCGCGGTGCGAGTCCGCGCTGCGGTGTGCGCCGTCCCTTTTCCTCGCGATCCGGCCGCATCGACATGCGAATCTGCCGAGTCGTTCACAGCGGAGGCAGCACGCGACGGGTTCTCAGGAGCGATCGCGGCGGCCGACGCGGCCGCACGCGCCTCGGATGTCGCGTGGGCGCGGGCCGCGGCATCCGCCTTTGCGCGCACCTTCTTCAAAAGCCTCTGCTGGCGGGCTACGTCACGGGCCGTGGCCTCGACCCGCACCTCCTCCGGCGCCTCGGCCGTCTCGGCGAGGATGCGCAGGGTCTGCTGCAGGCGCACGGCGTTGCGTTCGGCGTTGAGGTAGTCACGCCGGCGCAACCAGGTCGGCAGAAGATAGGCGAGCCAGAGCGTTGCTGCAAGAGCGATCACCACGCCGCCGCTGAGCGTTCCGCCGTTCACGAGCTCGCTCCGCATGCCAGTGCCGGCCCGCGCATAGGGCGGCACTGTCCACGTTCCCCCGGGTGCATGTGACTACGGTAGGCGGGTCGGAGTCCCGCGGCCCGCCGCGGCCGCCGTGTGTCTGCGAACTTGCTCGCTGCCGGTTGTCGATTCCGTCGAGATCCGGGCCGGCAGATACGGCCGGACGCCGGCTTCGACAGGCTCGGCCGGTGCACTCCGACGAACCGCACTGCTATCAGCCGCCCCGGCCGACGAGCGGATGCGCCGCCGCCTCGAGATCTGCCTGCGGGATCGTGGCGGCATCCTGTGGCGCCTCCCCCGACTTCCAGCGCCGCAGCACGCCCTGCGGGATCTCCTCGACGACCAGCGCGAAGCAGAAGTGGTCACGCCAGTCGCCGTTGATGTGGATGTACCTGCGGCGCAGCCCCTCGTACCTGAAGCCGAGCTTCTGCACGACGCGCATCGACGGCACGTTCTCCGGTCTGATGCAGATCTCCATGCGGTGCAGCCCGAGCTGGAAGAAGCAGTAGTCGGTCGCAAGCGCCACGCTCGTGGGCGTCACGCTCTTGCCTGCGAACCGTTGCGCCACCCAGTAGCCGATCGTGGCAGAGGCCAGCGACCCATACGTGATCGACGACACGTTCAGCTGACCAGCCAGTTCACCGTCGTGCTCCATGACGAACGGCAGCCCATGACCGGCACGTGACGACGCCTGCAAGGATCGGATGCTCGCCCGCGTGTCGAACACCGCAGGGCCGTGCGGGCTGGTCGCCTCCCACTGCCGCAACCAGCCGCGGTTCTCGAGCAGTTCTTTCTCCAGCACGCGCGAATCGCGCAGGCGGATCGGGCGGATGCCCACAGCACCGTCGCTGAGGCTGGGCACGTACACGGTTGGTCGCCTTCGGTTCTCTCGCAGCAGAGTTCCTCCTACGGCAGAGGCTCTCGGCGGCTGGGCTTCGTCAGCTGAGCTTATTCGCTTGCCAGGCTGATCAGACGCCGGCGGCGCCGTTGCCCACGCCGGGCTCCTCGAGCGTCTCGCCGTCCGCCGGCTCGTCGGCGAGTCCGGAGGCGAACTCGCGCAGCCACGGGCGCAGCTGAGGCCCGAGGTCTTCCCGGTCCACGGCGAGCTGCACGATGGACTTCAAATAGTCGAGGCGGTCACCCGTGTCATAGCGGCGGCCACGGAAGACGACGCCGAACACTCCGGGACCTTCGGGATCCGCGGCCAGCTCCTGCAAGGCATCCGTCAGCTGGATCTCGCCGCCCTTGCCTGGCGCGGTGTGCTCCAGCACGTCGAACACCTCGGGCTGCAGCACATATCGGCCGATGATGGCGAGGTTCGACGGGGCATCCTCCGCCGAGGGCTTCTCCACCAGACCACGCACACGCACGACGTCGCCTTCGTCGGTGGCATCGACGGCTGCCGCACCGTAGAGGTGAATCTGCGACGGCTCGACTTCGAGAAGCGCGACCACGGTCGCTCCGCGCTGCTCGGCCACCTCGATCATTCGAGTGAGCAGTACATCGCGGCTGTCGATGATGTCATCGCCCAGCAGCACGGCGAACGCCTGGCGACCGACGTGCTTCTGCGCACGCAGCACCGCGTGTCCCAGGCCTTTAGGGTCACCCTGCCGCACGTAGTGCATGTCGGCGAGGTCAGTGGAGTACATCACCCGGCGCAGCTTCTCCATGTCGCCCTTGGCCTGGAGCGTCGACTCGATCTCGGTCGCACGGTCGAAATGGTTCTCCAGCGGCGACTTGTTGCGACCGGTGATGAGGAGAACGTCGTTCAGCCCGGCCTCGACGGCCTCTTCCACCACGTACTGGATGGCGGGTTTGTCGACGACCGGCAGCATCTCCTTCGGCATCGCCTTGGTGGCCGGCAGGAACCGGGTGCCGAGACCGGCAGCAGGGATGACAGCTTTGGTGATCGCCATCTGCTCAGGCTATCTGCTGACTTCTGAGGGGAAAGAATCGCGGCCGGTGCTCAACGGCGCGCCCATTAGGATGCCCGGTATGGCCTCCGACCCGAGCAGCGCCAAGCGCGCGCTCCGCGCCGATCTCCGCGAACGCCGGCAGAACCTCACCGCCACCGAGCGCGAGAAGGCGGATGCCGGCATCACGGCGAATCTCCAGCAGCTCGTCACGGAGTACGACGCCGGCTCGCTCTCCTGCTATCTGTCGGGACCGAACGAGCCGAACACGCGGCCGTTCCTGAACTGGGCGTTCGCGGAGCACCTGCGTGTGCTGCTCCCGATCAGCCGCGAAGACGGCCTGCTGGACTGGACCGTCGACGACGGTGAATCGGAGACGCTCGGCATCCACGGCTGGCCCGAGGCCGTCGGCGAATTGCTCGGGCCGATCGCGATCAACGACGTCGACCTCATCATCGTGCCCGCCGCCGCCGTGGATCCCAGCGGCATGCGCATGGGCTGGGGCAAGGGCTACTTCGACAAAACCCTGGGCAGCATGGAAAAATGTCCTCCGGTGTATGCCGTCGTATTCGACGGCGAGGTGCTCGACGAGGTGCCTCGGGAACGGCACGATGAACCGGTGACGGGCGCAGTGACCCCCTCCCGCATCATCCGTTTTCGCTGAAAAGAGATCCATGCCCACCTATTCGTACAAGTGCTCCGAATGCGGACACGCCTTCGACATCCACCAGTCCTTCAGCGACTCGGCGCTGAAGACCTGCCCGGAGTGCGGCGGCGAGTTGCGCAAGGTCTTCGGATCTGTCGGCGTCACCTTCAAGGGCTCGGGCTTCTACCGCACCGATTCGCGATCCGGCGCATCCCAGTCCTCGCCTGCGAAGAAGGATGCCTCGGGCTCGGAGTCGAAGCCGGCGTCGTCGGACAAGAAGAGCGAGACCAAGAGCTCCGAGAAGAAGGTCACGACGAGTCCGGCCGGCGCCGCCGGGTCTGCGGCCTGATCGGCCTGTTCTCTCTTACCATGTAACGTCGGTACACCGCGGCCGCCCCAGGTGGCGGGCCGCAAGCCACTACACATGCAGGGGGATGCGCGTGCTCAAGGGCTTCAGAGAGTTCATCATGCGCGGCAACGTGATCGATCTCGCCGTCGCTGTCGTGATCGGCGCGGCATTCACCGCGGTCGTGAACTCGATCGTCGCGGGGCTGATCAACCCGCTGATCAGTGCCGTCTTCAACTCCAAGTCGCTCGACACAGCACTCAAGGTCGGCATTCCGACGATGTCGGGCGGCACGTCGTATCTGACCTTCGGCGCGATCATCGGTGCGCTCATCCAATTCCTCGCCGTCGCCGTGGTCGTCTACTTCGCGTTCGTCATGCCGATGAACCACTTCCGCAAACTCGCTGAGGCCCGCCGCGCGGTGAGCCCCGACGCCGAGGCGGAGCAGCTTCCCGCCGACGTCGAGCTGCTCACGCAGATCCGCGACCTGCTCGCGGCACAGGCGGATGCCGGCCTCACCACCCCGAAGACCGACGGCACAGGCGGTCGGCACGCCGACGGCGCCACCGAGTAGCTTCCCGCCCGCCAGACCCGCCGCGACTTGATGGTCTCATCCCTCGTTTGCATCGAGCGGAGATGATGGGACGGGACGGCCCTTCTGTGTGATCGCAAGCACTGCGGTGACGGCGCCTAGCCTCTGGACCCTCCTGCGCCCCAATGGGGCGGCAGGTCGCGCTTCAGCCGGTCGTCGTTGGAGTCCGATCGATCGCCCCAGGCACGGTCTGTGTCTTCGGCCGCCCGCACCGGCACATCGGTTGCCCCGCCGGAACGCTCCCCGGATTGCGGCGCCGGATCGGCCCCGGGCGCGCCGGGACGCTGCACCCGTCTTCCCGTCCTTCGCCCAGCCACCCCTCAAGAGTACGGGCGCGGTCCGGCCGGCCCCGGCACCCGTTCATTTCTCAGGAGCACAGCCTCCGGCAGAGCGGAGGCCTCCGCGAAGGTGCCGGCATTCGTCGCGCGCCGGGCGCAACCCTCCTGAGAAGCGAACGGGGTCGTGCTGCCTTTCGCGACGGCCCGTTGGACGCGGTTCAGGCCTTCTCGTCGGACTCGATCGTGCCCAGCAGGCGACCGATGCGCTCCGCAACGGCTTCCGGGTCGGCGAAGAGCTCGAAGCTGTGGACGCGCACGTAGTGCCAGCCGAGCCGCCGCAACACCTCGGGACGAAGTCGAAGCGATTCGCGCAGGCTGGCGGTGCCGAGCCCGCGGTCCGTCTCCACCACCACGGCCTTGCCGGCGTACGACGCGGCAAGCGGCAGCGCGCCACGGTGGCCGAGCTGCACGTTCATGCCGAGCTTCTCGAGCCGGTACGCGAGATCGATCAGCAGCGGCTCCGAGTCATCCGGAACGTCGTCGGCCGACGCCTCGATCTCCGCCGCCTCCTCCAGCACCTGCGCGAGCGCCACGATGCCGTGGCGCATGCGCGACGGGTCGATGTCTTCGGGGCGGAAGCACGACACGATGTCCATCGCGCGCCGTGCACGGGTCAGGCCGACGGCGAGCATCCGTTCGCCCCCCGGCTCGCCGAGCGCGCCGAACGACGACAGCAGCCGGCCGTGCGGTGTGCGGCCGTAGCCGATCGAGAAGATCACGCGGTCGCGACTCTGCGCCACCGCCTCCTCCAGTGTGACGACGGTGAACGGCTCCGGGCGGTCGCCGAGCACGAAGTCGGCCAGTTCCTGGCGCTTGGCGGATGCCGCCAGCACAGCATGCTGCACCCGCACCGCATGCTTCGGGCTGGCCGTGACGACCATGAGCGACTCGCGCGATCGGTTCAGCGCGTGGTCGAGCACGAGTTCGGCCACGCGGGCCACTTCGGCGTCGACGCTCTCCACGGTTCCGGTGTCGCCGTCCGGCATGCCGTGGCCGCCGCGCACGTAGCTGAGGGTGAGGCTGGCGTGTCCTAGATAACTGCCCGCCCACGGCAACGACTCGATCTGCCCGCCGTAGAAGCGCCGGTTCACGAGCTCGGCCAGGTCATCGCCCACGGACCGGTAGCTGCGCGTCAGCGTGTACACGGGCAGCAGGTCGGCGAGCCGGGCGAGCGCTGAGTTCTCGTGCCAGACATCCACATCGCGGTGTTCGGGTTCGACGACGGGTTGACCGGCATCCGTCACCGCGATGCGGAACGGTGACGGCGTCTGCGTCACGGGGTCGCCGAACGCCACGACCTGACGAGCTCGGCGCAGAGCGCCGATGGTCTCGGCGAGCGTGCAGGCGCCGGCATCGACCAGCACGACGGTGTCGAACGCCATCGACGGGGACAGAGACGCCACATCGTACGGCGAGGCGAGCCACACCGGTGCCAGCACGCGGCCGAGCTGCGGCGCACGCTCGGCCAGCACGGCGGGGCTGACTGATCCGTTCTTCAGCATGCGGCGCAAGGCATCCGCCTGCTCCACGTTGTCGGCCAGCGCGATCTTCCACTGCACGGCCAACTGTGCGGCCAGCAACTGGCCGGTTGCAGATGCGTGCGCCTGGTCGACCAGACGGAAGTCCGCCTCGAGGCGGTCCAGCACGCGCGTGTTCGCGCCCAGCAGGGCGCGGTCGTCGACGAGGAGGGTCTCGAGCACCGACTGCCACCACGCCAGCTCGAGCTCCGCCGCCACGTTCTCGCTCGTGACGTGCCGGGCTGACAGGTCCGAAAGCAGCGGGTCGAGGCGCAACTCGCGCAGCCGAGTCAGCAGCGCCGTACGCTCCTGCAGATTGACGAGCACCTCGGACTCGACCGCGAGCCCGCCGAGCATCTGCGTGAGCTCGCCGAGCGGCGTCGCGGTGAGCGATTCCTTGGTGCGCGAACGGCCCAGCGGCACGTCCAGGCTCATCAGGTCTTCCGAGACCTTCTGGTACGCGACCTGCACGTCGGCGACGCCGACCGGCACGCGCGGGGGGGCGCCGGCATCCGCGAACCGGTTCCACAGCTTGCGCTGCTGCTGGATGCGCCGCAGCGACTCGTTCAGGTCGGCGACGTGGCCGCCTGGACGCACGTACTCCAGGGCGAGCTTGCGCAGGCGCCGCCTCGTGGCTCCCGACATCGACGTGGCATCGCGGCGGTTGGACGTGGCGGTGATCAACTCGTCGAGCGGACGGTCGAAGACGGAAGGCAGGAACCGGTCAAGGGTCTCACGCAGGTCGGCAAGCAGTCGCAGGTAGATGCCGAGTTCGGCGATGTTCTCGAACGGACGCAGCCTGGTGCCCTCGATGAGCACGGTCGAGCGGTCGATGAGCCTCGGAACCTCGATGCTGCTCAGCCGTTTCGCGAGGGTGTGCGCTGCCGTCGCCTCGGCCGTCGAGTGGAAGTCCGCGCCGTACCACGGCGAGTCGTTCGGTCCGTAGCGGAACTCGCCCAGCGCTGCCGCCTTGCGCAGGATCGAGGCCGCCTCGGTGCGGTCGTGCGCTAGCGCCTCGATGGATGCCCGGTCGAGCCGTGCCTTCGTGCGCGGCGGCGAGGGCAGCAGGGCGAGCCGTGCGAGTTCTCCCAGAGCGTCGAGCACGCTCACGCCGAACGCCGGATCTGGCGCGGTCAGAGCACCTCGGTAGTCCAGAAGCACCCGTCGCAGGCGCACGAGCGCATCATCCACTTCTGCCACGTTCGGCTTCGTGGTCTTCTCGTTGCGGGTGATCGAGCGGATCAGGTCTCGGCGAACGGAACGGGTCGCCACTGCGGCCCCGCCCAGCCCGACCTGCTCGAGGCGGTGCGCGATGGCATCCAGACTGGAGCGACGCGGGCCGACCACGAGCACGCGGCGGTTTCGGGAGACGAGCGCGCCGATGGCATCCACGATCGTCTGCGTCGCGCCGGTGCCTGGCAGCGTCTTCACGACGATGGAGTTGCCGCTGGCCACCTGGGCGACGACACCCTCCTGCTCGGGGTCGGCATCCAGCAGCAGTGTGTCGATCGACGGCGGACGGTTGTCTTGCGGAACACCTTCGGCAGGCGAGAACGCGGTCTCCACGCGGTCCTTCGCCGCCGGGTTCCCGGCGAGCGCGAGCAGCACGTCGTGCTCGAAGTCGCCGAGGTCTTCGGTCATGCTGTGCGCGACGTCGGCGAACGACGACACGACCAAGCGGGGCTGCACCGTGAACGACGCGACGTGACTGGTCAGCGAGCGCAGCCGATCGATCACCGGCTGCGGCTTGAACACACCGTTCGTCTCTGCGAGCGCGACGAACGCCTCGGCGTCGAGCACGATGCGGAACTGGTCGTGCAGCGCGCGTTTCAACTCGGGGTTGAGCACCGTCTTGCCGCGCAGCTTGAGCTCGAAGTCGCGGCCATAACGACGGATCGCGACCGGCCGCAGCAGCACCGGCGCGGTGTACTCGTCTGCTCCGTTGCGCCAGCGGGCCAGGCCGATGCCGAGGTGAACGGCGTCGATGCCGCGCACGGCCCGCAACTCGATGCCCTTGGCAGTGATGGCGCCTGCGGCGGCTTTCGCGGTGCGCAGGGCGATGTCGTCGCGGATGAGGCTGGAGAGCAGGGTGCGATCACCCGTGATGAACTGGGGGAGTCCACCCGGATGCGTGGCGCTCAGCTCGATGCGCGTGCGGGGCGTGTCCACGAAGTGCAGCAGCGGCGACGGACCGCCGATCTCCGCGACCTCGTCACGCCACTGGGCCCACACCGGCTCCGCGATGTTGCCGGGAACCACGTTCGGATCACCGAGCGTCACCGTGTACGGACCCGTCGCGGAACGCGGGTCGAGAGCATCCTCTTCCAACGCCTCCAGCGACGTGTAGTCCACGTCGCGTCGTTTCTCGGGTCTCCGCACACCCGAAACCCTATGCGGCGCATGGTCGGATGCCGGTGAGGCAAGGCCGTTTCTGCGGCATCCGGCGGCCCGCACTGCCATTGGCGATCGATCGCACGCTGCGCCTGCTGCCACTGCCGGTGTTCCATCGGAGGTTGCGCCGGAAATCGCACCCTGCGCCGGAAATCGCACCCTGCGCCGGATGACACTGAGGGTCTTCCATCGGAGGCTGCGCCGGAGATCGCACGATGCGCCGGAGGAAACGCCTGCCTCCTTCCGGCGCAGCGCGCGAATTCCGGCCGACGGTGTGTCGGGAGGCACCGGGCGGGGAGGAGGGAGAGAGCGGGAGGAGGGAGGGAGAGAGCGCGGGAGGGAGACGCCGGGGCGAGCACGGCACGACCCTCGTCAAGGTCCTGTACTG
Organism: Humibacter antri; assembly: GCF_054777235.1. Taxonomy (NCBI): domain Bacteria; kingdom Bacillati; phylum Actinomycetota; class Actinomycetes; order Micrococcales; family Microbacteriaceae; genus Humibacter; species Humibacter antri. The sequence continues at coordinate 39,353 of NZ_BAAHAW010000024.1, read as the reverse complement.
ACCGATTCCGCCGACGTAGGCTCCAGTCATTCGGTGCGCGCCGTTCAGCATGCAGATGCGCCTGCGACGGGCAGCGTGCCGGACATCCTTCGACCGTGCGATGAGGAGCAGTCATGAGCAAGCGCAACGAGATCGAACTCGCCGGCAACAACCCGATCAAGATGCTGAACGGCTGGGGCATCAGAAGCGAGCACGCCTACATCGCGGCGTTCGTGTCGCTGGGCCTCGTGTTCCTCAGCTGGATCGTGTCGCGCGTCAAGAAGGACGAACGCTCGCAGTCCGATCGATGGGGGCTCTTCATCGGCGAGTGGGTCGCCACGCTGTTGGCACTGGGAGTCGCACTGCGGCACGAAGAAAACGACTGACGGGTGCGTCGGTCGCGTGGCCGCCGAATGCCGCCACGCAGCCGCTGGACGCCGTCAATAGCCGCCGCGAGGCTTGAGTACACGATTCACGCTCACCCGCCATGGTGGGGCGTCGCCATGCCGCCGCCGGTGGCGCCGGGCCTCTCGTTCGGCACGTTCGGCTTCTTCGATCGGCGCCCGCCGCCGTTCCACAAGACCGCACGACGGGCCCGAAATGGGGGGCCTCATCCATTCCCCCTGCGATTCTCCCGCGCTAGGCTTGCCGCGATCTCATCGACCCGAACGATCTCGTGCAGAGCATCCCGGCGATCCTGCTCTTCACCGCCTACGCGTACTTCTCGCGCCCTCCGCACCGCGGGGGCGGAAGCGGCATCCCGATCGGGGAGAGAGAAGAAGGTGGGCGGATCGTGAAGCGATCGATCGTCGGGATGGTTCTGGCAATGGGAGCCGCGGGCTTGTTCTTCCCCGCCCTTGTGCCCGGTGTCGCCTACGCGGCTCCTGGAGTGGCGGCCAGCTACACGACGGTCGCGGAGCTCGCCGCAGCGTTCGCGAGCGCCGGCTCCGGGCCCGTGATCACGCTTTCGCAAGACCTCGACGGCACACCGGCCGATCCTGCGGTCGCCGTGCGAGCGGGCGGCTCGATCACCCTCGACCTGCACGGGCACACTCTGCGCCTGGATACGACGGACCCGAGCAACCCAGCGCTCGGCGTCCCGGCCGGCACGGCACTGACGATCGAAGACACCGTGGGCGGCGGGAAGCTGATCGTGCAGTCCAGCGGCAGCGGTGCGGGCATCGGCAGCGCTGCCGGACCCTACGGAAACCGGAACGTCGGGTACGGCAAGATCGTGATCAGCGGCGCCGTGGTCTCGGCGACGTCGGCCGAGGGTGCCGGCATCGGGATCGGCTACCAGGGCGGCATCAGCGGCGGGCCCGTCATCATCGGCAACGGCAGCAACGTCACCGCGACCTCCGGCCTGGGCGCGGGCATCGGCGGGTCCTACTACACCGGCGGCAGCGGGGCCATCACCATCACCGGTGGCAGCACCGTCGTGGCGACCGGAGGCGGAATAGGCGGCGCCGCCGATACCGGCGGTGCCGGGATAGGCGGCGGCCCGAACGGGTTCTCCGAGCCGATCTCGATCGAGGACGGCAGCTTCGTGACCGCGACGGCGCAACACGGAGGTGCCGGCATCGGCGGTGGTTCGAGCGGCTTCGCCCAGGCGATCACGATCAGCGGCAGCACCGTGAACGCCACCAGTGCCGGCGGTGCCGGGATCGGTGGGGGTATAAGCGGACCGATGACGACGGTCACGATCGACGGCGGCGTCGTGAGCGCTGTCGGCGGCCAGGGCGCCGGTATCGGTGGCGGAGGCGGCGCAGGAAGCAATTGGAACGGGGTCACCATCCAGCCCGGTTCCGACGTCACCGCCTCCTCCGCGAGAGGCATCGCGATCGGATCGGGCACGGGAGGCTCCTCAGCGTTCGGGTCGCTCACCAACGGCGGAACCCTGCGGATCCCGGCCGGCAACTCGATCGCCATTCCCGCCGGCGCGAGCATGACCAACAGCGGCGCACTGGTGGTGAACGGGTCGGTCGTCAACAACGGCACCATCCTGAACAGCGGCACGGTCGAGCACGCGGAGAACGTCAGTGTGCACAACACCACGGTGAGCCTCGACGCCGCCGGCGGCACCGCGCCGGCTGCGCCACCCGACGTTTTCGCGGAATCGTTCCACGACGGCCAGATACCTTTCCCCACGGCCGCGACCCGCACCGGGTACACCTTCGCCGGATGGTTCACATCCGCTCTCGGCGGCACACAGGTCACTGATACCACCGGTCTCGGCAACGGCGGTCCGGCGACGATGACGCTGTTCGCACAGTGGAGCGCGAACGAATACACCGTGTCCTTCGATTCGCAAGGCGGCAGCAACGTCGCGGCACAGAACGTCGCATACGGCGCAGACGCGGCGCTCCCCACACCACCAGTGCTCGGCGGTCACACGTTCCTCGGCTGGTTCACCGAGCCGAGCGGTGGTTCTCGGTGGGCCTTCACCACACCGATCACCGGCGACCTCACGCTGTACGCGCAATGGGGCGTGGGCGGCGCCGAGAATTCCGGCGGAGAAGGCGGCGGGCAGGCATCCGGGGCAAGCCCGTCGAGCGGCCAGGGCACCACGGGCACGCCTTCTGGCGGCATGCTCGCTGCGACAGGCTCGGATGTCGCCGCCTGGCCGCCCATCGCGGTCGCCGCGCTCTCGCTCCTCATGGGCGTAGCGCTGATCGCCGGACGGCGCCTGCGGAAGATTGCCGCACGCAGGACGCGGTGATCGCCCCACCTAGGGCCGCAGCGAGAAATCAGTACACCCGCAACTCCACACCGTGCTTCCACACACGGTGCACGAGCGGCACACCCGGCCGGTACGCGAAGTAGACGTGGCTCGGGGCGTCGAGCAGCACGAGGTCTGCGCTCGCGCCGGGCGAGAGCCGGCCGACATCGTCGCGACGTAGCGCCAGCGCACCGCCGGCCGTCGCAGCCCAAAGAGCCTGGTCGGGTGTCATGCCCAGCTCCCGAACGGCGAGAGCGATCACGAATGGCATCGACGATGTGAAACACGAGCCCGGGTTGCAGTCGCTGGCGAGCGCGAGCGTGACGCCGGCGGCGATCAGCGCACGAGCATCCGGGTAGGGGTGCCTTGTGCTGAACTCCACGCCGGGCAGCAGCGTGCACACCGTGTTCGAATCGGCGAGCGCGGCCACGTCATCGGCCGACAGGTACGTGGCGTGATCGACGCTCGCGGCATCCGCTTCCACCGCAACCCGGACTCCGTCGCCGACACCGAGCTGGCCGGCGTGGATGCGTGCGCCGAGACCACGAGCGCGGCCGGCGGCCAGGATGCGCGCAGCTTCGTCTGCCGTGAACGCGCCCTCTTCGCAGAAGACGTCGATCCAGCGAGAGTGCGGAGCGCAGGCTTGCAGCATCTCGCCGACGACCAGGTCGACGTACGCGTGGCGGTCGTGCGCGAACTCCGGCGGCACGACATGCGCTCCGAGGAATGTCACCTCCTCGGTCACCTCGGCCGCCAAGCGAGCCAGCCGCTCCTCGTTCTCGACGTCGAGACCGTAGCCGGTCTTCACCTCGAAGGTCGTGGTGCCCTGCGACGCCAATTCGCGCTCGAAGCGCAGCAGTGTTGCCCGCAACTGCTCGTCGGAGGCAGCGCGCGTCGCCGCCATCGTGCTGCGGATGCCGCCTGCCGCATACCGCTCCCCCGCCATGCGGGCCACGAACTCGGCGGACCGGTCGCCGGCGAACGCGAGGTGGGTGTGGCTGTCGACGAAGCCGGGGATGACGGCGCGACCGCCGGCATCCACTCGCTCCACGTCGCCCTGCAAGAGACGCGCGACCTGCGGTGCGGCGTCGGCCTGTGGCCCCGCCCATACGACGTCGCCGTCCCGTGCTATCAACGCGGCATCCGGCACCGCACCGAGTGGATCGCCCTCGCGCGCACCGCGGGCGTGCGGGTCGTTCGTCACCAGCAGGCCGATGCCGTGCAGGAACAGGGTGCTCATGGCCGGGCGCACCTTTGCCTGACGTGTCCCAGACCGCTGGTTGCGCTGGTCGGAACCAGGACATGTTCGGTTTCGACAAGCTCAACCGGCGGTGAGACAAGACCAACCTGCGGTGATACAAGACCAACCTGCGGTGATACGAGATCAAGCGGCGGTGATACGAGACCAACCGGCTGTGATTCAAGATCAACCTGCGGTGACTCAACCGGCGATGATGCTGCGCGAGTGCTCACCCCTCAAGCATGGGGATGCGCAACCCGCGTTCGCGTGCAACCTCGGCGGCGCGTTCGTAACCCGCGTCGACGTGGCGCATCACGCCCGTTCCCGGGTCGTTCGTGAGCACCCGCTCGATCTTCTGCGCGGCGAGGTCGGTGCCGTCGGCGACGACCACCTGGCCGGCGTGGATCGAACGTCCGATGCCGACGCCGCCACCGTGGTGGATCGACACCCAGGTGGCGCCCGACGCGGTATTCAGCAGCGCGTTCAGCAGCGGCCAGTCGGCGATGGCATCCGAGCCGTCCTTCATGCCCTCGGTCTCCCGATACGGGGAGGCGACCGAGCCGGAGTCGAGGTGGTCGCGGCCGATCACGATCGGCGCGGAGATCTCACCGGATGCCACGAGCTCGTTGAACTTCAGGCCCGCCAGGTGCCGCTCCTTGTAACCGAGCCAGCAGATGCGTGCAGGCAGGCCCTCGAAATGCACCTTCTCGGATGCCTGGGTGATCCACCTGCGCAGCTTGTCGTCGTTCGGGAACAGCTCGAGAATCGCACGGTCCGTGACGGCGATGTCGGCCGGGTCACCGGAGAGTGCGGCCCACCGGAACGGGCCCTTGCCCTCCTCGAACAGCGGACGGATGTATGCAGGCACGAACCCGGGAAAGGCGAACGCCCGGTCGTAGCCGCCCAGTTGAGCCTCTGCACGGATCGAGTTGCCGTAGTCGAAGACCTCGGCACCGGCATCCAGGAATCCGACCATCGCCGTCACCTGCTTCGCCATGGATGCCCGCGCCTTCGCCGTGAACCCCTCGGGGTCTGCCTCGGCTGCGGCGTGCCAGTCCTCGACGGAGATACCCTCTGGCAGGTAGTTGAGCGGGTCGTGCGCGCTGGTCTGGTCGGTGACGATGTCGATCGGCACACCGCGACGCAGCAACTCGGCGAACACGGTCGCGGCGTTGCCGACGAGTCCGACCGAGAGCGGGCGGCGCTCGTTCTTCGCGGCGATGACTCGGGAGACCGCGTCATCGAGGTCGTCGGTCAGCTCGTCGAGGTAGCCGTGGTCGACGCGGCGCTGCAGCCGCGCGCGGTCCACGTCGACGATGAGCACGACGCCCTCGTTCATGGTGACGGCCAGCGGCTGGGCGCCGCCCATTCCGCCGCATCCGCCGGTCAGGGTGAGGGTGCCTGCGAGGGATCCTCCGCTGTGCTCCTCTCCCCCGCCCTTTGCGGCGAACTTGGCGGCGAACTTGGCGGCGACCGCCGCGAACGTCTCGTACGTGCCCTGCAGGATGCCCTGGCTGCCGATGTAGATCCAGCTTCCGGCGGTCATCTGGCCGTACATGGTCAGCCCGGCGGACTCCAGTTTGCGGAACTCGGGCCACGTCGCCCAGTCCGGAACCAGGTTGGAGTTGGCGATGAGCACCCTGGGTGCCCACTCGTGCGTGCGGAACACGCCGACCGGCTTGCCGGACTGCACGAGGAGCGTCTCGTCGGCATCCAGCGTCTCCAGCGTGCGCACGATGGCGTCGAACGCCTCCCAGCTCCGGGCTGCGCGCCCGGTGCCGCCGTAGACGACGAGGTCGGCCGGGCGCTCGGCGACCTCGGGATCCAGGTTGTTCATGATCATGCGCAGCGGCGCCTCGGTCTGCCACGACTTGGCGCGCAGCGTGGTGCCGCGCGGGGCGTGGATCGGAAGGCGGTCGTTCATCAGAAGCTCCTTCATTACGAGGTGAAAACAGGACATCCGCCCGAGAACAGGCCAAATCGTCCTGTTCTCAGCGGGTAATCGCTATCCGTCCTGTTCTGGGCAAGGTGCGGGCGGCGAGGTGTGGGGATGGATGGGCGGCGAGGTGCGGGCCGCCAGGCACGGGCATGGGTGGGCGGCGAGGTGTGGGCATGGGTGGGGTCATCGGAGGGGGCCGGTCACGCGCTCGACTTCGGCGACGATGCTGCCGCGGGCCACGAGTTCGACGGCCTCCTCGATCTCGGCGGAGAGCCACCGGTCGGGCCCCGGGCCTGCGACGCGGGTGCGCAGCAGGGCGCGTGCGGCCGCGGTAGCGGGGCCCGGCTGCAACGGTGCTCGCAGGTCGAGCGAGCGGGCGGCCGTGAGCAGCTCGATGGCGAGCACTCTGGAGAAGCCGTCGACGGCGCGGCGAAGCTTGCGGGCCGCCGCCCATCCCATCGACACGTGGTCCTCCTGCATCGCGCTGGAGGGGATCGAGTCGACGGATGCCGGTGCCGCGAGCCGCTTCAGCTCGCTGACGATCCCCGCGGCCGTGTACTGAGCGATCATGAGTCCGGAGTCGACACCGGCACGATCGGCGAGGAACGCCGGCAGGCCCTTGTTGCGCGAGACGTCCAGATGCCGATCGATGCGGCGCTCGGCGATGCTCGCGGCATCCGCGACGGCGATGGCCAAGAAGTCGAGCACGTACGCGACCGGCGCACCGTGGAAGTTGCCGTTCGACACCACGCGGCCGTCGAGCGTGACGACCGGGTTGTCGACGGCCGACGCGAGCTCGCGGTCGGCGACCGAGCGGGCGTGGGCGATCGTGTCGCGCCCGGCACCGGCGACCTGGGGGCTGCAGCGCAGCGAGTAGGCGTCTTGCACGGTCGGGTCTTCGGGCCCGGCGTGACTGGCCACGATCGGCGATCCGGCGAGGACGGCTCGAAGGTTCGCGGCGGAATCCGCCTGGCCGACCTGCGGGCGCAGGGCCTGCAGATCGGCGGCGAACACGGCATCGGTGCCGAGCAGCGCCTCCACGCTCATCGCGGCAGTGACGTCGGCGACCTTGTACAGCGCGTCGAGATCGGTGATCGCGAGCGCGAGCATGCCGAGCATGCCGTCGGTGCCGTTGATGAGCGCGAGGCCCTCCTTCTCGGCCAGCACGATCGCTCGGATGCCGGCCTCGGCCAGCGCCACGGCCGCCGGCACCACCGCGCCGACCGCGTTTCGCACCTCGCCCTCCCCGATCAGCGCGAGCGCGCAGTGCGCCAGCGGGGCCAGGTCTCCGGAGCAGCCGAGCGAGCCGTACTCGCGCACGATCGGCGTGATGCCCGCGTTGAGCACGTCGGCGTACGCCCGCACCGTGGACTCGCGAACACCGGTGCGCCCGGTCATCAGTGTGGAAAGTCGCAGCAGCATGAGGGCGCGAACGACCTCGCGCTCCACCTCGGGACCGGACCCCGCTGCGTGCGAGCGGATCAGGCTGAGCTGCAACTGTTCGCGGTCGGCGCGCTGGATGTACGTGGTGGCGAGCGCGCCGAATCCTGTCGAGATGCCGTAGTGCGGCTCGGGATCATCGGCGAGCGCCTCGATCACACGACGGGTGTCGGTCACGGCGGTGACGGCATCCGCATCGAGCACGACCTTGGCGTCGTGGCGCGCCACAGCGACGACGTCGGCGATGGAGAGGGGGCCGACCCCGACGGTGACCTCGCGGATGAGGGCAGGTGCTTCGGTGCTCATGAATCCATTGCACGGCACGAGCGCTCTTCGGGGAGTGTTCGAAGGGTGATCCACGTCCGGTATACCGGACATGGTGGGCTACTTCGGCGTATTATGGCGGAATGCCGGGCAAAGCTCCCGCCGCCGATGCCACGTTGCGCATACTGCGGCTGATGAGTGAACAACGCGGTCCCGTGGCCGCTGCGACGGTGGCGCGCACACTCGCGCTGCCCCGCTCGACCGTCTATCAGCTTCTCGCGACCTTGACCGAGCATGGATTCGTCATCCCGATCCCCGAGCTGAAGAAGTACGGTCTCGGCGTGGCCGCGTTCGAGCTCTCCAGCGGGTTCAACCGGCAGCAGCCGCTCACCCGCGTCGGTGCTCCCGTGCTCGCCCGGCTGGTCGACGATCTCGGGCTGAGCGGGCATCTCACCGTGCTGCTCGGCCGCGACGTGGTCTACCTCGTGGAGGAACGGGCACCTCACGGTCCGTATCTCGTCACGGATGTCGGTGTGCGGCTTCCCGCACACCTCACCGCATCGGGCCTCGCCATGCTCGCCGGCCTGCCCGCGGCGCAGGTGCGTGCTCTCTACCCCGATCGCGGGGCGTTCACAACGCGCACCGGCGTCGGCGTGGCCGCCTACCGGGAGCTCAGCGCGGAGCTGCGCGCGATCCGGGAGCGCGGCTATGCGCTGGAGGACTCTTCGGTGACCGAGGGCCTGCGCTCGATGGCGGTCGCCGTGCCCGACCACGTTGGATGGCCTGCGGCCTCGGTGGCCGTCACGTTCTCCGCCGAGCGCGACATCGACATCGATGCGACTGCCGCACGGATCGGCCGCGCCGCCGCCGAGCTCGGTCGCCGCATCGGCGGTGGCGCGGCGCGCGTTCCCTGAGCGGGACCCAGAAGCGGCTGGCACAACCGACCGCCGCGACGGCGGTCGGCGCTGGGCCCCCATCGCCGGTTCCGGACGAGCCGCGAAGCGGATCGGACGGCCGAGCGATAGGGGGCGTCGCGGCGGAGGTCAGAAATGACGTCCGCTTTCAGCTCCAGCGCGCTGTGCGAAGCCGGCGATCGCCTCGAGCACGACCAGCGCGGCCAGACGCACAGTGCGGCCGTCCACCGCGTCTCTCGTGGCATCCACCTCGGCGATGTCGAGGGAGGTCACGCGCGGGTCGCGGGCGAGCAGGCGCACCGTGCGGCGCAACTGGTACGCGGAGAGACCACCGGGAATGGATGCGGGGCAAGCGGGCGCGACGGCTCGGTCGCAGGCATCCACGTCGACGTCCACATGGATGGGACCGCCTGCCGCTCCTGCGGTCTCGAGCGCATCGGCGACGATCGCCTCCAGCGGCCGCTCCTCGAACTCGTCGCGCCGCACGATGCGGATGCCCGCCTCACGCGCCCTCGTATCGTAGAACTGCGAGTTCGCGAAGTCCGCGATGCCCAGTTGCACCGCATGGTCGCCGTCGAGACCCGCCTCGAGCAGTCGCCGCACGGGTGAGCCGTTGGAGATGCCGTCGCGCAGGTCGTGATGCGCGTCGATGGTGATGAGTCCGGCATTCCGGATGCGACTCTCGGCGTCGAAGCTGTCGGGCCCGCCGTCATCTGCGCGGACGCGTTCCCGGTCTGGTGCGGTCCACGACCCGAGGGCGACGCTGTAGGTGAGCGCATTGTCGCCGCCGAGCGCGATGACGAGCGAACTGCGAGCGGATGCCCGCCGCACCGCATCGATCGCCTCAGCTTCTCCGTCGCCGTCCGGCTCGGTCACATCGCCGAAGTCGGCCACCGCAGGCCAGCCGGGCTCGCCCGCGAACGTGCCGTAGCGCTGGATCGCATCCCGGATCGCCGCCGGGGTGGCGTGCGCACCGGTCGCCGAGAGAGACGTGCGCCAGGTGGGCACGCCGATGATCCCCACGTCGACGCGCGTGGATGCCCCCAGCGCGTCGGCGGCCGGCCAGCGCCCTGCTCGCGGCCAATGGGGATCCTCGAAAAGCGTCGTCGCGGTCATGGGCGCCAGGATACCGATGACTGAGGTGAGCGCCGCGCGAGCCTGCCCGCAGAGAGCGTCGACCGGGCGTTGCACGGGCTCGGCGGCCCGGTGCGACGCGTGATCATCGCTCGGTGCAGCACGGTCAGGCGGTGGTGAGGCTGATCACAGTGGACCGCACCCGCCGCTCACCCCTCAGGGCGGATCACAAGACAACAGCGCCCAGGGCACGGCGCCAGCTCCGCACGCCCTGGGTCGTCGCCCGTCCCGCTCAGGATGCCGCGGATCAGCGCGTGGTTCATGCCGCACACGAATTCGGTCTGGTGCTGAGCCACCTCGTGGAGTGGGCAGTTGCGCAGCACGATGTCCCCCATCGTCGTCGACGGCGGGGAAACCGCCGCGCTCGCGCAGGGATCCGATCAGCTCTCCCCCCACCGGCGGGAACACCGGTGTCGCGAGAGCGGGCCGAACCCCGACAGAGGCGCTCGCCGGCTCACAGCTCAGCGAGCGCGTGCGGCCGACCGTTCAGCGGCTCGACTCCGTCAGCTGTGACGACCACGATGTCCTCGATGCGCGCACCCCATTCGCCTGCGAAGTACACCCCCGGCTCGATGCTGAACGCCATACCGGGTTGGAGAACCGTGCGGTTGCCCGCCACGATGTAGGGCTCCTCGTGCACCGAAAGGCCGATGCCGTGCCCGGTGCGGTGGATGAAGCGGTCGGCGAGACCGGCATCCTGCAGCACACGGCGTGCCGCGGTGTCCACGCTCTCGGCCGTGACACCGGGCCGGACCACGTCGACGGCCGCTTGCTGTGCACTCTGTAGCGCGGCATAGGCATCCCGGATGCCCGCGCCAACCCTTCCCATCGCGTACGTTCGCGTGCTGTCGGAGTTGTAGCCGAGCGCCGTGGGGCCGCCGATGTCGACGACGACGATCTCGCCGTCACCGATCAGGCGGTCGGACACCTCGTGATGCGGATCCGCTCCGTTCGGACCGGATCCCACGATCACGAAATCCGCCTCGGCGTGCCCCTCCTCCACTATCGCCGCGGCGATGTCGGCCGCGACCTCGCGCTCGGTGCGCCCCGCCCGCAGCCATTCGCCCATACGGGCGTGCACCCGGTCGATGGCCGCACCGGCCTCGCGCAGGGCGTCGATCTCCGCGGCATCCTTGACCATGCGCAGCCGGCGCAGAACCGGCGTCGCGAGCTCGGGCGCGGCATCCGCCGTCGAAGCGAGCGGAACCGCGTGCAGTGCAGGCGTCGCCTCGGAGAGGCCGAACCGGCGCACGACGCCGAGGCCCTTCAGCGCCAGCGCGTACGGGTCATCGCCGTCGACCCAGTCCCGAACTTCGACATCGAGTTCGCCGAGCGCCGACGACCGCAACGCGGCCAGCTCCATGCGAGGAGCGACGATGAACGGAGCACCGAACGCCGGTATCACGAGCGCCGTGAGTCGCTCGAACGTGCTGGCGCGTGAGCCGATCAGGTACTGCAGATCCGGTCCGGGTGTCACGATGACGGCGTCGATCGCGGCCTCGGCGGCGAGCGCCGCCGCGCGCTCGAGCCTGGCGGCGTAGACGGAAGCGGCGAATCGATCTCCGGCCTGTGTCATGTGGTCGAGACTACGAGGTCACCCCGCACCCCTGTTCGTTTCTCAGGACCGGCGGCGACCGGAACGCGAGCAGGCCCAGTACAGCGCCCATGGCATCCAAGGGTCGCACAGGGGCGGCGCCAGGCGCAGTCGCTCACAACAGCCGGCCCGTCGCGCTACACGAATCGGCATCCGCCACAGGAGTATTCGGTAGCGAATGCCGATCTGCGTAGCGGTTCGGCAGACGCGTTCCGGCTACCGCGCGCCTCAGCGGTACGCCGCGGCTGCAACTCGCGTGAAGACCCTCACAGAACCTCGAGGCGGCGACTCTCCAGTGATCGCGCGGGAAACCCGGCCGTCGACAGGCTCCCGAGTCCCGAGCCGGCACGATCCGGCCGTGCCCGAACGCGCGATGGGAGGCTGCTGAGAACGCGGATGCGTAGCATCCGAATGTGCTGCTCCCCAGCGACATCGCCTCGGCCGACGCCGCGCCGGCGCGCACCCGCGCCCGCGAATGGCTGAGCCGGGCTCGAACATCCCACCTCTGGCTCTGGCTGGCGTTCGCGTTCGTGCATGTCGGGCTCGGCGCACTCGTGCTGTCACTCGATCAACAGAAGTATCTCGGCGACGTGCACACCATCTACCTTCCCTGGGCGCACCATGTGCTCGCAGGCCATGGCATCGTGGGCATCGACTCGCGCTGGGTGTATCCGATCGCGGCCCTCGTACCGGTGCTGGCGCCCATGCTGTTCGGCGCGGCCGCGTACGGCTTCGCCTGGATCGTGATGGTGACCGGCCTGAACGCCGCAGCCATCGCCATGCTGACCCACCGCCCGAGCCGCCGCCGATGGAGCGCCGCTTGGTGGTGGCTGGCCTTCCTGCTGCTGCTCGGCCCCATCGCCCTGACCCGCATCGACACCGTCTCGGTGCCGATCGCGATCGCCGGTCTGCTCTGGCTGAGCACGAGACCGCGCGTGGCCATCGTGCTGCTGACGATCGCGACCTGGATCAAGGTCTGGCCGGTCGCCCTGCTGGCGTCTCTGCTTCTGGATGCCCGACACCGCCTCCGCACCATCGTGATCGCCGTGGTCACGAGCGCGGCGATCGTCGCGATCCCGTTGGCGCTGGGCGCGGGAACACGGCTCTTCAGCTTCATCGGAACCCAGGATGCCCGTGGCCTGCAGATCGAATCCCCCGTCGCGACCGGATGGCTGTGGGCGGCAGCGCTGCACGTGCATCCGTCGCACGTGTTCTACAGTCGGGCGCTCAACACGTTCGAGGTGTCAGGACCGGGCACCCAGATGGCTGCGCACCTCATGACGCCGCTGCTGTTCCTCGCGCTGGTGACCGTGATGGCTCTAGGGCTCTTCGCGGCGATGCGGCACGACGCGAAGGCGCTTCCGGCGCTCATGCTCGCGATGGTGCTCGCGCTCATGCTTTTCGACAAGGTGCTGTCGCCGCAGTACATCACCTGGCTGGCTGCGCCCATCGTCTACGGGCTGGTTCGGCAGCCGCGCCGGTTCCGGTTCCCGGCATTCGTCGGCCTCGCCGTCGCCGCGCTCACGCAGGCGTTCTACCCGTGGATCTACAACCTCGTCATCGACGCGAACCCGGCCGCGATCGCTTTGCTGGCCTCCCGCAACCTGGCCCTCTGCGTGCTGTTCGCGTGGGCGATCGTGCGGCTCTGCCGAGCGCGTTCACGGGCGACGGATGCCGCGTCGCGTGCGACCGGCGGTGTCGCGGTCGAAACGGCGATCGCCGGCTGAACGGCGCCATCGCCGCCGGTTCAGTGGCGACGCCGAAATCGACGCGTATCGAAACCCGGTGTTCGCACGAGGTTCGGTTCGCAGCGTGCGGCAGCTACTCGCCCGACGGTAGGGCAGTAGTAGCGGTATCCGGCAACCCGGAAGCGAGTTCGGCGAAGACGGCGTCTGCCGTGTCGAGTGTCGCGAGACGGCCGGCCTGACCGAGCCACAGCGACTGAAGCTCACCGTTGCCCTGCACGCCGGCTGCCGCACGGAACCGGCCGGTGAGCCAGTTCTGCGCAGGGAACGGCGCGATCGCGTCCGCCCGCTCGATGGTGCGCACGGCGAGGTTCGAGGCCCCCCGGGAGAGACGGCCGCTCATCGCCCTGGTCAGCACGCTGGCATGTGCGGCGGTCGACTCGATCGCCGCCCGGTGCGCGTCGTTCGCGGCGGACTCCTTCGTGTGCAGGAAGGCCGTGCCGACGTGTACGCCGTCGGCACCGAGTGCGAATGCGGCCCGTACGCCGCGCCGGTCGGCGATGCCGCCGGCCGCGATCACCGGAACGGCCACCGCGTCCCTCACCTGCGGCACGAGCGCGAAGAGTCCCACCAGCGACCTCTCGGCCGGCTCGAGGAACGCGACCTTGTGGCCCGCCGCTTCGGCACCGGTGGCGACGATCGCGTCGACGCCGCCCTGCTCAAGAGCCACCGCCTCGTCCACGGTCGTTGCGGAGCCGATGACCTTGATCCCTCGCGCGTGCGCCGCCTCCAGGATGTCTCGCCCTGGCACACCGAACACGAAGCTGAGGGCGGCCGGCCGGGCATCCAGTGCCGCCTGCAGCTGATCCTCGAACGGAGGCAGATAACGAGCCGGGGCATCCGGCACCTCCAGACCCACCTCGGCGAACAGCGGGCGCACGGCCTCGACGGCGCGGGCGTATTCGTCCGGATCCGGGTCGCGTTCGGTGCCCGTCGGCAACCACAGGTTGAACGAGTAGGGGCGCGAGGTCGCCGCACGCAGATCGTCGGCGGTTCGCCGGATGCGATCGGCGTCGTATCCATAGAGCCCGTACGATCCGAGGCCGCCCAGCTCGCTGACCCGAACGGTCAGCTCCACGGACGAGAGGCCGCCGAAGGGCGCCAGCACGATGGGCACCTCGATGCCGAGCATGCGCGTCAATGCGCTCGGCCACGATGCATCCGAGGACAGGGAATCGGCGGTCTGCGAGTTCATGAATCGGCTCCTCGGTCTGTTGCGGCGGTGCCGCCCAGTGGCTCGATCGGGATGCCCGTGCGAGCAAGCTCGCCCGTTCGGCCCCCAACAGCCTCCGGCGCATCGCATGGACGTTCCGCAGCGATCGTACGACCGGAACCCACCGGCTCTTCTGGTAAAAAGGATATTGTTCCGCTTTATCCCGAACGCGCACCGCGACGACACCGCTGCACCGACGCGTCTCGACCCGATCGATGGGCAGACATCCGTGAATCCCGCACTCGCCACGCAGGTCGCCGTGACTTTCACCTGGCTGGGCCTCGTGCTCGGCATCTCGTTCCTCGAGGCTCCGCTCAAGTTCCGGGCACCGGGCCTGTCGGTCGAGGTGGGCGTCGGCATCGGACGCCTCGTGTTCCGGGCACTGAACATCGTCGAGGGCATTGCCGCGGTGGTGCTATTGGTCGCGGTGCTGCTGCAGGGTGCGGGCGACGTTCCAGTCTCGCTGATACTCGTGATCGCCGCGATCGTGGTGTTGGGTCTCGGCGCACTCGTGGTGCGACCGCTCATGGATCGGCGCGTGACCGACGGGCGCACGGCTGAGCGGATGCCACGCCACACCCTGCACTTCGCGTACATCGCGCTCGAGGTGCTGAAGGTCGCACTGCTCGTGAGCATCGGAGTGACCGGCCTCGCCGCGGCCTAGCGACCTCGCCCGCCGATGACCCGCAAAGCGCGGGACACGACGTGGTTCGGGATCGAACCGGCGAGCGAATCGGAGGTCAGGCAGAGCGGCCGAGCTGCACCACGCAGAGGTCCGGTTGCACGAACGGCAGCAGCGTGGCCGTTCGCGGCACGGCGACCGGCCCCGACCCGACCGTGCGCCTCGACTTGAGCCGACCGTCTGCAGGAACGGATGCGAGCATCCGTTCCACGAGTCCCTGGTGCACGGCGCACACCACATCGGGGCGTTCACGCGCGGCGGCACGGAACGGGCATTCGTGCATGAGGATCTCGTCGCCGACGGCCTCGGGCGCGAACCCGAGGGAGTCGAGCACGTCGACCAGGTCTTCGACCGGGTCGTGCACCTCGGCGGTGTGCGCAGTGCTGCTGTTCGCCGCCGCACGGGCCCTCGTCTCCGCTTCGGGTGCGCTCGCTCGACGTTCCACCGCGTCGGCCCAGCGTTCGCCCGCAGCCACTGCGGCCGCACGACCGCGCCGCCGCGGTTGCGTGTCGGCCGCCAGCGGACCGCCGAGCGCGTTCGCCAGCACCTCGATGAGCTGCTCACGGGCATCCGCAGCGCGAAGCGTCGCACTCAGCACGTAGACCAGCCGCGGCCTGCCCGGCCTGTTCTCCCTGGCCGTGCGGCGCTGCACGAGCCCTGCCGCCTCTAGCTGATCGAGATGGAACCGCGCGGTCGTCACATGCACGCCGAGCTTGTCGGCGACCGCCTTCGCGTCCAGCGGATGCCTCGACCCGGCCAGCACGTCCAGCACGCGCCGCCGCGCCGCCGGCTCGGTCGAACCCGCGACGTGCTCCGCTGCCCCGTCACCGTTCACCGCTGCGCCACCGTTCACCGCTCCGCCACCGCCTCACCCGGATGCACATGACGACCGTACTCGACGCCCGCTGTCGCGTTCCGCTGACCGATGCTCTCGAACTGGCTTCCCGAGCGCCCGTCGAGCCGGCGGTGGATCGACCCGGCGATCCGGTCGGCCTGCAGTTTCGCCCGCTCGGCGACCGGACCCTCGAAGAGGTCGTCCACGGTCGACGTCCACACCGCGATCCAGCGCCTGAAGTGCTCCTCGTGCAGCGGATGCTTCGCGTGCAGCAGGTAGTGCAGCTGCAGGGCGTTGCGCCGGTAGAGGCCCGCGTTGAAGAGAACGGTCTGCCAGAAGTCGCACATGATCGGCAGGTGGTGGTCGAGATCCATGTGCGCCACATCGGTGAAGATGTGACCGATGAGGTCGTCGGCGAATGCCCTCGTGTAGAACGTGCTGACGAGCTCGGCGATGTCCTCCCGATCCGCGAGGTCGCGGCGCTGGCCGCCCTCGGGGTCGAGGGAGTAGCGCTCGTCGCCTACAGGAGCAGCGCCCACGGGAGCAGCGCCCACGTGCTCGGCACCGCCTGGCTCGGTGTCACGCATCGCAGGTGTCGTCGTCATGCCTCTCAGGCTACGCCATTGAACGGACGCTCGTGCTTTTTATTCGCTTGCGTCCCGCTCGCTCTCGTACCGCTGCCGCCACTGGGCGTTCATCGGGAACAGCCCGTCCAGACTCTCCCCCTCGGCGACGCGGTCGGCGATCCAGGCATCCCGACGCTCCTGCTCGGCAGCCTGCGCCACCACCTCCGCGGCCAGTTGCCGCGGAATCACGATGACGCCGTCCCCGTCGCCGACGATCACATCGCCAGGACACACCGCGGCCCCGCCGCACGTGACGACGACGTCGGACTCCCACGGCACGTGCCGCCGCCCCAGCACGGAGGGGTGAGCACCCTGCGCGAAGGTGGGGATGTCGAAGGATGCCACCTGTTCGGCGTCTCGCACGCCTCCATCGGTGACGATGCCTGCCGCGCCGCGCGACTGTGCCCGAAGCGCCAGGACATCGCCGACCGTGCCGGTTCCGCGTTCGCCGCGCGCCTCGATCACGATGACCTCGCCGGGGTTCACCGAGTCGAAAACGCGCTTCTGCGCGTTGAACCCGCCACCGTGGTCGGCGAACAGGTCGGGGCGGAACGCCACGAACCGCAGCGTGCGCGCGACCCCGACCATGCGCGCCCCCGGGCGCAGCGGGAGCGCACCCTCGACGAAGATGTCCGTATACCCGCGGCTACGGAGTGCAGCGCTCAACGTCGCCGTCGCGACGCCGTCCAGAACGGCGAGCATTTCGGCGGAAAGCGGTTCGACGGACGTCGTCTCAGTCTTCTGCGCGGTAGTGGCGGACGCAGTGTTCTCGGTGCTCATGGCATCCCTTCGTGGAGAGTCGGATTCCGGCCGCTGTCGCCGCCGATGATTCTCGGCGCCGGCGCCGGGTCAACAACAGAGGTCGACAGCAGAGGTCGACAGCAGAGGTCAGTAACTTGCTCGCGGCGTCGCATCACCGGCATCCGGTTCGCTCGATCCGCAGAACCGGTCGGCCAGCGCCTCGGATGCCCGAGCCAGCAACGCGACGTCGGCAGCGACGAAGACGAAGCGCGCGCCGGCATCCAGGTAGTGCTGCGCCACGTCGAGGTCGAAAGCGTTCACCCCGACGGGACGCCCCGCCTCCGAGCCAACGCCGATGACGTGCTCGACCGCCGCTACGACGTCGGCGTGGGTCTGCTGCCCGAGCAGGCCCATGGATGCCGAGAGATCGCTCGGTCCGACGAACAGCGCGTCCACCCCGTCGACGCCGACGATGCCATCGACGTTCTCGACCGCGGCGCTCGACTCGATCTGCACGGTCAGCGAGACGTGATCTGCCGCGCGCCCGAGGTATCCGTCGACGCGGTTCCACCGTGCGCTGCGGGCGAGCGCGCTGCCAACGCCGCGCACGCCGCGCGGCGGGTAGCGCACAGCGCGCACGACCTCGGCGGCCTGCTCGGGACTATCGACCATGGGCACGATGAGGTTCTGCGCGCCGAGATCGAGGTACTGCTTGATGAGCACCGCGTCTCCGAACGGCACGCGAACCATCGGCGTCACGGGGTAGGCGGCCGTCGCCTGGAGTTGCAGCTGGATGCTCTGCAGCGAGTTGGCGGAGTGCTCGCCGTCGATCAGCAGCAGGTCGAGGCCGCTGCCGGCCGCGATCTCGGCGATCAGCGGGCTGGCCGACACGACCCACATGCCCGCCAGCGGACGCTGGGTGCGCTCCAGTACCTGCGGCAGCGTGGGCGGAAGCATCATTCGAACCGGCATGTCACCTCTCCCATCGATCGATCGGCGGCGCGGTACTCGGCGCGAACGAGGTCGCCGCGCTTCACCCACATCGGCCTCGTGAACGACCCCGCGAGTACGAGCTCACCGGCGGCGAGGCCGGCACCGTGTTGCGCGAGTTTTCCGGCGAGCCAGGCGACCCCGAGAGCCGGATGCCCGAGCACGCCGGCGGCGACGCCCGTCTCCTCGATCTCGCCGCCGCGGTCGAGCACCGCGGCGACCCAGGGCAAGTCGATGGCGTCGGGCGCGACGCGCTCGTCTCCGATCACCATGGCGCCGAGCGCCGCGTTGTCCGCGATGGTGTCGACGATGGTGCGCCCCTCCAGTTCGAGATGCGAGTTGAGGATCTCCAGAGCCGGCACGACGTATTCGGTGGCGTCGAGAACGTCGTCGATGGTGCATCCGTCACCGGAGAGAGGCTTCTTCAGCGCGAATGCGAGTTCCACCTCGATGCGCACATTGGAGAAGGCGTCGAACTCGACCCGCGATCCGGATGCGAACACCTGATCGTCGAAGATGACGCCGTAGTCGGGCTCGGTGATGCCGGTCGCAGCCTGCATGGCCTTGGACGTGAGGCCGATCTTGTGCCCGGCGACGGCGCGGCCCGCATCGATGCGGCGCTGCGCCCACAGGCTCTGGATGGCGTACGAGTCCTCCACCGTCATGTCGGGGTTGCGCGCCGTGAGTCGCGGCAGAACGCTCCTGGTCTGGTGCGCCGCGAAAAGCTCGTCGGCGATCGCCTCGCGTCGGTCGGTATCCATCCCAGCTCCACATCCTCGTCTGCCGTGTGTTCCACATCGTATACGATCCGGCGAACTCCTCGCGGGTCGAGCTTCCTCGCGGGTTGAGGCCCCTCGCGGGTTGAGCTTGTCGAAACCCGCACTCGTTGCGGCGGTTTCGACAGGCTCAACCGGCGATACATCGGCCCAACCGGCGGGGCACAGGCTCAACCGGCGGTGCGAGAGTCCGCTCAATGGATGCCGAGATAGTCCTCGAGGGTGTCCGGCGAGGCGGTGAGCAGCGGCTCGCGCACCTCTTCGCCCGGAAAATCGCTGGCCTCGAAGAACCAGCGACGCGATGCAGGCATCCCCCAGAGCTGTGCACGGCGGGGGTTCGTCACATCCCACCGGATCGGCGGCGTCTCCAGGTCGATGAACTGGTAATGCGTGTTGAAGAGCTCGACACGATGCTGGTCGGGATCGCGCAGGTAGAGGGACAGCGCGTTGCTGATGCCGTGCCTGCCGGGCCCGCGGTCGATCTCGTTGCCGGCGCCGAGCGCTCCCGCGACATCTGCCGCGTGGATCAGCGACGTGGCATCCGGAACCGCGAACGCGAAGTGGTGCAGCCGCGGTCCGCGGCCGTTGGTGAAGACGAGGTCGTGCGTGTTGCCCTTGACCTCCATCCAGGTGCCCCACAGCTCGTCGGTGCCGCCGACGCAGACGCCTGGTTCGCCCGGCTGGCACCGGATCGTCGACGCAGAGCACATGTTCCCACAGGGGTACCAGCACGACCTGGTTGCCGTCACACGCTTCCGCGAACATGGAACAGGCACCGGATCTGAGGGGAGAAGCATGCGCCATCTCCTCGCCTCATCGTCCGCCCTCTTCTGGGGACTGCAGTTCGCGTTCCTGAACCCGGTGCTGGCGCTCCTGCTGGTCTCGCTCTATGACGCCACGGCCGTGCAGGTGGGCTGGGTGCTCGCCGTCTACAACGCAAGTGGATTCGTCGCATCCCTCCTGCTCCCGGCGTACGCCGATCGCCGCCGCGACTACCTGCGCCCGATGCTGCTGTGCGGCGTGCTCACGCTGGCGCTCGCCGTCGCACTCGCGTTCACCGCATCGTTGCCGATCGCGGTCGTCGCGCTCGTCGTGCTCGGTGGACCTGCCGGAGTCGGTTCGTCACTGCTGTTCGCCCATCTGAAGGCGTCCGGAGCACGACCCTCCGACATCGTGAGCACGAGGGCGATCGTGTCCTTCGCCTGGGTCGCGGGTCCACCGCTGGCCACCATCGTCATGGGTGGATTCGGCGATCGGTCCATCCTGCTCATTCTTATGGCCGTGGCCACGCTCAACGTGGCGATCGCGCTCGTCACGACTGCGGTCGAGCGCAAGGATGCCGTGAGCGGCGTATCGAAACCGTCTGCGGAGGGCGCTGCGACGCCGGTCCCCAAATCGGCGGTCATCGTCATCGTGGTGGCGTTCGTCGCACTCCAGGCCACGAACAGCGCCGCTGTCTCGGTGATGAGCCTGTTCGTGACGCAACGCCTCGGACTGCCCCTGATCTGGTCCGGGATCGCGCTCGGCCTGTCGGCCTTGCTGGAGATCCCGGCGCTGCTGATCCTGGGGCGGCTCGGCCGACGATTCTCCGACAACGCCCTCGTCGTCGCCGGGTGCGTGGCGGGCATCGGGTATTACACCGGGATGACGTTCGCAGCCGATCCCGTCACGGTGATCGCGCTACAGGCGCTGAACGCATGGTTCTTCGCGGTCGTCGCGGGGGTCGGCCTGACGATGTTCCTGCAGATCATCCCCCGGCCGGGGCTGGCATCCGGCCTGTTCACGAACACGCGGCGCATCGGTGCGATCGTGTCGGGGCCGATCATCGCCCTCGGCTCCGCCACCGTGCTCGGATACCAGGTCGTCTTCGCCGTCTGCGCCGTGCTCACCGTAGCGGCCCTGGGCCTCACCGGTGTGGCCGAGCGTCTCTCCCGGCGGGAGCGCGTCCGATCCAGTCACGCGTCGCAGGCGGATGCCGAGCGATCGTCCGGAACACAGTCATCCTGATCGAGCACCAGTGCACTCAGCATGGGTTCATCGAACGAGGGCCATACGCGCCCTCGCGCCGTGTCGGGATCGCGGCCGTGGGCGATGGTCGGCAGCTGTTCCGGCATCCATGACGTAAACTCCTGACAAATGGACGCCTTTGTCACCTCGGTGGAGGGCGTCCTCATCAGAGGGAGCGCAGATGCCGGACACGATCGCCGAGCAGACCACCCTGCCGTCCGAGTTGTTCATGGACATCGACCGGTCGGGCCCGATCCCGATGTACTTCCAGGTCGCCACGAAGATCGAGCAGGCCATCGCCGATGGCACGCTCGCGCCCGGTGCCCGGCTGGAGAACGAGATCGCGCTCGGCGAGCGACTCGGCTTGTCGCGACCCACCGTGCGGCGTGCCATCCAGGAACTCGTCGGAAAGGGCCTGCTGGTACGCAGGCGCGGCATCGGCACCCAGGTGGTGCAGCGCCCACTGACCCGCAAGGTGGAATTGACCAGCCTGTACGACGACCTGGAACGCGGGAGCAAGCATCCGGCAACCACATTGCTCACGCGCGAGGTGATCGAGGCCGACGAGACGATCGCCGAGATGCTGTCGCTGCCGAAGGGGTCGCCGGTGCTGCACGTGCGACGAGTGCGGTCATCCGATGGGGTTGCGCTGGCGGTGCTGGAGAACTTTCTCCCGCAGGAGTTCGCCGACATCTCCGAGGACGACCTCACCGCACGCGGCCTCTACCAGCTGATGCGCGGGCGCGGAACCCTGATCAGCGTGGCGCACCAGCGCATCGGCGCGCGCGCAGCCACCCACGAGGAGAGCGAGCTGCTCGACCTGAAGGCGCACGGCCCGGTGCTCACCATGGAGCGCACGGCGTACAACAACAACGGCAAGGCCGTCGAGTTCGGCCGGCACTGCTACCGGCCCGACCTCTACGCGTTCGAGATCACGCTCGTCAACAACTGAGGTCTGGAGGGTTCGACCACGTCGCATCGGGATGCTGCGGCCGACAGATTCTCATGCGGTGAGCGCCGCCGGCACCCACGTCGGCCAATCGGCCGCGCCGATCAGCAGTCCGTGCTAGTACGTTGCGAGGCGACGAAAGGGCTTCTGCGCGGTGCTGTTGTCGAAGAAGTCCATGCGGTCCGCTGTGGAACGCGCCCGAACGATGAGGTCCCACCGCCGGGCGTATCGCTCACGGATCTTCTGCTCAGGAACCTCATGTCCGCCGTCGCGCACCCGTTCGACCACTCGACTCACCGCCACATCGATCGGAACCAGAACCACGTGCAGATGCACGAGATATCCGCGGGCGATCGCCTCGTCGACGAGGTCGGGCTTGCTGGGGTGGCTGAACACGGTCTCCGTGATGAAGGACGCCCCTGCCGTCAGCAGCTGCGCGCGCTCAACGGCCGCCGCACGGGATGCCTCGTACGCTTGCTCGCCCGGAGCCTGCGACCACCGCTCGGCCGCAATGATGTCCGCGTTGACGAACGGCAGTCGTGTCACTGGTCTGAGGCGGCGGGCGACGTACGTGGACTTGCCGGCGCCGGGACCGGCGACGAGATGAAGTATCGGCACGCGTCAGGCGCCTGCATCAACGCCGCGCACCACTGCCCGGCCGTTCTCGTCTCCCTCGGTCCATGGCCTTCCGGTCCGGGTGAACTCGGCTGCCAGATCGAGCCGAGCCCGACGCTCATCCAGCTGCTCGTCCCAGATCGCCCGCACGATGGCCTGACTGCGTTCACCGAGATCGTCGTAACGGCCTTCCGGCGAGTACGCGCTGTATGTCGCGCTGGCTCGTTCCCGGCGAAGCCTCGAGTTCACGCCCGATTCGTACCCCATGCGAGATCTGCTGTGCGGCGCCTCTGCTCGCGAGCGCACCAACGGACTTGGCGGCTTCGAAAAGCTCGCCATCGATTCGCATCGGCATCGTACCGGCCATGAGCCCCTCAGCGTAGCCGATTGCTACAGTGCTGACTCGATCAGGCAAGCTCTGCGAGCGTTGCACGCAGATAGTCCGCCGAGGTGCGCGCGTCGTCGATCGGTCCGGCGCCCGGTTCCGGCTCTCCCCCCAGAACGTTGTCCTGTTCCAGTACGAACCAGCCGTCGTATCCTGCACTTCGGAGACTGGCGAGGATGCTGCGCACATCGATGTCTCCCTGCCCGAGCGGTCGGTACAGCCCGGCGATGACCGCGTCGTAGTAGCTCCGCTCGCCCGATTGCACGGTACGGGCGAGGATCACGTCGACGTCCTTGAGGTGGGCGTGAGCGATCCGGTCTGCGTGCTCAGCGGTGAACGTGACCGGGTCGGTGCCTCCGATCAGCAGATGGCCGGTGTCGAGGCACAGCGGAATGCCCGAACCGGCGAGCACGCGGCCCAGATCGGCGGAGGTCTCGACCATCGTGCCGACGTGAGGGTGCAGCACTGCCGTGACACCAGCATCCTGAGCCGCCCCCTGCAGTCGGTCGAGGTTGGTCAGCAGCGTGGCCCAACCGACCGCGTCGAGCTCCGGCCGCGAGTCGTAGCCTTCGACACCGGTCGCGGCGGCGAGCACGAGCACGGATGCACCCGACGGCCCGTACGCGGCGAGCTCGGCCTGCACCTCGGGAACGGGGTCGTGACGCGGGTCGTGCAGCACGACGGGGACGAAGCCTCCCGTCGCTGTGAGGCCGAAGCCGCCGAGGAGTTCGGCCTTGCGAGCAGGCTCGTCGGGCAGAAACCCGACCGGGCCGAACTCGGTGGCCGAGAAGCCCAGCTCGGCCATCTCGGTGAGAACACGCTGCGGCGTGAGCTGGAACCCCCATCCGGGCACCTCGCAGACGCCCCACGAGATCGGGGCGGCGGCGATCTTGGCCTGACCTGCACCAGTCATGATCATGCTCCTTCGCTGAAAGGCTCGGCCGCTCGCGCGAGCTCGGTGTTGTCGACCCGCTCGGTGTTCTCGAGCCGCGCAGTGCCCTCGACCCGCGTGGTGCTCTCGACCGGCGCGGTGCTCTCGACCCGCTCGGTGTGCGGGTGGTCGACGAGGACCGTTCGGCCGCTCGACTGCATCGATGCGATGACCGCGCGCGCGACCACCGTCGCCCGATAGCCGTCGACCGCGTCTGCGAGAGCCGACCCCGCGTAGGTGCCTGCATGGATCGCATCGACCCACGCCTGCACCTCTGCCCGGTACGCCGTCGCGTACCGCGGTCGCCAATCCGCCGGATACGTGCTCTGGCGCGTCAGTGCCGTGTCGCGCACGACGGCGGCAGGATGCCCGAGCGCCAGTGTGCCGGTCTCCCCCACGACCTCGAGGCGCACGTCGTAGCCGTACACGGCGTTCACGAACACTTCGACCGTGGTCAGCGCGCCGTCCGCGGTGCGGAGCAGCAGCAGCTGCGGATCCTGGCGCCCGGGAAGCAGGCTGGTGCTGGCCGGCGCATGCCAGCTCACCTCCGTGATCGGAGAAGAGAACAGCCACGGCGTCTGATCCAGCTCGTGGATCGCCGAGCCCAGCACCGTCGACGCCGAGTCGCCCGCCGGATCGCTCGACACGTTGCGGTGCACCGCGTGCGCGAGCAGAGTGCGGCCGATCTCGCCGGCATCCAGTGCCGCCTTGAGCTCGGCGAGTGCAGGGTCGAAGCGACGGGAGAACCCGACCGAGACCAGTCTCCGACCGTGGTTGCGCTCGGCTGTGATGATGCGGGCGCAGTCCTCGAGGTCGAGCGCCAGCGGCTTCTCGCACAGCACGGGCTTGCCTGCAGCGATGCACGCCAGCACGAGCTCGGTGTGGGTCGAGTCGTGCGACGCCACCAGCACGGCGTCCACGTCGTCGCCGCCGATCGCATCCATCGGTTGTGCGGTGGCGAAGCCCGCACCGAGTTCCGCGGCGAGCGCCTGGGCACGCGCCAGGTCGATGTCGACGACGGCCGCGAGCGCGGCACCGTGGATCTTCGCAGCTATCGTGCGCGCGTGATCGCTCCCCATCACGCCCGCGCCGATGACCGCGATCCGCAGCGTCTCGCTCATGCGCCCGCCTCCTCATGGCCCAGCAGGGGCCTCTGCTTCGTGCGTTGTTCGACGTACTCGTCGTATGCCTGCCTCGTGCTCTCCAGCTCGGAGACCTGCGCGACCGGCACATCCCACCATCCACCGCCGTCCGGCGCGTACGCGAACGGGTCGGAGTGAATGTGGATGAGCGTGGCCGTCCGACCGGTCTTCGCCGCCGCGACCGCGTCGTGCAGCCGGGCGATGGCGTCCGCTGAAGGCTCGATCTCGATCACGTCGATGCCGTAGCTGCGCGCGTTGGCGGCCAGGTCGACCTCCGACAGCAGATCCCCCGACTCGAAGTTGAGCGCGTCGTGGTCGAAGTGCCGGTAGCGGGTGCCGAACCGCTGCGATCCGACGGTCTCGGAGAGGTGCCCGATCGATGCGAACCCCTCGTTCTGGATGAGCACCACGATGATCTTGATGCCCTCGGCCACCGCAGTGGCGAGTTCGCTGTGCAGCATGAGGTAGGAGCCGTCGCCGACCATGACGATCACGTCGCGGTCGTCGCCCTGTTCCGAATACCCGAGCGCCTCCAGCCCGCGCTTGACGCCGAGGCCGCCCGCGATCTCGTAGCCCATGGTCGAGAAGGCGTATTCCACGTGATAGCCGAGCGGGTCGCGTACCCGCCACAGCTTGTGCAGGTCGCCGGGCAGCGATCCTGCCGCCTGCACCACGATGTCCTGCGGCGACGTGGCCGACTGCACCGCCCCGATGATCTGCGCCTGGCTCGGCAGCCTTTGGTCGGGGCCGTCGGAGGAGGCGGATGCCTGCAACGCCGCATCGACGACGGCATCCCACCGACGCTTCTCGCGTTCGATGCGCTCGGCGTACGCGGGCTCGACCCGATGTCCCTCGAGTGCCGGAAGCAGCGCGGCCAGCGTTTCGCGGGCATCCGCGATCACGGCCAGCTGCGTGCCGTGTTTGTACGCGTCGAACGGCGCGACGTTCACGTTCACGAACGTGACCTGCGGGTTCTGGAACGCCGTGCGACTCGCGGTCGTGAAGTCGCTGTACCGGGTTCCGATGCCGATCACGACGTCGGCTTCTTCGGCCAGCCGGTTGGCGGCGGCCGTGCCGGTGGCGCCCACACCCCCCAGGTACTGCGGGTGAGCCCAGTTCAGCGCGCCGCCGCCGGCCTGGCTCGTTCCGACGGGAACGCCCGTGGCCTCCACAAGCGCCCGCAGCGCGTCTTCCGCACCGGAGTAGATGACCCCGCCGCCGGCCACGATGAACGGATGCCTCGCCGCACGAATCGCCGACACCGCGGCATCCAGGGCCCACTGCTCCGGCAGCGGACGACGGATGTGCCACTCCCTGTCTTGCAAGAACTCCACCGGCACGTCGATCGCCTCGGCCTGCACGTCCTCCGGCAGCGCGATCGTCACCGCACCCGTCTCGGCCGGATCGGTCAGCACGCGCAACGCGTTCAGCGCGATCGAGAACAGCTGCTCCGGCCTCTGAACCCGGTCGAAGAACCGCGACAGCGGGCGGAACGCGTCCGTCACCTGCACTCCTAGGTCGTGCGGATGCTCCAGCTGCTGCAGAACGGGATCGGCCACCCGGGTGGCGAACGTGTCGCTCGGCAGCAGCAGCGCGGGCATCCGGTTCGCCGTGGCCAGCGCGGCACCGGTGAGCATGTTCGCCGCGCCAGGGCCGACGGATGCCGTTGCCGCCAGGGTCGCCCGCCGCCGGTGAACGCGCGCGAACCCTACGGCCTGATGCACCATCGCCTGCTCGTTGCGGGCCTGATGGTAGGGCAGCAGCGTCGGCTGCAGCACGTTGTACTGCTTCAGCGCCTGCCCGATCCCGGCCACGTTGCCGTGCCCGAAGATGCCGAGGATTCCCGGCACCGTTCGCTCGCGCACGTCACCGTCGACCGTCCACTGGTGGCCGAGGAACTCGACGAGTGCCTGGCCGACCGTCATCCGCCTGGTCGTCATCGGTGTGCTCCGTTCTGACCTCCGGCGAGCCGAGCATCCGGGAGCCGGCTCTCCCAAGCCTTGCGGATCCAGCTCTGCCGTGGGTCGTCGCTGATCAGCCATTCTCGTTTCTCGCCCGGGCCGGCCATCACATTGAGGTAATACAAGTCGTACTCCGGCGCCGCGGCAGCCGGGCCGTGGTAGCCGAACGGCACCAACGCGATGTCGCCGGTTCGCACCATCGCACCGGTGTCGATGTCTCCAGCGGGTGAGGAGTACGCGGCGAACGTGCCGAAGGCATCCGTGTTCTCCGGAGCGTTCAGCCCCGAGTGCGGGGCCGCCTCGAAGTAGTAGATCTCCTCGAGCCTCGACTCGTGCTCCGGTACCTCTTCGTCGTGCTTGTGCGCGGGATGCGAGGACCAGTTGCCGGCGGGCGTCACGACCTCGCACGCGATGATCGCAGCGGCATCCAGCACGCCCGGGGTGCCGAAATTGTGCACCTGCCGGGTGTCGCGTCCTGCCCCCCTGATCTCCACGGGCACGTCGGCCTTCGGCAGGTAGGCGCTCGGCCGGCGCACGGCGGTGACCGCTTCGGCGACGGCGACGCGGCCGTTGCCGCCTGCATCCCGAGCACTGATGCGCAGCGCCTCACCGCACCCGACGTAGAGAACATCGGTCGGGCCGTCGAACACGTTCGCGCGTCCCTCCAGCTCGATCGTCGTGCCTTCGTACTCGACGCGGAACGCGCCGGAAAGCGGCACCACGATGCGTTCGACCTCGCCGGCAGGCAGCTCGACGCCGGCGCCGTCGACTTCGGCGACACGGATGCCCGTGTGCCGCCATCCGTCGATGCTCGCGTCGACCACCGCCTCCCACGGGCCAGAGCTCAGCGCTCCACGGGGAAAGAACCACTCATTGCGCACAGCCATCGTGACGTGATGCCTTTCGTTCGTCAGTCGTCCTCGTTCATCGGTCGCCTTCGTCGTTCAGTCGTTCTGCGGGAACCCGAGGTCGATGCCACGATGCGAGGAGCTCTGTGTCGCCGGGTCGAGCCAGCGGCTGGTGACCGCCTTCTCCTTCGTGAAGAAGTCGAACCCGTGCACGCCATAGGCCTTCGCGTCGCCGAACAACGAGTTCTTCCAGCCGCCGAACGAGTGGTACGCCACCGGAACCGGTATCGGAACGTTGATGCCGATCATTCCGACCTGCACCTCGTTCTGAAAACGCCGCGCCGCGCCGCCGTCGTTCGTGAAGATGGCGGTGCCGTTGCCGAACCGGCCGGAGTTGATGAGGTCGATGCCCTCCTGGAACGTCTTCACCCGCACCACCTGGAGCACCGCTCCGAAGATCTCCTCCTGGTACGCGCGCGAGGTGGTCGGCAGGTCGTCGATCAGGGTCGGGCCGAAGAAGAAGCCGTCCTCGCCGCCCTCGACGGAGCAGTCGCGGCCGTCCACGACGATCTTCGCGCCGTCCGCCTCGGCGATGTCCACGTAGCCCGACACCTTCTTCTTGTGCTCGGGCGAGATGAGGGGTCCGAGATCGGGCTCGCCATCCGGTCCGCCGATTCCGTTGCCCACCTTCAGCCGGCCGATGCGATCGGAGATCTTGGCGATCAGTTCGTCCGCGACGGTCCCTACGGGCTCGGCCGTCCCGTCGCTTCGCCACGCACCGGAACCGGCCCGTGGCGGCCCATCGACCGCGAGCACGACCGAGACCGCCATGCACCGCTCGCCGGCGGCGCCATACCCGGCGTTCACCGCCTGATCGGCGACCAGGTCGAGATCGGCGTCCGGCAACACCAGCATGTGGTTCTTCGCGCCGCCGAGCGCCTGCACCCGCTTGCCGTTCTTCGCCGCGGTCTCGTAGATGTACTGGGCGATCGGAGTCGAGCCGACGAACGAGATCGACTGCACGACCGGGCTGTTCAGCAGGCCGTCGACAGCGAGCTTGTCACCCTGAAGCACGGTGAACGCGCCATCCGGAAGCCCGGCTTCCTTCCACAGCTTCGCTATCCACAGCGATGCTGACGGGTCCTTCTCACTCGGCTTGAGCACGACGGCGTTGCCCGCCGCGATCGCCACCGGGAAGAACCACATCGGCACCATCGCCGGAAAGTTGAACGGGCTGATCAGACCGACCACACCGAGCGGCTGCTTGATGGAGTAGACGTCGATGCCAGTCGATACGCCCTCGCTGAACTCGCCCTTCGTCAGGTGAGGGAACCCCGTGGCGAGTTCCACGACCTCCTGGCCGCGATTGATCTCGCCGAGCGCGTCGGAGAGCACCTTGCCGTGCTCCGACGTGATGATCTCGGCCAGTTCGCCCTTGCGCTCGTTCAGCAGTTCGCGAAACCTGAATAGCACGGTCAGGCGCTTGGCGATCGAGTACGCACTCCACACCTCGAACCCGACCTGCGCCGACGCGATCGCCGCGTCGATCTCCGCCTGGTCCGCCAGGGCGACGCGCTTCGTCTCCACCCCGAGCGCCGGGTTGTAGACGGGCGCGGTGCGTCCGCTCGCCGAGGGGTACTCGGCGCCGTCGATCCAGTGCGAGACGATCGTGTGCTGGGTGCCGGTTGCCGGCGCTTTGCCCCCACCCGCCGGTTCCGGCGCGTCGCGAGGCGGGATGGCGGCCGAGCCGGTGGGGACCGTGATGTTCGTCATGGTGCTTCCTTCTGTTCTCGTGAATTCGTGAGCGCGACGGATGCCGTCATCACCCGTGCACGAGCGCGGCGGCGATGTCCACGGCCTGCGCGACATCGTCGTCGTGGGGGTACAGCAGGGTGCGGCCGACGACCAGGCCGTGCACGCCGGGCAGTGCCAGAGCGGATGCCCACGACGCGTACGTCTCGTCAGGATCGGCATCCGAGTCCCCGCCGAGCAGCAGCGTGGGCAGCGTCGTCGCCGCCATCACCCGCTCCATCTCCGCCACAACCGGGAGCTTCAGCCAGGTGTACGCCGACGAGGCGCCCAGCCCAGACGCGATCGCGACCGAGGTGATGACCGCATCCGTCGACAGGTCGTTGACGATGCGTCCGTCGACCCATTCGCTCATGAATGGCTCGAGCATGATCGGCAGACTGGCCTGCGCCGCCTTCGTGACGGCATGGGCGGTGTCTTCGAGGACGCCCGCCGTCGCGTGATCCTGCAGGTTCACGCGCACGAGCAGCTTGGCGGCATCCAGTCCGGAACCCGTGATCGAGTCGACGTCGTACCCGGTGAACCGGTCGTCCATCTCGAAGGCCGCGCCGCGCAGGCCGCCGCGGTTCATGGAGCCGACGGCGATCTTGCCTTCGAGCGCGCCGAGCATGCCGAGGTCTTCGATGACGTCGGGCGTGCCGAGCACGCCATCCACCCCCGGACGCGACAGCGCGAGCGCAATGCGCTGCAGCAGGTCGTACCGGTCGGCCATGGCGAGCGGGTCGGTGCGCACGCCGAGCGCCCCGCGCGCCGGATGGTCGGCGGCCACGATGAACAACCGCCCGTCGTCGCGCACGAGGGGGCGACGCCTGCGGGCTTGAAGCGTCGAGGCGACGGATGCCGGGTCGCGCTGCCGCGCCGCCCTGAGGCGGGCGAACGCATCGTCCTCGATCGGTCTCACGCGCTCGCGGGACGCCGCGGGTGAAGAACCGCCGGTTGAGCCCTGGCCCCCGGCGTCGGTTTCCGCGCTTCGCCCGAGCGACGTGTCGGCGGTGCCACTGGGGCGCGAGACGGCAGAGGTCGACGTGTTCCCCTCAGGCACGGACACCGTCTGCCTCCTCGATGAGCTCGTCCACCTCTGCGGTCGTCGGCATGGCGGTGGAGCACTCGCGCCTGCTGGCGACGATCGCACCCGCGACGTTGGCGAAGCGGATGACCCGCCGCAGGTCCCAGCCCTGCAGCAGCCCGTGGCAGAGCGCGCCGCCGAACCCGTCACCGGCACCCAGGCCGTTCACGACCTGCACCGCGAACGGCGGCACCTCGACGGTCTCCTGGTGCGTCTTGGCCAGCACACCGCGCGGCCCCTGCTTCACGACGGCGAGCTCCACGCCTCGCTCCAGCAGGGCATCCGCCGCCCGATGCGGATCCGTCTCGCCGACGGCGATCGCGCACTCCTCCCGGTTGCCTACCGCGACGGTGACCTGTTCGAGCGCCCGACCGACCTCGGCCGTCGCGGCCTCGGGCGACGCCCAGAACATCGGCCGGTAGTCCAAGTCGAGAACGGTGAGCGGCTGCCGGCGACGGGCATCCCACGCCGCATGGTGCGCGGCTCGGCTCGGCTCGCGAGAGAGCCCGGTCACCGTCGCCCAGAAGATGCGGGCCCTGCTGATCTGGTCGGTGTCCAGGTCGTCCGCCGCGATCGTCAGGTCTGGTGCGATCGGTTCCCGGTAGAAGTAGAGAGGAAAGTCGTCGGGCGGGAAGATCTCGCAGAACGTGACCGGCGTGTTCAGCTCGGGAACCGTCTTCACGAAGCGGTCGTCCACGCCCAATCGCGTCAACTCGAGATGTGCGTAGCGCCCGAACGGGTCGTTGCCGGTGCCCGTGATCACGGCGCTGCGGAGCCCGTGACGTGCGGCCGCGATCGCGACGTTGGTGGCGCTGCCACCAAGGTACTTGCCGAACGTCTGCACCTCTTCGAGTCCGACGCCGTCTTGCAGCGGGTAGATGTCGACGCCGATGCGGCCGAACGTGATCAGGTCGAAGGCCGCGTCCGCGGGCGACGGCGTCCCGTCCGTCTCAGTCATGTGTGCGCCACTCCCTCATCGGGTAATCGCAGGGTCATTTTTGATCTATTGTCCTGTCAAACTATCACATCGATTGACGTCTGTACGAAATCGGGCGGAGCACACCTTCACGCCCGAGCCAACTCGTGCGCAAGGGCTTCAAGCTCCGCACCACCCGCCATGAGCGCGGTGAGCTCGTCGATCGCAATCTCACTCTTGTCGTAGAGCCCGAGACTGGCACCACGCTTGAGCAGCAAGAAGCGATCACCGACCGGGTAGGCGTGGTGCGGATTGTGAGTGATGAACACGACGCCGAGTCCGTTGTCGCGCGCCCGTGCGATGTACTTCAGCACGACGCCCGCCTGTTTCACGCCCAACGCCGATGTCGGCTCGTCGAGGATGACGACCCGGGCGCCGAAATAGACGGCGCGCGCGATCGCGACCGACTGCCGTTCGCCGCCGGAGAGAGTGCCGATGGGCTGATCGACGTCACGCAGATCGATGCCCATCTTGCCGAGTTCTTCTTTCGTGATCGCCTTCATCTGGCGAACCTTGAGCATGCCGGCAGCGCTCAATTCGGATCCCAGGAAGAAGTTGCGCCACACGGGCATCAGCGGAACAACCGCCAGGTCCTGGTACACCGTCGCAATTCCTGCGTCCAACGCAGCCCGCGGGCTCGCGAAGTGTCGCTTCACCCCATCCACTAGCAGGGCGCCGGAGCTGTAGTCGTGTGCGCCGGCGAGGATCTTGATGAACGTCGACTTGCCCGCGCCGTTGTCTCCGAGCACACAGAGCACCTCGCCCGCGGAGACCGACGCCGAAACGTCCTTGAGGGCGATGATCGACCCGTAGGTCTTGCCGATGCTCCGCACCTCGAGGATGGATGGCGTTCCGACGATCGAGAGATCGGCTGCACCTGTCAGTAGTTCCGACCCGGCACGATTGCCGCCGGCGCTCCTCGCGGGTTCGGGGCGCGATAGAGCACGTTCTAGAACATGCTCGTCCGCTACCTGCTCGTCCCTCGTCGGTTCGATGCCGGCATCGCTATCGGTGGCATCCTCAGTCATTCTCGGCCTCCCGCCTGTCGTCGCACGTACAGGTTGATCAGGACCGCCAGCAGAAGCATCGCCCCGAGGAATGCCTTCAGCCAGTTGTTGTCCCACTGCGCGAACACGATGCCCTGAAGCGTCATCCCGTAGATGAGTGCACCGATCGCTGCTCCCGCAGCGGATCCGAACCCACCGGTCAACAGACACCCGCCTACGACCGCGCAGATGATGTAGATGAACTCATCCCCGATTCCCGTCGTCGCCTGTACGGTGCCCACGTCGAAGAGCGAGAGCATGCCGACGAGCCACCCGCAGCCTGCTGTCGTCATGAAGAGCCCGATCTTCGTGCGATTGACCGGCACACCCGTCTGTCGGGCTGATTGCAATTGCCCGCCCACAGCGAATATCCAGTTGCCCGCACGAGTTCGCATCAAGACCACGGTGGCGACGATCGTGATCACCACCCACCAGATGACCGCGGTCTCCAGGTGGAATCCGCTCGAGCCGAAGCCGATGCTCTCGCCGAAGATCGCTTTGACCGAGGAGAATCCCGGCACGCTCGTCATGCCCTGAATCGCAACCTGGCCGGTGATCAGTTTGGTCACTGCAAGGTTGATGCCCTGGAGGATGAAGAAGGTTCCCAGTGTGACGATGAAGCTCGGGAGACCCGTCCGCATCACGACGATCCCGTTGAACAAGCCGATCGCGAGCGCGAACGCCAGGGTGACGATGAGCGCCACCCAGATGTTCAGGCCGTACCACGTGGTCAGAACGCCGACCGTCAGGCCTGTAGTGCCGGTCATCGCCCCGGCGGAGAGATCGAACTCACCGCCGATCATCAGGAGGGCGACGGCAACGGCCATGATGCCGTAGAGCGATGCGGAGTAGAGCCATGTCGAGACACCCGCCGGTGTCAGGAATGAGGTTGTCACCACCGAGAAGAAGATGAAGATCAGGATGGCGGCCACTCCGGCGCCGACCTCCGGTCGCCGGAGTGCCTTCACGATGGGATTCGCCCTGCTGAGTCGCTCGTCGAGTGGTGGCGTCGCACGACCCGAGAGAGTCGAGGTGGTCATTCAATCTGCTCCGTCCTGTGATCGATCCAGGCGGCGGGGCTCCCGATCATTCAGAACCCCCGCCGCGAAGACCACCGTGTTATCGAGTTCCGTTCTTCGCAAACTTTGCGACCTGAGCGGCGTTGTCCTTGGTGATGTACCCAGGGCCGGAGTAGACCGGCATCCCGCCGCCGACGGTGTTCCCGTTGGTCTTGTAAAGGTGCAGGAAGACGATCGGCAGGTACCCCTGGAGGTACTGCTGCTGGTCGACGGCAAACAGGATCTTGCCTTGTTCGATGAGCTTCAATACGTCGCTTGACACGTCGAAGGTGGCGATCTGCGCCTTGCTCCCCGCGCTGTCGCGTGCTTGCTCCGCGGCGACCGCGATCTCCGGATTCAATGCCAGAACTCCGTCGACCGACGAGTCGGACAGGAGCGCGCTCTTGATCGTGTTGCCTGCATCGGCCACGTTGTTGATGTCGACCTGAATGTTCTTGACGGTGCCGCCGAACGTCTTGGCGACGCCTGCGCAACGCTGCTCGAGCCCCTGATTTCCAGCTTCGTGTATGACGCAGAGCACGTTCTTCAGTCCGTCGGCATTGAGCTTCTTACCGACAGACTCGCCTGCAAGCTCCTCATCCTGACCGACGTGAGTGATCGCACCGTAAGCCTGCGACTGGGCGAGGCCGGAGTTGATGGTGATGAACGGGATGCCTGCCTTCTTCGCGTCAGCGAGTGCACCCTTCAACCCCTCCGGGTTCGCCATCGAGACGACGAGTCCATCCACTTTCTGCGCGATGGCCGATTCGATCAGCTGGCTCTGCTTCTGAACATCCGGATCGCCCTGATAGGTGACCTTGTCGCCCATCGCCTTGCCGCCCGCCATCGCGCCGGACTTGACGACATCCCAGAATGTGTCGCCGGGAGCAGCGTGAGTGATCACGGCGAATGTGTACTTGCCACTGGTAGCTGCCGCGGCCGCCGTATTCGAGCCTGCGTGCTTGTCTACCGCACCGGTACCCGTGCATGCAGATAGTGCGAGCATCGCACCGGCTGCCACGGCCGTTGCGGCAAGCCAGGTGCGCTTGTTGTTGCGGAACATGTGCGTAACCTCCTTTGGATACGTCTCTTGTGGAAACCTGCGCATGAACCTGCGTCAGGGGTGGAACAGGTGGGACGGTCTAGTCGTCGGTCAAGTCGTGGCCGGCTGAGTCGGTGCGTCTACCGCCCCGTTCGTTCCCTCAGTCGATGGGACATCGCACCAACGGCGGCACTCGGCGCTGGTCTCGGCCGCCTCGGCGACCCGGGCGGCAGCGAGCGCATCGTGAACATCCGCGTTGCGCCGACGACGACCACTCAGAGCTTCGAGAAACTTCGCAGCCTCGATCACCTTGAGGTCGTCGTAGCCCATGCCCGTTCCGGCCCCGGGCTGGAACCGCTCGAAATCGCCGAATCCAGGGCCGGCAAAGATGGTCGTGAACCCCGAGTGAGCCCCGCGGCCGACCGCGAGCCGTAACTCGTTCATCCGTTCGAAGTCCCAGCTGAGCGCGCCCTCGGTGCCGTAGATCTCGAGCTCGTAGTGTGCTCGCCGCCCGGTCGCAACACGGCTCGCCTCGAGCGCTCCGACAGCGCCCCCGGCCAGACGGACCAGCAGTCCTGCATAATCCTCGTTCTCCACCGTGCCGCGCTCGCCGCTCAGGCCCCGGGCGAAGTGCGTCGCCTGCCCCATGGCGAGCTTGGGGCGTTCCGGATGCACTGTGCTCGTGAGTGCCGCCACCTCGCTGATGGGTCCCACCAGGTAATGCACGAGGTCGACGAGATGCCCCATCAGATCGCCCAAGACCCCGGATCCCGCGAGCGATCGGATGAATCGCCACGAAAGCCCGCCGCTCGGATCTGCCGAATAGTCGGCGAACATCGTGCCGCGCACATTCGTGACGGTCCCGATGGTGCCGTCTTCGATCAGCTTTCTGGCATGTTCGACCGCCGGTGCATTTCTGTAGTTGAAGCCGACGGAAGTCGGAACGCCCGCGAGGTCGGCCTCACGCACGATCGCCTCGGTGTCGGCTACTCCGCGACCGGCGGGCTTCTCGATCCAGAACGCCTTTCCTGCTCGCGCTGCTGCGATGCCTATCTCGGCGTGCAGAAAGTTCGGCGCACAGATCGAGACCACGTCGACTTCGGGATCCTCGATCACGGCGTGATAGTCGACGGAGGCACGGCTGAAGCCGAGCTGGTTCTGCGCGTAGTCGCGACGGTCCGATGCCGTGTCAGCGACATGCACGAGTTCCGGCTGCAAACGCAACTCCGGATACCGGGCAGGAACGGCCTGATACGCGCGAGTGTGGACGTTGCCCATCCACCCCACACTGATCAGTCCCACTCCCAGCCTGCCGCCGTACCGACTCATTCAGACCCCTCGTCGTTGAGATGACCATCACCATACACGCTCACGTCAGTATGTCAGGACATACTGCCATCAGTGCTATTGACGATCTCCCGGTCGGCCGTTGCTGGATTCGAAAGGCTTCGTCGCCGGCGTCGACGCGGCCGATCGTCGCCTTCGGGTCATGCTGTTGCTGCATCCCGCGAGGCCTCCACCGATACGGGTGAGAACAGCACACCCGAATTCCGAGCGCATCGGCTGTCCGTTACGGTCAGCCCGTACGGCTGGTTCGTACCGAGGATCGATGACGAGGAGACCGACATGAATGCGACGCGATGGGCCTCCGCCTTCCTACTGGCGGGCATCCTGACCGTGTCGCTGACGGCATGCAGCGGCGGTTCCTCCGACTTCACCGGGTCATGGGGTTCCACGAGTTCGGGTCAGGCGAATCTGACGATCGAACACGACGGCACCTTTCACGGCACGGATGGATGCAATCGCTTGACCGGCAAAGGCACCATCTCGGGTGGAACGTTCTCGTTCGGCCATTTCGCGTCGACGTTGATGGCGTGCCCCGGAGTCACCACCTGGTTGAACAAAGCGTCGTCCGCGAAACGCTCGGGCGACCAGCTCGTCGTCTACGACGACGGCGGTTCGAAGATCGGAACGCTCGCGAAGCAATGACCGTACGTCATCCAGCTGATGCACCTGTTGTCCAGCTGATGGTGCCGTCGGTTGCCCAGGTCACCGTCACGGCCACTGCGCCCGGGCCTGCTGTGGAGGTCGTATCAGCTGTCAGGCTGAGCCCGCGCCGCGCGATGTCGTCCAAGGTGCCGCAGGTCTCTGCCGTACGACCGGCGTCGGCCACCACGACCAAGCAGTACTCACCGTCGAGTCGGCGCGCGGCGTAGACCGCAGTGCCGTCCTTCGCGTTCGCCCGCCCGGTGACAAGGTGGAACGACGCCGTGTCGAATCCGCGAGCGACGTCCGCGGAGAGATCGTCACCTTTGGGGGCGCTTGCAAAGTATCGGGAGACGGCGACCAGGGTCGCCCCCTCGTCACCTTGTCCGGGCTGAGAAGCAGACACTCCTCCCGCGCTGGTCGGAACACCGACGCTCGTGCTGCTGCGCGGCGACCGGGGACCGACAGCGGCTTCCACACCGCCCGTGACGGCGACTCCGAGTACGAATGCACCGACGGCGGCCGCGTACGGCAGCCACTTCCGCGCGCGCGACGCCGGTTTGACTCCTGAGTTCCGTGCCTCCGCGAGGCTCTGGTCATCGGGCAGCCGGATGTCGGCACTTCCGTCGCGCGCACTCGGATCGACATGGTCCATGCTCGCCGGGTGCCCGTCGGCGGCGCCATCGATCTGCGAAGCGTGCAACCGGTCGTACTCGGCTAACGCCCACTGGCTCGGTGTCATGCGAACCGTCTCGCCGGTGACGGGATCGGGATGCTCTTCCGCCGGTTCGGCGGCACCATCACGAGAGAACAGGCGCTCGAGCAGGCGCCGCCGCTCATCCATGTGCGCACCCCCGCTCTCGGAGCCGACGCGAACAAGGCTACTGTCGCGACCGCGGAATTTGTCAAGGCGGGTGAGGCCGGTGGGTGTTAGGCAGCGAGTTGGAGCTCGTCGGTTGGTGGCGGGTTGATCCAGGTGGCTGGTTCTCGGTCGAGGATCTTCGGGCGTTGCTGTGCGCGGGTGCCGAATCGTTCGGGGTGCGCGCGGCGGGCGGTATCGAGCGCGGCGTCTCGGTCGCGGTCGATGTGGTCCGCGTGCCCGTAGTGGACGTCGGCGGGGGTGTGCATCCCGATCCCGGTATGCCGGTGGTGGTGGTTGTACGCGTTCACGAACTCGCCGAGGAATCGGCGGGCGTGGGCGAGGTCGTCGAACCGGTCGGGGAACAGAGGCAGGTACTTCATCGTCTTGAACACTGCTTCGGAGTACGGGTTGTCGTTCGAGACGTGGGGGCGGGAGCGGGAGGCGGTCACTCCGAGATCGGCGAGCAGGGTCCGCACGGTCTTCGAGGTCATCGACGGTCCGCCGTCGGAGTGCACCACCTGCCGGGTGCCGTGGATTCCGAACGCGTCCAGCATCATCTCTTTCGCGAGGATCCCGTCTTCGGTGGCGTGCACGACCGCGCCGACGATGTATCGGGAGAAGATGTCGATCATCACGTACGCGTCGAAGTACGTGCCCTTCACCGGACCGGCGAGCTTCGTGATGTCCCAGGAGAGCACCTGCCCGGGCGCAGTCGCGATCAGCTCCGGCACCTTCCTCGGCGGATGGGTCGCGAGGCGCCGTCGCTCGCGGATCTGCCGGTTCTCGGCCAGCACCCGGTACATCGTGGAGACCGAGGCGACGTACCGGCCTTGTTCGAGGAGGATCGCGTAGACCTGCAACGGCGGCTTGTCGACGAACTCGTCGCTGTTGAGCACGGCAAGCACGGTGGCACGTTCGGCGCAAGACAGCTTGTTCACCGGCACCGGCACCGGCCGCGGGCCGGCCGGTTCCGGGTCCGGCCGGTGAGCACGCGCGGTCGCCCGGGCGGCGGTGGCCCGCGGCACCCCGGTCAGCACGGCGCTTTGCCGGGTCGGCACGCCCACGCCGGTCAGCTCCGCGTACGCGGTCATCAGCGTGTCCCGCGACGCTTGTCGGTGTCCGCGCTCTCGGAGATCTGCTCCAAGAGCGCGTGCGCTTTTCCCATGATCTCCAACGCCATCTCTGTCGTCGCGAGCTTCTGCTCAGCCTTACGCAGCTGGCCTTTCAGCCGGGCGATCTCGGCCTGCTCTCGCGTGAGCCGCCCGACCGCGTCTGCAGGATTCTTGCCCTCCAGCACGCCCGCGTCGCGCTGCTTGCGCCACTCCGAGATCAGCGACGAGTACAGGCCCTCGCCCCGCAGATACGCGTTACCCAAGCCGGTCTCGCATGCGGTCTCGTACTCAGACAGGTACTTCAGCTTCTGGGCCGGCGTGAACGTGCGTCGCCGTGCCGGCCGGTCAGGATTCGACGGAGCAGACACCACTCCATCATCGGCGACCGCGGCGACCGCGGCCAGGGAACTCGAACTCATCAGACTGGGTGATCCTTCAACGCCCCGCAGGCGGACTTGCTATGAACCGGTGGACTCACCCAACCCTGACACGCAGGGCCGCACGCGAGCGCCTGATCAAGCAGCAGAAGTGGTGCCCCTGGAGGGACTCGAATTCTCGAACGGCGACCAGAGCGCTCGTCTGCCCGAAAGAATCCGCAGATCAAAGGCATTTTCTGAGTCACGCTGGTTTGCTTGAGTCTCATTTGACTACGAAGAATTGTGTGTCCTTATGTCGTTGTCAAGCGGCGAGGGCGTGGCCAGGGTCATAGAGGGTGCCGTCGCGGAGC